>CAYTCZ010000334.1:0-1519 GCA_964436315.1 uncultured Gaiellales bacterium | reverse complement strand
TCGCGCCACTCGCCGTTGACCCTGGCCCGGACGAGCACGGCCTAGGCCCCCTCCCCGCGGTCGGAGAGGGTCCACCTGCTCGGGTTGCTTCGAACAGAAGCGCGGTCAGTCATCCCTCAACGAGTTCGGGGCGAGGTCCGGCCCACGCTTTCGGTCGGAGGGCTGTCGAGTCCGGCGCCACCCGCGAGGTCGCCGATGGCGCGACCAAGTCTTTCCAGCCCTTCGCGCAGGTCAGCCAGAGTGGAACCAAAACCAAGGCGAAAGTGCCGATTGTCGATCTCGAAGCAACGCCCGGGGACGGTGAACGTTCGGTACTTCGCGACGAGGGTCTCGTACAGTGTCTCCGGATCCAGGTCCAGGTGGTCCACCAACCTCGGCAACCCAACGACTCCGCCTTCGGGAACCACCCATTCGAGATCGTCACGGGAGTCGATCCAGTCCGAGGCCAGTGTCTTGTTCGCGCTGATATGCGCACGAGCCCGACTCACATACTGGTCCCGCTCACCCAGAACCCGGATGGCGATCTCCTCACCCAATGCGTTGTTCGTGATGGTCGTCTGTTCTCGTATGGCGAGCACCGCCTTGAGGAGCGCGGCGTCCCTCGTGGCGAGCCACCCGATGCGGAGACCAGGTAGGCCGTAGACCTTCGACATCGTCGAGATGCTCACCGCGCGATCACTCAGTGAGGCAGCGGGAGGCAGCGGATCGGGGTGCATGTCACGGTACGTCTCGTCGAACAGGAGATACGCTCCCCGCGACTCGACGAGTTCGATCAATGACTCCAGCTCCGCCCTCGTGATCATCGAGCCCGTCGGGTTGTTCGGATGGGTCATGGTCACCAGCTTCGTGTCCGCGCGGAGGAGCGAGGCGAGGCGATCCAGGTCGAGCCTGAAGCCATCGGTGAAGCGGAGCCGAAGGAGGGTGACGTCGGCCCCGAGCGAGCGCGGCACCTCGTAGAGGGAAGGGTAGTTGGGGTGTTCAACGACGATGTGGTCCCCGGGAGAAAGGAGGGCGCCCACGACGACGAAGTTCGCCTCGCTCGCTCCCGTCGTCACGACGACGTGATCCAGCGTAAGGCCCTCGTACTGGTCGGCGATCAATCGGCGCAACTCGGGGCGTCCGGTGTGGTGACCGTAGCGCAGAGCGACGCTGCTCAGATCGATCGAAAGATCGCTCATGGTCAGGTAGTGAACGGCGCTCTCTCCTATGTCATGGTCCACGTTGTACTGGTGCCGGTCGAACCAGTCTTCAAGAGGCATCCTCTCGAACCACATTCCGTTGGCCTCTCCTCCGCGGGCTCTCACACGAGCATACGGGCCGTCGAGCGAGCGAGACAACCTGTCACCTGGCGGCGCGCCCAGACGAATGTCCCTGGCACCTCTGCCGGGGCCAGTTCCGGAAGCTGGCAGAATGGCCGGCGTGAGCGAGGGCTCCGCCGACTGCGCTTTCTGTCGGATCGTGGCTGGCGATGCCCCCGCGCACCGGATCTACGAGGACGAGGCCACGATGGCCTTCATGG
>CAYTCZ010000333.1:0-1531 GCA_964436315.1 uncultured Gaiellales bacterium | reverse complement strand
TCGAGGTTCAGGGCGACCTCGACCGCGTCGGCGTAGCCGTAGCCTGCCTCGATGAGCTGCCCGAGTCGCCAGGCGAGCAGCCGCTCGTCCTCGCGCTCGAAGGGGATGGTGGCCTCTGGATGCACCGCGCGCGCTCTTCCCTATTCGAGCAGCCTGATCGAGGTGACGCCGAGGTCGGGCACGGACGAGGGATCGTCGGTGGGGACGCCGTCCCAGGTGACCGAGACGAAGTAGCCCTGGATCTGGGTGTTTGGGCCGCCGCCGGTCGAGCCGGTGATGTGGAAGCCGACCCAGGCGACGACCTCGAACTCGGCGGTCGAGCCGCCGTAGGTAACCGTTTCGTAGACGGGGAAGAGGACGACGTCGCCGATTCGCAGGTTGAAGGCCTCTTGCATCGCGTTGCCGTTGAACATCGCCGAGGGCACCGAGTTGTAGGTCCCGAGCGGCATGTAGGCGTCGTAGCCGCTGGCCATCCAGGAGGCCATGGTGCTCTCGCCTGCCGTCCCGCCGCCGCCGTCGAGCTCGATCAGGGCGAAGGCCCCGGCCGCATCGGCACTGCCGGGATTGTGCAGGTCGGCGAGCCCAATCTCGGTCGGGTAGCCCTCGCCGAAGCAGAGACACTGGAGCATCGGGTGGTTCACGTTGACCGTGATCGGGGCGACGTAGCGGGCCGCCGAGGGGACGCCGCTCTGGGCCTTGGCCAGCGCGTGGACGTCGACCGAGGCGATCCCGAGCACGCGCGAGAAGGAACCCTCGACCTGCTGCTCGGCGGAGACGACGATCGTATCGTCGGGGACGACGGTCGTCTCGAAGGAGATGTCAGCGGCAGTGATTCCGCCGCCGTTCTTGTCCGCGTACTCAAGCGCCAGCGCGGTCGCGGTGCCGTCCTTGATCCCCTGCGCACCGGCGAGGGTGGCCGCATCGACCCGGGCCTGCAGTGCCCGGTCTTCCCGGTACCACTTGCCGACGTCGATGGTGAAGGCCGCCGCCGCAAGCAAGACGACGAGGAAGACGGCAGTGATGAGGGCGACCTGGCCCTGCGCAGCCTGCGCCCTCGCTTGGAGCGGGCGCAACACTCGTGTCATCTGTCCTGTCGGGTGTGCAACCACTTGACGTTCTCCTTACCGAGGCGAGTTGATGTCTCCTTGTCGAGCGATGGGTACCGCCCTTCATTGATCTTTTGCGAGCTCCCTCGATCTGACATCCCCCACCGCAGTGATCCGAGCGCGAGTCAGGAACGAAAGCCCATCAGGATCGAAAGACCAGCCCGCGGCGGTTCTTGCCCGCCTCTCGAAGACCCGAGAACGGGCGATCGAGTCGCGTCCGCACCTCTTCGGTGCGTACCTCTTCGTGGCGCGCTAGTGGGGCAGAAACTCGCTCGTCCTCGCGATGTGGCTCTTCCCGCTGATCTGGCTCTTCCCGCCCATGTCGGGCCAGAGCGTTCCTGAGAGCTGGGATGCGATCGCCCTCGCGCGAGCTGGGCTCGAAATCCTCGTTCGGCCGATCGAAATCCTCGAAATCCTCGTTCGGC
>CAYTCZ010000332.1:0-1540 GCA_964436315.1 uncultured Gaiellales bacterium | reverse complement strand
CTGAGCCACCGACGTATGCCCAAAGGAGGAGTCCTTTCATGATCACACGGCTCAAGAACCGGATTGCGGCTTCGGAGAAAGAGGGCGGTTTCACGCTCATCGAGCTCCTAGTCGTGATCATCATCATCGGCATCCTGCTCGCAATTGCCGTCCCGTCTTACCTCGGTTTCCGGGATCGCGCGAGCGACTCCGCGGCACAGTCCAACGTGCGCGCGGCGATTCCCGCTGTGGAGACCTTCTTCGCCGACAACAGCACGTATGTCGGCATGACGCTCGCGGCACTGCAGGCGATCGACGCCGGCGTCTCCTCGACGCTCTCGATCGGCACGGTTACCGCAACGAGTTACTGTGTCTCCGACAGCGTAGGCGGGCAGACCTGGAGCAAGAACGGTCCGTCAGCACAAATCACCGAAGCTGCCTGTCCGTAGATCAGGTCGCAACGCGTGAAGATTCGAGGGCGCGGGAGACCGCGCCCTCTTTCTTTTGCGTTCGGCGCGATTTCGCATCAAGCCGGTGAACCAAGCTGCCGATAGGAATCGCAGATGCGGTCCCAGGTTCGTCTGCAGGTTCTTCTTCCGGCGCTCGTCCTTCTGGTCGTGGGTCTTGCGGCCGGTGCTTTCGTGATGACGAACAGCTCTACCAGCAACGACGCCGGTAGCGCCCGGCCGGAGCCGACACCGCAGCCTGCGCAACAGCCCGAACCTGCACCACCCGAGCCCGAGCCGACGAAGCTCGAGAAGAAGCTGGCGAAGCGGGATGTGGTTGTGGTCGTCCTCTACGCACCCGACTCGACGGTCGACGCCAAGGCTGTGCGCGAAGCTCGGGCCGGAGCCAAGAAGGCCAACGTCGGTTTCATGGCTGTTGACGTCACCGACGAGGCCTCGGCCGTGGAGATCGTCCCGAACTTCGACGGCCGAGATGCACCGGCTCTTCTCGTCGTACAACGGGACAAGACGATCGTCACGCACATCGACGGCTTCGCCGACCGCGAGGTCGTCGCTCAGGCTGCCGAGAACGCAGCCTTCCTGTGAACGAGCCTGAGCGAGTTTCGGAACCAGGCGAGCTGCCTGAATTCTCGCTCCTCGCGGAAGTGGACGCGCTGCTTGCCGACGAGCCGCAGCGTACAGAAGCGATCAGCGCCCACACTGCACGCCGCAACTCGCGCGAGGTCGTCACACTCCGATGCTTGAAGAACTCCTCGGACTACGTCGTCGAGTGCGACGTCTATCCCGTCAACGCGATGACGGTCGATCCCCTGAGGCCCGGTCCCTATCGCTTCGAAAGCCTCGAGCAGGCGAAGGAATTCATCGCCGAAGCGCTCCAGGTGCTGACGTACCTCGATTGCGAGGTCGCAGGCGATTGATCGATGAATCGATCAATCGCCTATCTCCACGAGGCTGCTTGGGCGTCCTTGCGGCACTCTCATCCCCAGTCGCGGCACTCGTGCCACTCTGGGGCGTTTGATCGAAGTTTTCGATCAAACGTCTTAGACAGGATGGAGCCGAAGCCCGGCGGGGCGCGGCGTCCGCTCGCTGCCAGA
>CAYTCZ010000331.1:0-1573 GCA_964436315.1 uncultured Gaiellales bacterium | reverse complement strand
TCTGACCCATCAGCTCTCGTGGCTCGCCTCCCCGTCACCTACCAGGTTGGGCCAGGGCTGGCCTGCCGGCATTCGTTAACTACCTACATACACTGGGCGTCCGCGAGAAGTCCTGCCACAAGCTGGCGACAGATTGCATCACGTGAACGGTCGGAGCCGTGGCGTGTCGTCTTTGGCAGAAAGAGCGACATGCGCCTTCTCAGTCACTCCGCAAAGCGAGGCAGAGAGGGCTCGCTTCCCTGCTTCGCTGGAGCTCTGTGTTCGCGGTCAGTCGGTTCAGGCGTGAGCGAGTGCGGCCGCCATCGCTTCTCGCGCCTGCCGCCACCCTGTTGCGCCGTCGACGAAGGTTCGAACCTGGTGATCCGAGAACGGCGCAAACGGCATCTCCGCCATCATTCGGTGCAGCTCGGCCTCGTCGCTCACATCGGCGATGCCGAAGCCGCCACCTCCCGGGAAGAGGCCGAAGGCTTCGAACTTGTCTTCGTAGCGCTGCTGCCACTCCTCAGCCCGATCGATCATGTTCAGGATCATGTCGGGCGGCGGGGGGACCTTGGGAGTCGCGACGACGAGAAACTTCATTGGTGCCTCCCTTTTTCGCTGCCGAGCGAGTACGTTGACAGACCGGCGCTTCGCTTGCAAGGCGCCCTTCTGCCGCAGCGTCGCTGTGACTCAGCCGGAACGAAGTTGCCGAGCGGGCCTTACGGGCCTGGCCAGGAGTCCAGGTCGACGACCGAATGCGCGCGGGTGTTAGTCGGCCGGAACGGTGACACCACGCCCGTACACGCTGTCCCGGAGTCGTAGTCTCTTGCTAGCACAGCCGCTCTGACCACAGCTGGGCCGCGTTAGCGCGGTTCTCGTCGGGCAGCCACCTTGACAGCCTCGGAAATGGTCGGGTGAGCGTGAATGGTCGCGAGCAACGGCTCGAACTTACGCTCGTGCGAGTTCATGGCCACCATCGGGCCGGGCAGGAGGTCTGCCCCGTGGCGGGCGAGAATGTGGACCTCCGAGTATCTCGTCAGTTCTCGGATCGCTCACGAATTTCACAAGCCCACGGCGATCTCCGATCGCACGAGCCTTGCCGATCGCGCCGACCTCCTGCCGCCGCACCTCGATCTCGCCCCGGGCAGCACGTGCCTCGGCCTCGGTCAACCCGGAGGATGCGAGTTCGGGATCCGTGAAGATCGCCGCGGCATCGTCCGGTACTGACCGCGCTCGCTCGCGCCGCCTCGCATCGCTTCGGGCGAGCTCCTCTTTCATCCGGCGGAGCTTCTCGTAGAGCTTGTCAATCGACTGTTCCTCGCCCATTGCGGCGAACGCCCGCTCGAGGAGCTCGACGAGCGCCCGGCTGAGCGTCAGACCCTCGCTCGCGGCATAGTCAGCCAAGGAGTTCTTCAACGCTTCCGGCACCCGGGCGTAGACACCGACGCTGGCAGCGCGATCGGTTCGCGCTGGCGAGCGCCAGGGGCTTACGCGTCCGCGCACAGCTCCTTGCGGGCACCTGTTGTCAAGCGAATTCCGTCGGACCCGTAGTTCACCGCAGCAGGATCAGCGAGGGTCCGGATTCCGGTTTCCG
>CAYTCZ010000330.1:0-1581 GCA_964436315.1 uncultured Gaiellales bacterium | reverse complement strand
ATCGTGTAGATGAACTCGTCGAGCTCGGCCTGGTCGGGCAGCTCCTTGTTGAGCAGGAGATAGGCCACTTCCATGAACGAGGAGTGCTCGGCCAGCTGCCCGATCGGGTAGCCGCGGTGGAGCAGCACGCCTTCCTCGCCGTCGATGAAGGTCAGTCCGCTTTCACAGCTCGCGGTCGAGGTGAAACCGGGATCATAGGTAAACTGGCCGGTCTGGGCGTAGAGCTTGCGGATATCGACCACGTCGGGTCCGCAAGTCCCGGAAAGTTCCGGAAATTCGTAGGTGTTGCCGCCGGTTTCGAGTTTGGCCTGGTCGCTCACGCGCGATCCTCCGTCTTTGATGGTATAGTGTTCAAACCGCCTGGTCGGCGATCCGTGCCAGACTTTCTTCCCTGCCGAGAAGCACCAGCACGTCGAAAATTCCGGGAGACTGGGTCGTCCCTGTCAACGCGGCCCTGAGCGGCTGCGCCAGCTTGCCGAGCCCGAGTTCGAGCTCTTCGGCGAGCGCCTTCGTGCTGGCCTCCAACGCCTCCAAAGTCCAGTCTTTTTCCGCCGAAAGCCGCTCGTGCACGAGCGCGAGGCGCTTGCGGCCATCCTCGTCGAGCAGGATCGCGGCCTTCTCGTCGACATCGAGCGGACGCTTGCGGGTGAGGAACGCCGCACCCGTCGCCAGTTCGTCGAGATTGCGCGCGCGGACCTTGAGCACCGGCATCGCCAGTTCGAGCAATTCGCGAGCCGGGGGCTGCTCCATCCGCGCGGCCACGAGCTCGGCCAGGCGGGCATCGTCCGCCTCGCGGATGTGATGGCCGTTCATGTTGAGCAGCTTCTTGAGGTCGAAGCGCGAAGGGCTCTTGCCAACGTGATCGAGATCGAACAGCTCGATCGCCTGCTGCTTCGTGAACTCCTCCTGGTCGCCGTGGCCCCAGCCGAGCCGCAGCAGGTAGTTGAACAGCGCTTCGGGCAGGATTCCGTGCTCGTCGCGATAGGTCTCCGCGCCGAGCGCACCGTGACGCTTGGACAGCTTTGCACCGTCCGAACCGTGGATCAGCGGAACGTGCGCGTAGGTCGGCTTGGGCCAGCCCATCGCGTCGTAGATCGGCAATTGGCGGAAGGCGTTGTTGAGATGGTCGTCGCCGCGGATCACGTGGGTCACGCCCATGTCGTGGTCGTCGACCACCACCGCGAGCATGTAGGTCGGCGTGCCGTCGGCGCGCAGGATGATATAATCGTCGATCTCGGCGTTCTTGACGCGGACCGTGCCCTGGACCTCGTCCTCGATCACCGTCTCGCCCTCGGTCGGGGTCTTCAGCCGGATCGTATAGGGCTGGCCTTCCTGTTCGGGGCCGGGCTCGCGATCGCGCCAGCGCCCGTCATAGCGCATCGGCTGTTTGTTGGCGCGTTGCTCGGCGCGCATCGCCTCGAGCTCCTCGGCGGTGGCGAAGCACTTGTAGGCATGGCCGGCCTCGAGCAGCTGGTGTGCGACTTCGGCATGGCGTTCGGCGCGTTGCGACTGGAATACCGGTTCCTCGTCGAAATCGAGCCCGAGCCAGTCGAGTCCGTCGAGGATCGCGTCGATCGCTTC
>CAYTCZ010000329.1:0-1622 GCA_964436315.1 uncultured Gaiellales bacterium | reverse complement strand
TGGCGTCGGTGGCGATCACGGTGAGCGAAGGTAGCGATCCCGGAAACGAGCCGCCGCTAGCCCTCGACGATTCCTACTCCGCCGGCAGTGGGGTCACGCTGTCGGTCGCGGCACCAGGGGTGCTCGGAAACGACAGCGACGCCGACGGCGATCCGCTGAGCGCCGCGCTTCTCAGCGCGCCGAGCGGTGCCGAGTCTTTCACGCTCAACGCCGACGGCTCGTTCGAGTACGTCTCCGTGGCGGACTTCGAAGGGGACGACAGCTTCACCTACGAGGTCTCGGACGGTCGCGGCGGCACTGCCTCAGCGACCGCGACGATCTCCGTGACCGGAACGCCCCCTCCGCCAGCAACGCAGTTCTACTTTTCGCTTGCCGGCGGCGGGTCACTTGCGGGTCTCTCGGTGGCCGACGAGGACGTCGTCTCCTTCGACGGTTCAGACTTCCAGCTCTACTTCGACGGCTCTGACGTCGGCCTCGCCGGCTTGACGATGGACGCGTTCGCCCTGCTCAGCCCGACCGAGATCCTGATCTCGTTCAGCGAGGCTGGCACGGTCGGCGGCCTCTCGGTGGACGATTCGGACCTCGTCAAATTCACCGCAACACAGCTTGGCGCCGATACGGCTGGATCGTTCGAGCTCTACTTCGACGGCAGCGACGTCGGTCTCGCCAGGAACGGCGAGGACGTCGACGCGTTTGAGTTACTCGCTGACGGCACGATTCTGGTCTCGACGCGAGGCATCGCGACCGTCCCGGGACTCTCGGGCCGGGGCGAGGACGTGCTCGCCTTCACTCCAACCTCGCTGGGGGAAACGACCGCCGGCGTGTGGTCGCCCCACTTCGATGGCAGTGATGTCGGGCTAGACGTCGGCGGCGAGAACGTCGACGGCTTTGCGGTGGATGCGACCGGTGCGTTCTTTCTCTCAACCACCGGAAACTTCAGCGTGGGCGGCATTTCGGGACAAGCTGAGGATGTCTTCGTCTTCGCTCCCTCGTCACTCGGGGAGAGCACGTCGGGGTCATGGGCGAGCCAGCTCTACTTCGACGGAAGCGCCTACGGCTTGGCCGGTGACGACATCGACGGATTCGACTTCCTCTAGGCCCACTCTCAGAGGCCACGGAGAGGCTGCTCCTCTCACTGAAACGTCACAGCTCGTGCCTCTTCCTCCTTCCTCCGATCTCGGCCATCGAATGGTCACTCGGATGCCGGCGCCCGACCAGCCACTCGTCCGTCCGTGACGACAGAAGTTCGCCGGCGAGACGGATCGGCGCCCGGTGGTGAGGGAGAAGATGCCCGACGAGATCAGCCCGAGATTTCGCGGTTGACCCGTTCGACGCGGTTGACCCCCGTTCGAACGGCTTGGTGGATCGCCGCGCCGTCCGCGTAAAACCGGGGAGCTGGAGAGGACGAGCAGATCCTCTTTCGCATCAGCGAGCAACTGGGCGACCTTCGCCTTCGAGCGCTCGAGCCGGACCTCCTCTCGCAAAGGAACGCCCGCGCCTCCCATCGTACGCCTCGAGATCGGGCGGTGAAGATCGACCGGCTCGCGCCAGCGGCTTCCGGGACAGGCCAGAGCGTTGACCATAGGAAAGCGACGGTGCGGCGCGGCCAGCGAGCGCTCACC
>CAYTCZ010000328.1:0-1630 GCA_964436315.1 uncultured Gaiellales bacterium | reverse complement strand
GGGGTGCTGCGCCTATCGGGATAGGCTCGAAACCGGGAAGAGATGAGGCACGGTAGGCGTCTTGAGTAGTGAGTCCATGAAACGATCACCAACACAGGTGTCGACACCGACACAGGTTCCATCGTCGCTTCGAACCGTTCTCACGGTCGGTCTGATGAGTTTCGGTCTCACGCTCATGCTGGTCGTCCTTGCCTTCACGCTCCCCCTTGCACTCGCATGACCAGGGTTCGCCTCGCGACCGTGATCGCTCTCGTCATCGTGCTTGCCCTGATCGGAGCGACGGTTCAGTTGGCGCAAGGGCAACGACCCACCCTTCTTCCCGCGTCGTCCAAGAGGTTCTGATCACGGCAAGGGCGAAGGTCGACACGGATCTCGCGATCATCTTCAGCTTCGCTGCTCTTCCTCTCGGTTTCGTCTGTGTTGACAGCCCTATCTACGCCGGCGCCCTCGCCTAGGAAAGGGGGGACCTCCAGCTTGATCGGGCTGCATGGCCAGTGTCCGTGACGTGGGTCCCGAGGGAGGCTTTGCGTTCGACTCTATGCGCCGGTTTCCAATTCGCCCAGGAATTCCCCGATCAGTGTTGCGGTTTCGTCCGGGCACTCGAGGAATGGGAAATGGCCGACTCCAGGCAGGTACACGAACTTCGCCCGCGGCATCCGCTCGGTCGAAGCGCGGCCCGCCTCGGCTGGGATCATGTCGTGCTCGCCCCAGAGAACGAGTGTCGGCACCTCAAGACGCGGAAGTTCGTCCACCAAGTCGACCTCTGGGCGAATCCCACGGAATCCGGCAATTCTGCGGAGGAGCCTGCTCCACGTTGGGAGAGCGCCGGGAATCCGCATCCCTGCGAGCTGCATGTCGAAGTAGACGTCGGGGACCGTCGCCGGATCGATGTGGAACATCTTCCCGTACTGCTTCTTGCGGGCTTCCAGGGTAGGTCGGATCGCCCGATTGGCGAGCCCGGGCACACCGCAGAGAATGCGCAGCGGCAGCGGCGCCTCACGGGAGAAACCAACGGGCATTCCGACGAGCACGAGTGCGCGGACGCGCTCGGGCCGCGCGAAGGCCGTCGCCAGTGCAAAGAACCCGCCCATCGAGCCGGCGACGAGGGTCGCACGCTCGATTCCGAGTGCATCGAGACTCGAGCACACGAAGTCGGCGGCGTGCGACCGGAGATCGACGCCACGATACTCGAAGGGATCGCTGAGACCAAAGCCAGGCCGGTCGATTGCAAAGAGATGAAGCTCGTTCTGGAGCACCGCAAGGAGTGGTGCCCAGTCGACCGCTTGCCCGTCGCCACCGTGGAGAATCACGGCGGGTTCTCCATGGCCTGACTCGAGAAGGTGCGCCCGCATCGCCGGCCGTTCGAGGCGCAGATACCGAGAGCGCGCGTGGACACCGTAATGCGTGAGTAGACGGTCCTGGGCTTCGACGAACGCGGCATGCTCCGGGCCCAGCGGCGTAACCGATTCCTCATGGACGTTTTTCGGCTGAACTGCGGTCTCACTCATCTCTTACTCCTTTCCGCTCCTCTCGCGCTCAGGCCCCGGGGACCACGGCATACTGATCTTCAAAGCATCGTCGGCCAGCCTCCTTCGCCTGGGCGGTACGGAGGCACCAAATTACACGACTT
>CAYTCZ010000327.1:0-1644 GCA_964436315.1 uncultured Gaiellales bacterium | reverse complement strand
CCGGTCGGCAGCCAGCCCAGCTTCACGGCGAACAGCCACTGCATGAGCGGGATCGAGACGACGACAGGAATCGACGCGAAGAGAAGGAACATGCCAATGGATAACGGGTCCATCCACGTGCCTCGCCTGAGCGCCGCCCAGACGCCTACAGGGATGCCAATGCTGAAGGTTAGGAGCAGCACTACGATGTTGTACTGAAGCGATACCCAGATCCGCGGAAAGATCACGTCCTCGACATCGACGCCTCTGTAGATGACGCTGGTCCCGAGGTCACCGGTGACGAAATCCTTGAGCCAGCGTACGTACTGCTCCGGGATCGGATCGTTCAGACCCCGCGCCTCCTTGATCCGCTCGATCGTCTCCGGGCTGGCGCGAGGGCCGGCCTGAATGTCAACGTAGTCGGCCGGCGCGAGCCGGCCGAGCGAGAAGGTGACGATGGAGATGAAGAAGAGAATGAGGGGCGCCAGGAGGAGGCGGCGTATTACGTACCCGGCGAGACCCTGCATACCCGCCGCTCCATCACTGCTCGATGGTGACGAACCGGAGGCTGGGGATCACAAACGGCTCCAGCTCGAAGCCGTTGACGTACGGCTTGATCAGCGCGCTCGACTTCCCGTGGTACAGGGGGATCCAGGGCGCGTCGTCGACGACGATCTGCTCTGCCTCTTGATACAGGCGCAATCGCTCGTCATTGTCCGTCTCGGTACTCGCCTCATCCAGCAGCGCATCGACTTCCGCGTTCGAGTATTTCGTCTCGTTGTTGGCGCTGTTCGAATGCAGTTTGATCTCAAGGAAGTTCTGCGGGTCAGGATAGTCCGCGATCCAGCCCAGCGAGAACATCTGGAAGTTCCCCTCGTCGACGTCCTGCAGGAAGAGACCGAAATCGCTCTGTTCGATGCTTATCGACACTCCGAGGTTCTCTTCCCACAGGGCGACGATCGCCTCCAGTATGTCGGAGGGACTCGCACCGCGACCGGGCGTGAGAAGGGTCACGTCGTCGAGGAGGCCCGGCCCACCCGCTTCATCGAGAAGGTCCCGTGCCGCCTGCGGGTCGTACGGAAGGCCTTCCAGGTCCGGGTTGTAGCCGGGGATGCCCGGCGGCAGCACGCCCTTCGCGGGAGTTACCAGCTCGGCGAGGATCGTGTTCGCGAGAAGGTCCTTGTCGACGGCCATGGCCAGCGCCCGTCGGACATCCGGATCGTCGAACGGCGGCTCTTCCGTGTTTAAGCCGATGTAGAAGACGTCCAGCGAGTCCCCCTCGACAAACTCAGCGTTCAGAGGCTCGTTGGGGTCGCGGATGCGCTCGATATCATCAGCACCGATGCCCGTCACGTCGACCTCGTCGTTCTCGTACATCGTGAACGACGAGCCGCCGGCGATGATGTATGTGACCTTGGCCAGCGACGGCTTCGGGTCGAGGTAGAAGCTGCTGTTCGGCTCCAGCACGATGCTCTGGCCCAGGTTCCATTCGGCCAGCTTGAACGGGCCCGTGCCGTTTGGTGACAGTGTCCACTCCGTGCCCTGAAAACAGTTCGAGTCGCCTACCTCCCGCTCATCGACGGCATACGACAGGGGGTACGTCAGCTTGTAGAGGAAGACCGCGCTCGGGTCTTCGATCGTGACCTCGAGGGTGTTGTCGTCGAT
>CAYTCZ010000326.1:0-1645 GCA_964436315.1 uncultured Gaiellales bacterium | reverse complement strand
TCACGGCGTACATCGCACCCCGGCGACGAGGAGTCATTATGAAACGAGTTCTTAGAGCGTACTGATCAAATCCACGCGCGAGACACTCGGTTAGCAAAGAAACTGGCCCCTCCCCGACACGATTCCGTAGGGCGGGAGGCGGGGGAGACGCCACTCGTCGAGAGATGGTCTATTCCGGGCCGGAAGACTCCGCGAACCGACGCCTCGCTGTCTCAATGATGTTCTGCGCTTCGGCCCGGTTTCCGAACCCGCGGGTCGATGTCTTCTTGTTCTCGAGGTCTTTGTAGACCTGAAAGAAATGCTCGATCTCGTCGCGGTATTCGGGCTGCAGATCGTGAATGTCGTGAACCCGCTGCCAGCTCGGATCATTCAACGATGTACAAATGACCTTTTCGTCCGCGCCCTTCTCGTCGGTCATGTAGAAGACGCCGATCGCACGGGCTCGAATTCGGCAACCTGGAAAGGTCGGATCGCCGACGAGCACCAGCGCGTCGAGGGGATCTCCATCGTCGCCGAGCGTGTTTTCGATGAAGCCGTAGTCGGCCGGATAGCTCATTGAAGTGAACAGGCGGCGGTCGAGCACAATGGCGCCGAGCTCGGGATCGAGTTCGTACTTATTCCTAGAGCCCGCGGGAATCTCGACGAAGACAACGAGCTGCGAGTCACCCATCGACTTGACTATAAACCGCGCCGCCTGTATCGACCCCCGCATTACGACTTCGCAGGCCACAAGGCGTCGCGCATCGTATGATCGGGCTCGTGGAGGAGCGAGTCTTTGGTTCCACCGGATGGCGGGTCCCCGTCATCGGCCTTGGCACCTGGAGCACGTTCGACGTTCCTCCGGAAGGTGAAGAGGCGGCGAAAGCCGTGGTAGATCGCGTGTTCGACGGAGGCACCCGCGTCTTCGACTCTTCACCGATGTACGGGCGCTCAGAAGGCGTTCTCGGGCGCGCGCTCGGTGATCGTCGAGATGAGGTGATCATTGCGACGAAGATCTGGACGCCCTCTGCTAAGGAAGCTCGGAAGCAGCTGGACTATCAGCTCGGGATCTACGGGGGCATGGTAGACCTCGAGCAGATTCACAACCTCGTCGGGTGGAAAGAACGGCTGCCGTGGCTCGAGGAGGAGCGGGCGAAAGGGCACGTCGGAGTGATTGGAGCGACTCACTATCGGGAATCGGAGTTCGACGAACTCGAGAAGGTGATGCGCACAGGCCGGATTCAGGCGATCCAGATTCCGTACAACCCCGCCGAACGGGCAGCGGAAGAGCGCATCTTGCCACTCGCCGCCGATTTGGACCTCGGAGTGATCGCGATGCGACCGTTCGGCGGGGGTGGGCTGGTCGGTCGCGCCGCGCCCGTCGATCTTCTGAAGTGGACGCTCTCAGACGAGCGCGTGCACGTCGCCATTCCGGCGACGTCGAAGGTCGCCCACGCGGAGGCGAACTTGAGCGCCGGCGATCACCCGTTGATCACGGATTCTGTCCGAGTCGACATCTCCGCTCAGGTCGCGGCGCGGGCCGGCAACTAGTCACTCGTCGACTGTCGTTGACGCCGGGCCTCGGCGTAGGCGGTGGCAGCTTCGACGAGCGCCTGGAAGAGGGCTCTGTTCTCGTCTTCCTCGGGGTGCCACAGCACGCTCACGA
>CAYTCZ010000325.1:0-1651 GCA_964436315.1 uncultured Gaiellales bacterium | reverse complement strand
GATCCAACAGCGCCTCGTGGCGCACCTTCGCATCGAGCCACAGGTACGGGTAGCGACCCTCGAGCGGGCGGCTTCGGAAGGCCTCGACCTGCTCCGTCGAGGGCTCTGCAGAGGCGCGAGACCTGGTCTTTGGACATGCCGGCGAGCCCGAGCGCCCCGACCAGCCGGTCGATCTTGCGGGTCGAGACGCCGTTGACATAGGCCTCCTGGACACAGGCGACGAGTGCCTGCTCGCCCCTGCGCCTTGGCTCGAGGAAGGTGGGGAAGTAGGTGTCCCCTGGCGCAGCCCGGGGATCGCCAGCTCAAGCCCCCCGGCCCGCGTCCGCCAGGGACGGGAGCGGTAGCCGTTTCGCTGCGTCAGTGATCCGCCCTTCCAACTGCTTCGGAGGGAGAGCTTCTTGGCGATCGTCCTCATTCGAGGTCTTTAAGAGGGCGACGACCCCGCGAGGCGAGGTCGTCTGGAGATGAACGGTCGTCTGGAGATGAACCCAGGTGCCGGAACCCGATTCCCCGGCGGCTTCCAGCCCGTCTGCGGTAATCCGCATCATGGGAAGAAATCCACTGCGGCGCATGCCCCGTTCGGGGTATCGGCCAGATCGATCATCTTGCGGGATCCTCACTCGGAACGCCGGTCTATGCCGCTCGTCCCCTCCTCCCACGAGATCACCGTCATGCCAACGTATTCACTCGGGGCCATCCCCGCTTGGTCGCGACCCGTTGATCAACGGTGAGGCGTGGCTTCATCCCCGTTTGAGTCGTGCCAGTAGTCGATCCTTGCCGGCTAGTCTAGATCCCCCCGGAGATCGAGCAGCCGTCGGAGGTCGTGTTCACGATGAAGGTGCCTCCGAAGGCTCGCACGCAGATCGCCGCCGCCCCAGTCAGATTCGAGCCGGTCGGCTCGAAACCTGCGCCTCCACAGCCATACGATGAGCCGATAGAAGTGAAGCTGCCTCCCTGCGCTTTACAGAGCTGCTCCGCCCCAGTAGAAGGCCCGACGGCACCGGCGGTCGATGCCGCTGCGAGCGGCGAGAACGAGGATTGCGGACAAGCCGATTCGTCTCACGCTCACTCCGTCTTCCTTGTTTCAGCCGCTGCTCTGCGGCTCCATCAGCATCATCGGCAGGGATTAGTTCCGCTCCATGCTTCTTCCGGGGGATGGGCGGGATCTCTTCCGACAGATCGAGACCTTCTACCGGCTCTGAGTCACCCCCAACTCGACGCCATGTTCACACGAAGCGCTCAGCCGTATCGCTCCTCCCCCTCTTCGAGACGGACGGCACGCGGCCGCAGTTGTCCCTTGGCGGCCAGAAGCAGAGGCGGCCGCCCGAGGCCGCTCCTGGCACTCACTGGTCTCTGACGGACGTTGAGGCGCTCTGGCGGCGTACGAACTCGGCCTGGATCCTCGAGACGTAGGCCTCGAGCTGGGAGCGTCGCTCGACGATCCGCCGCTCCAGCACCGCGAGTTCGCGCTGCTTTTCCTCGATCCCATCCTCGAGCAGGTC
The DNA here is from genome assembly GCA_964436315.1 of uncultured Gaiellales bacterium. Taxonomy (GTDB): domain Bacteria; phylum Actinomycetota; class Thermoleophilia; order Gaiellales; family Gaiellaceae; genus CAYTCZ01. Next base: position 149 of record CAYTCZ010000325.1, on the reverse strand, counting down.
GACCTCGGCCTGGACGCGAGCTGCCTGGGCGAGGAACTCGGCCTCCTTCTCGTCCAGCGCGCGATCGCGGGCGCGCGCCTCCTCCTCGCGCTGGCGGAGACGCTCCTGGCGCTGCTCGACGACGAGCCTCTCCGCTTCGAGGAACTCTC
>CAYTCZ010000324.1:0-1671 GCA_964436315.1 uncultured Gaiellales bacterium | reverse complement strand
GCGACGAAGGCGGCAGTCGGATCCGATCCGTGGAGTGCTCGGAACTCGGCGACGAAGCCGTCTGCCAGTTCGAGTGAGCACCCTGCGAAGTAGACGCCCTCGGCAAGCTCGACTCCGACTGGCTGGACGAAGTCTCGTTCGGAGGCAGCCGCGTCGCCGGACCCAAAGGGGCCCTCGTAACCCGCATCCCGAAGCTGGCGGTAGAGGAGTGCGGCTTCCGGATTGAATCCCGCGAAGGCGACGAAATCGGGATTCCGCTCGGCGACTTCCTGGGCGAGATCACTGAAGTCCACCTGGCCCTGACGGATGCTCGCGATCGTCACGTCGACGCCGCGACGTGAGAGCTCCGAGGCGGCACTTCGCGTGAGGTCGCTGCCATAGGCCTCGCCATCGTCGATCAGGAAGGCGGTCTTCGCGCCGAGCGTCTCGGCGACGAACTGGCCGGTCAGCTCGCCTTCGAGCTGATTCGGAAAGGCGGTGCGGAAGAAGAAGCCGTTCTCCGGTTGCTCCAGGGTGAGGAGGCTCGTCGTCGCCGATCCGGAGATGGCAACCGTTCCGGCCTGGTTGTAGAGAGGGATCGCAGCCTCCGCGCCGGCGCTGCACTGGGGGCCGATGACGCCAACCAAACCGGCCCGGTCGAGGAGTCGCTCCGCCGCTTGGACCGCGATGTCGGCCTCCGTACAGCCATCGTCTTCGGCCTGCAGGACGATCTCGTGCTCCTCGATCGTCTCGCCGTTCGCATCCTTCCAGCGGCTGACCGCGAGAATCGCCGCGTCGAGGTACTCGCTGCCCCGAGGACCGACCGGACCCGTCAGAGCGGAGGAGACGCCGATCACAATGGGCTGCTCGGGCGCGAGGACGATCGGCGTCTCCGGGCTGCGCTCGGTGGGCTCATACGTTTCCTCCGAAACGATGCAGGCGGCGACGAGGAGCACGAAGATCGCAGAGGCCAGCATCGCGACGCCAAGCCGCGCATGGAAAGAGGGGAGCCGCGGGAATCCGTCAAAGAAGGTCACGAGCCGCTCCTCCTGGGCAGCATTCACCGAGGTCGTCACGCGGACATCGTGTTCGACCCGAGCTCGTGTCGGTAGTTACCCACAGATGTTCTCGCATGGGTATGGGAGGGAATCTCGTATCCCCCTTCGACTCGAGCGGAGACAGCGAACTGCTCAGAAATTCTGACCCGCGTTGTCGCAGCGCCTTGAGTGTCTAGGAGGCGTATCGTGAGCATCGCACAGATCATCTCCCTGGCTGACGCGCTGCTGGCCTCTTGCCGCCCGCAGCTGCAGCGGCACATCCTCAAGACGGGCACCGCAGAGCGGGAACCTCCGGGAGATGGCGCTCGAGTGCACGGACATCGGTGACTGAGTCCAGGGCTACCTCGCCACTGAGACCTCGAGCCAGAGAGGACGGACATGAGCAGGACGAAGATCGTCATCCTCGGAGGCGGCACGGGCGGGACGATGACAGCCAACCGGCTGCAGGCTGGCAGGAGCGCGTCTTCACCTTCTACACAGTAGATGGTGCCTCCGCGCTGCAGCAGGCGCTGGAGCGCTTCGCGGGGGCCGGCTCGTCGTCTGTCCCACTTCGCTTTTTGCGCCCCTATTTTCAGTCTGTTGTCTTCTAATTAGGCAACAGTAACTCGCACAAGACCGCACTGTTGCTGAGCTG
>CAYTCZ010000323.1:0-1677 GCA_964436315.1 uncultured Gaiellales bacterium | reverse complement strand
TGACTTCGTCTTCCACTACTACAACAGCCAACTGCCAGAGCTCACGGGCGACTACCAGGGTCTCGAGGGTATGGCTGGTTTCTTCACGCGGCTGCACACGGAGAGCGGCGGGACGTTCCGCGTTAAGCCGGTCTCGCTGGCGCCGTTCGGCGATGAATTGGTTGCCTCTTACGCGACGATCATGCTGACCCTCGCCGGGACCGATCTCGAACTTGACGCGCTCATGGTGTGGCGGGTGGTCAACGGCGTCGGACTGACCGGCTGCTCCACGTCGCTCTTGCACGTTTCGGTTCGCGCCGGGTCGGCTCCGCCTCGAGCATCGGCACGGATATGTGCCGAGCGCCCGCCTGTGTCGGATGGAGGGACGACTCAACGACGAGCGTCAGGCGAGGTACATCCAGCGCGGATTGGCGGGATCCTTCGTCCCCAACGCTGATCATCCCGCGGAGGGTTCCCGACCTCCCTAAGGAGTGTGCGTCCTAGTGCTGCCGACAGCCGCTCTGTGAGACGTCGCCAGCGTTCAGGCGATCGCCGAGCGCGTTCATCTTCCTCTCGTGGGCGACGTGATCGGCATTCCGCGGGTCGTAGTCGGGAAGACCCTTGGCACGCCACATCACTACGGGCGTCACGCCGGGACCACGAACGGTCGCCCGATACCGCTCTCCGTGTCCGAACGGCCGACGGCCGACAGCGGGATAGCCGGGATACGGGTCGTGGCGGTAGAAGCCGTAACAGAAGTTCCCGTTTGGCCGGTGCGTGAGGAAGGAGTTCTCCCGCTTCCAGCCCGGCCCGTAGGCCGAGTTGAAGGTATCGAGGAAGATGTTTCGACCGTAGGCATCGAGGGGATTGCCGCTCCTCGTCGCCGCGAAGCCGTGAACCGGCTTCCCCTTGTAGGTGAAGCGTCCAAACAGGTGGTGTCGCTTCCTCGAGGTCACCCAGTCGAGCCAGATCTCGAGCTTCGGCAACTCGCCCTTCCAGTGTGAGAGGTGGAGCTCCCGGACCTTCTGCGAGCGCTTCCAGGGCTTGATCCCTAGGTTCGGCAGCATCCGCTTCCAAGACTGCAAAGCCCAGTAGCTCCCGTCCGGGGCTTTGCAGCCAGCGACGAACCAGGGCAGCCTGGGGCCGTCGTACGGCTTGCAAACGTTCTTCACCGTTTTCCAGAGCGGCTTTCGGAATGCGCCCCAGCCACCCGAGTAGTCCTTCTTGAAGGCGACCTGTGCCTGTCCCTTCACCGGAGGCTTGGCGTTGATCGCACCCCAGAACATCGCATGGTGCCGCGTACCGTTTCGGGTATAGAAGACGAAGGCGCGTCCCCTCTTATCGACCTTGAGCGCGACGTTCTTCGCGTTCCGAGCGACGAGGGAGCTCGCACCGGAATCCTCTACCCCGAGAAGGAGGGCAGAGGCAACGAACACCGAAGCGAGAATGCCAAGTCTTGCGTGAATCCGCACCCCGGATCTGCATCGGCAGGGGAGGACTCGAGCTACACCCCTCGACCGAGAGTTGGCCGGGCCGAAACTCTCTACCCCACCGCATTCGGGATGGGTTTTGGTTTGGTGGCCTAGACCGGCGGCCTTTGGTCTCCTTCTTGTGAGTCGGTCGTCGGGCCACGCCCTCGCTTGACGATGACCCGAAAGTCGTCGGCGTCTGTCGCGAGCGAATCGGGGCTCCTGATCG
>CAYTCZ010000322.1:0-1707 GCA_964436315.1 uncultured Gaiellales bacterium | reverse complement strand
GTCATTCGGCGCTATCCTCGACTGGACAGCAAGGAGGTAGCCATGGCCGAGAAGCGCGAGCGACTGCTCGTCGTTGCCGGCGAGACGATCGTCGGCCATGAGCTCCCGGAAGAGATCGTCGAGAGGACGCGCGGGAAGGACGCCGAGGTGCGGGCCGTCTTCCCCGCCCTGAACACCCGTCTTCGCCACCGGGTCTCGGATACCGACCCGGCGCAGAAGGAAGCGGAGGATCGGCTCGAACGCTCGCTCTCGACCGGTCGACGGGAGAAAGAAGGGGACGCAGAAGCACCGGCAGGAGGGGATGAAACATGGCACTTGAGATCAAGATCCTCGATCTGATCGACATCGAGCTCGAATCGAGTTTCCTTGTCCTTGGCCGCAACATGGGCATTACCACCAGAGTTCCGACCTGGGGGTACCTGATCCTCGGCGGAGACGATCCGATCCTCCTCGACACCGGAGCCTCCACCCGACGATCATGGAGCGGCTCGGAATGACGGGCTACGTCACCGAGGAGCAGCAACTCGAGGCACAACTCGCAAAGCACGGCGTGAAACCGGCCGATGTCCGCTACGTAATGCACACGCACCACCACATCGACCATGCCGGTCAGGACGACAAGTTTCCGATGTCGACGACGTTGATCGTCAACAGGCGCGAACTCGAGTATTCGGCCTCAGGGCTCATGGGCGGTCAGTATCCGCCGGAGTACGTCAAACATCACATCGATCGACTCCACACGCCGGGAGCAATGAGACTCCTCGATCTGGAGCTGTCAGGGCCCGACGAGATCGTTCCTGGCGTCGTTTGCGAGTCTGCCGGAGGCCATACCGAGGGCTCGATGAACATCAACGTCGAAACCGCCGAAGGTATCGCGTGCATTTGTGGCGACGTGATCTACGACGTCCAGAATCAGGTGATCGAGCCCACCTACCAGGTGAACGACTACGAGCCCCAACCGACGGGCAATCACGGGACGACGAAGCGACAGGAGAAGGCGGCGGTGAAGCGAGCTCTGAACTCCGGAACCTTCGTCCTCCCGATCCACGATTATCCGGCCCGGGTCGACCACGGCCGCGTGATCTCGCGACTCAAGGACTCGGTCCCGGGTCCGGAGACGCCTGTCGACCATAAAACCGTTCGAGAGTCGGGCGTCGTCGCCGGCGTCGGGCACCCGGTCAGCGCCTAAACGGTCGCCGAATTTTGCGAGCGCACCGGTTCGAGGGGCGGGTCTGCCTGGTGGCAATACCCAGGAGGTCGAGGGGCCTCAGGAAACCCGTGGAGGAGGGCCGGCCTGCGGCCCCTCCGGCCCCTCCTCCAGCCGAACGCGAGACGCAGTGCGGGAGAAAGGCAATGCGTCTTACGCAGACGCCAGGACATGGGAAGAGGTGAATCGAGATATCGAAGGACTGGTCCGGCCAACCGTGCGATGTTGATTCGCTCGGAACCCAAACCGGGGCAAAGTCCCGACTGGCGCGGCAAGCTGCGGCCATCGGGACGCGGCCGCAGCACTAGGCCGGCACCGAACCGATACGGGAAGCGGAGCACGGCTCGACGCCGAGGCGATTGTCGCACAGGTGGTGCGGGAGTCAAACGACGCCGGTCGGCTTCATGCGCGACCACTCAGCGAAGGACGCTGCGCTGGACAGGCGAGAACGCTTGACACCTTTCTAACAAAGTGATTGGCTCAATGCGCCCCTCCGGGCC
>CAYTCZ010000321.1:0-1713 GCA_964436315.1 uncultured Gaiellales bacterium | reverse complement strand
CGCAGTGACGCGCCTGCGCTTTGTAGGCGCGCAGGCGCGTCAGAAGTGCGCTAGGAGCAGAACGAGGACTCCGCCACGAACTCTCGCCGACACGACCTGGGAGGAAGGCGCTCGAGAACTCTGCCGGAGGTCGAGCTCGGCTCAGTCGGCTCGATCTTCGATGCGGAAGGAGACCTTCACCTTCGCCCGGAAGGCAACCGGCTTTCCCTCTTCGATGTGGATGTCTTGTTCGACGACTTCGGCGATGCGGAGATCGCGGAGTGATTTCGACGCCTGCTCAACCGCGGCGATCGCGGCTTTCTCCCATGACTCTGAGCTGGTGCCAACGAGTTCAATGACCTTGTAGACGCTTTCGCTCATCCCGTCTCCTTCGGATTGGTGTCCGCGCGATCCTCGCATATGCACGGCAGCATCCGTCGTCCGGAGACTTCTTTAGTGGCGGTCGCGGATACCCGAGACAACACCTGGCGCGATCGGCGCTCGTAGCGCCCGCAAGTCTGAACCCGCCGAGAGATAATGCTCCGATCGCCGTGACTGCGCACCGCCACGGATCCTTCGGATGGACGGACGTCGCACTTCCAGACGTCGATGCCGGAGAGGCCTTCTACTCCGGAGTTTTTGGCTGGCAGGTGACCGATTCCGCCGGCATGCCGTACACGATCTTTCAAGCAAACGGAAGGAACGTTGCCGGCATGGGTCCGCTTCTTCCCGAACAGCAGGAGCAGGGCGTGCCGCCGCAGTGGTCGTCCTACGTTGCCGTCCATGAAGTTGACTCGATCGCCGAACGTGCGGCGGCTCTTGGCGCAAACGTCCTGCTGCCGCCGGCAGACATCACCGAGGCGGGGCGGATGACGTACATGCTCGATCCGACCGGCGCGGCGATTGGCTTCTGGCAGGCCGGCGAGCATCGGGGTGCCGATGTTCTCGGAGAGCCCGGCGCGATGTGCTGGAACGAGCTTGCAACGCGGGATGTCGGTGGCGCTCGCGACTTCTATTCACAACTCCTGCCGTGGGATCTAGCAGAGGAGCACTTCAACGGTTTCACCTACACGACGATTCTCTTGCGCGGTAAACCGAGCGGCGGAATGTTCGAGATGGGCGAGGGATACCCGGACGAGGCGCGGTCTCACTGGATTACCTACTTCGCAGTCGACGACTGCGACGCAAGCGTGGAGCAGGTCGTCTCCCTGGGTGGAACCGTCTTGCGCAAGCCGATGGATACGCCGTTCGGGCGAGTGGCCTGCGTCGCCGACTCACAGGGAGCCGGTTTCAGGATGATCAAGCTCACGGACCGCGCCGGGGAGTCAGGCTAGCTGGCGCTGCTACGAGGCCCCGAGTTCGGCCTCGCGACCGTACCGAAACAGATTCCACAGAGCCCGCGGCGTCTTTCGCAATCCGTGGCGCCGGGCAGTTCGCCACGTGTCCCGCCCGATCAGGAGTACTCCGACCCAGAAGAGCGCCTCACCGGTGACGACGAGGGCTACGGCGCCGACACCGACGGTCGTCCAGTCGAGGCCGATGAGTGGCAACGCAATGATCCCGAGATAGGGCACCTGGGAACTAACAAGCATGATGATCCCAAGCCGAAAGACCACGCACTAAGCGTACCGCCGGCTCGCCGCTTCAACGCAGACGGGTTGGCGCTAGGTGCCTGACGTCTCTGGCGGCGGCGGCTTCGAGAAGGCCCCCGGCAGCGGGAACGGCCGCGGCTTG
>CAYTCZ010000320.1:0-1728 GCA_964436315.1 uncultured Gaiellales bacterium | reverse complement strand
GAGCCCCCGTAGCTCAGTGGATAGAGCAGCGCTCTCCTAAAGCGCGTGCGCACGTTCGATTCGTGCCGGGGGCACTCTCAAAGAGAGCTCAGGCGGCCGCGCGACGCTGTGGAACAGCAGCGGCCTCGACGAGTCCGGTGGCAAGCTGGACCGCTTCGGGTCGGCTCAGCTCGTTGTCGATCGCGAGCGAGCGCCAGGCAGAGAAGTCGAGGGCATGGCGAAGCGCCGCCGTAAGCAGGCGTCGTCTGCGCCCGCGGGCACCCCAGCCGACGGCCAGCGTTTCGATCGCCTGAGCGAGATAGAGCTGGAAGGGGATCAGCGTGGCCGGGAGGGCCTCGACGAGCTCGAGGTCGCGGAGGACCTTGGTGAACATCGGTTCGTTGCGCTCGTAGTATGCGTAGAGCTCATCGAGTGCTCGTGTGAGCCGCCGCCGGGGGTCTTTGATCGCGCGCCAGGGTTCTTGGTCGGGTAGCGGGTTCTTGGTGAAGTAGCGGGCCGAGCAGGCCCCGAACAGATCGTCGTCGGTGGGGAAGTGGCGGTAGACGGTGTGGCGTTGCACGCCGGCGCGCTCGGCGATTGCGCTGATGGTGGTGCGGGCCGGCCCGACCGTGCCGTGCAGCTCGACGGCCGCATCGGTGATCCGCCGCCTGGTCTCGGCCATGTCCTCGGCGCGCTGTTTCAGTCGGTATCTGCGCTTCGATGTCTTTTGATCGCCCATTCCTGTGCAACCAATCTTGACAGATCGTAGCACGCGTGCTTACAGTTCCATTTCATCAACCATAAGTGTGCGATGAAAGGAGTTGCGCGATGTCAGTCACCGAAACCGTCGAGCGAGGCGAGGCAAGGACGCTGGATCTCGATTTGACGAGCTCGAGCCCTAGCAAGGTCCGCCTCTTCACAATCCCCGGTTCCCACCCCGGGGTCTCGGTTCAGCGAATGCTCGAGTACAAAGACATTCCGTACAAGCGCACCGACTTGCTACCGGTCGTTTCGTGGGGTGTACTCAAAGCGCTGCGCTTCCCCCGCGTCACCGTGCCCGCGATCAAGATCGATGGACGAAGGTTCCAGGGGTCGCTCGAGATCACCCGCGAGCTCGAACGGATCCGGCCAGAGCCGCCCCTCTTCCCCGGTGACCCGGAACACGGGGCTGTTGTCGAGGAGATCGAGCACTTCGGCGACCAAGACCTGCAGCATCGGGTCCGACAGATCCTCCTGTGGTGTTTGCAAAAGAGGACCGCCCCGCTTCGGAGCTTCCTGGAGGGTGCGAAGGTGGGCCTCCCGCACGGCCTCGGCACAAAGATGGCCGGGCCCTTTATTGCCCTCGATGCCCGTGCCCACGACGTCACTGACGACAACGTGCGCCACGCCATCTCGCTCCTGCCGGGAATACTTCAGCGGATCGACGACTGGATTGCCGCCGGAGCAATCGATGGCGAGAACCTGAACGCTGCCGACTTTCAGATCGCCCCCAGCCTGCGGCTGGCGATGAGCATCGACGATCTTCGCCCGGCGATCGAGAACCGCCCGGCAGGAAAGCTCGCGCTTCGGATCGTCCCAGACTACCCGGGCAAGGTTCCGCCGATGCTGCCGGCGGCCTGGCTCGAGCCACTCTACGCCGCCGCAATTTCGTAGTTCATTATTGTGCAATCAAACTTGACAGATCCACACAGGATGAGATACGGTCTATTTCACCAACCATTGGTGTGCGGTGAAAAAATGCCTCCCAAT
>CAYTCZ010000319.1:0-1739 GCA_964436315.1 uncultured Gaiellales bacterium | reverse complement strand
GGTGTCTCGGCCGGCCGAGCGTATCACCTGTGACAAAGACGTTCAACGTCCGGACTGCGATTGGCGGAGGTACTCGTGGACGGGCACCTCCCCTGACGGGTGTCTCGAGCGCCGCCTGACGATCGTCCGAAAACTCATCCGCGCCGATCGGAGCCGGTGCGCCAGGCGGAAGAGCTACCAGGGCCCTCTCGACCCCCCAGGTACCCTCGGCATCTGTGAGTGTTGCGCATGGAGCACCTGGTGGCCGAAGACCGTGACGTTGTCATCGTTGGCGCGGGCATCGCCGGCCTGACCGCGGCGCTCCGTCTGAGGGACTTCTCGCCGCTCGTGCTGGAGGCGGAGGACCGCGTGGGCGGCCGCATTCTCTCCCAGAGACGAGGCGACCTCGCCCTGAGCGTGGGCGCGCACATGTTCCCCCCGCCCGACTCCGTCGTCGGAAGGATGGTTGACGAGTATGGGCTCGAGGTCATGCCGATCAAAGGGTCGATGCTGAACGTTTACTACGGGGGTAAGCTCATCCGCGACCGGCGAGCAGAGCTCTTCCCTTTCCTGCTCCCGTTGTCGTTTGGCGGCCGGGTCTCACTGGCTCGTGCCGGGCTTCGGTTGCGTCGCGACGCGAACCGCTACATGAAGCTGATTCAGCCGAAGGTGGGCGACACCGACGCGGCGATCCGGCTTCGGGCGCTCCGCCACCGAGGCGACGAGACATTCGCACAGTTCCTCGGTTCTCTCCACCCGGAGGCGTTCGAGATCTATCGAGCAATCGCGAACCGGTCGCTCGCAGAGCCGAACGAAATCTCGCAATCCGCCATGGCAGCTCTCTTCGGACATGTCTGGGACACGGGCGACCTCGGTCGCAACATGCGAGGAGGGGCCGGACTGCTCCCCGAGGCGCTCGGCGAGTCGCTCGGAGAGGCGATCCGACTCGGAGCCCGAGTGCGCGAGTTGTCACTGGAAGGCGCGGGAGTCACGGTTCGTTACGACGGGGATGACGGCACCGAGGAGGTCCGAGCTCGTGCTGCCGTCGTGACGGTTCCGGCCCCGGCGATGCCCTCCATCGTCGGCGAGGTTCCTGCCGAGACCGCCGACGCGCTCAGACGCGTCACGTTCGGTCCGTTTGTCGTTCTCAGCATCCTTACGGGGGAGACCGAACCAACACCCTGGGACGATCTCTACTCGATCCTCACGCCGGACAAGAGCTTCAACATGTTCTTCAACCACGCGAACTTCCTGCAGACGTTGTCGACTCCGAAGCCGGGCAGCGTTCTCATGGTCTACGCGGGCGGGGACCGAGCGCGTGCACTGTTCGACCTCGGCGAGGACGCGATCCGCGAGCGCTTCGTCGCTGACCTCGAGGACATCTACCCACAGGTGCACGGTCACATCGTCGAGACGATGTTGAAGAAGTGGGCGCTTGCCGGGCCGTTCGCTGCCCCGGGACGCTGGCGCGTCCAGGAGGCGCTCGAGCGTGGAATCGACGGCCGCCTGTTCTTCGCCGGCGACTGGGTCAGCGAGTTTGTCTCGATGGAGACCGCCGCGAGGACTGGGGTAGACGCGGCCGCGGCGGTCCGCAGCGCACTCGGCTAGCGACCTTCACCGGGCGGCCACCGAATCCGCTCTCTTCACGGGCGACGACTGATCCCTACGACTGCCGGCTTCTGTAGCTTCTTGCCGGCGTGATCGACCTCCACTCTCACATCCTTCCAGGGATCGACGACGGCGCTCGCACGATCGAAGAC
>CAYTCZ010000318.1:0-1752 GCA_964436315.1 uncultured Gaiellales bacterium | reverse complement strand
GTTCAGGAGCAGATGCTCGGGATGATTGTCAATACGCTCGTGTCGTTCATCCCGAACCCGAAAGCGATGATCGAGGGGGCGCTGACGGAACTCGCCGGGAAGGCCCAGTCGCTCGCGTCCGAGGTGCTCGGCACGGCAACGAAGATCAACATCAGCAGCGGAGGGGCACCGCCGGCGGCCGGCACGGACTGGGCAGCCCAGGTCTCCTTCTACAAGTCCTATGCCGAGAGCTGGAAGGCCGCCGCACAGGTTGGCGGCTACGCGACAACGTTCGCGGACATCTTGGCGAAGACAGGTGTGCTCCAGGAACGGATCAAGGGAATCCTCGACAGCGGGAAGACACGCACCGACGCCACACCCGCGGGTATCGAGATCAACGCCCAGAAGATCGCTGTTGCGGCGAAGGGACTCGGGGGTCTGCAGGACAAGATTCAGGGGATGATCCGCGAGTTCGAGAGCATGCACCTTCGTCTCGAGGCGGTGCAGCCAACCGAGGAGGAGGCCGAGAAGGAGATCTGGATTCGCTGGATCGGGTCGATGAGGCGCGGCGGCGTCATCGGGAACCTCGGCGACATGAACATCGGCGCGGTTCAGGAGTATCTGAAACAGCTAGGGATCTGGGACCAACTCGGTGTCGACATCGGGGATTGGTTTAGCTTTCGTGAAGAGGATCTCGCCAACTTCTCCGCGGAAGCCCAGACCCGCGTGCTCGAGCACCGAGGGAGAATCTTCGACGTGGAAGCGGAGGGAACGGCGGTCAAGAGCCGTATCCCCCTCGACCCGGGTCTGCCCCCGGTGCCAGCGCAGCTCAACAGGTGGATCAAGAAGGGCCGCGGCCAGGCGATGCTCGTCGGTGCGACGGCACCGCAGATACTTGAGCCGATGACCTTCGAGTCGGCGCGGTCGCGAGAGGACGTCTTGCACGCGATGTTCGCCAAAGGGATGGTCGCCGCGGTGCTTCAGCCCTGGGGCACCTGGCTGGACGAGAACGGCGAATTCCTGTTCCACGGATGAGAGCCGAAATCCGCCATCAATAGACCTGACGCGCCTCCCTTCAAGGTAAGACCCGACGCCAAACTAGGAAGAAAGCCGAACCACGACCTCGCGACACGTGTTGGGAGTTTCGTGTAACTGCTGAGGCGGTTCTGGAACCCGTTTTCGAGGCCGTTCCGGACAGTGCCATCGGCGTTTGTCGCGGCACCGTATCCGCCGCCGCAAACGCAAAGACGGTGCCGACGAGGACGAACGCACCCAGGAAGGAGACACTCAGCGTGGTGGCGCGATTGTTATGAGCCCTTGCCTCTCGTTTCCGCATCAGGCGTCTCCGTCGGCTCATGTGGCACCGTGATCGACAGGAGTCAAGCCAACCTCGTAACTGTTTCTAACTTCTTTTTGTCTCGGAACTAGCGATCGCTCGCTTGCATGGAGACCGCGAGCACTTTCTCAGGCGGGATGCGCCGGTCAAAGCCGCGTCGTCGCGGCGGCCGATCAGCCGCTGGGGCGGCCGACGCGAACAGGCATAAGCATGTCTACTCCGAAGGGTATGTTTGCTGCGTCCAGCAATGATTGATCCACTCGTGCTTGAGAAGCTCGCTGAACTCACGCAGGAGCTTCACGCTCGAAAGACGGAGGCACTCGAGACTCTGGTGTCGCTCAGGGAGTCGATCTCCGATCCCGCGCTTCGCGCATCTCTCGAGCGGCATCGAGGGGAGACGGACAAGCATCGGACGGCCGTCGAGCGGTGCCTGATCG
>CAYTCZ010000317.1:0-1754 GCA_964436315.1 uncultured Gaiellales bacterium | reverse complement strand
CGCGAGGTTCGGTTAACCGAACCCACTTTTTCAAAGTCCTTTCTCTAAGATAAAAGTGATGATCGCGCGCGTAGGGCGGGCATTCCCTCGTGGGCCGGGGGACTTCGTGCTCCAACTCGGGATTTGGTTCGGGTTCTTCTTCGCGTACCAGATTGCGCGCGGCGTTGCGGATCGTGGCGCCGCGGAGGCGATCGAGAACGGCCGGCGCGTAATCGAGATCGAGCGTGCCCTCCACACGTTCATCGAAGTCGACATCCAGCGGGTGTTGCTCGCGAGCGGCGAGTTCTTGGTCGACGTCGCCAACTACACGTACTGGCTCTCACAGTTCGCCGTCTTGGGGCTCGCGCTGGTGTGGATCTACTTCAAACGGAACGAGCACTTCTACACCGTCAGGAACTGGATCCTCGCTGCCAATGTCATCGCGCTCGTCGGCTACGTCGCGATGCCTACCGCGCCGCCTCGGATGTTCTGGACCGAAGGCTTCATGGACACACTGGCCGTGTTTGCCGGACTGAACCACGAGAGTGCAGTGATTCAGCTTGCGTCGAATCCCTACGCGGCGATGCCGAGCGTGCACTCGGCGGACGCCTTCATCATCGGCTTCGCCATGGCTTCACTCGTGAAGAGCCGCTTCGCCACGCTGGTCTGGACACTGTGGCCGGCGTGGGTCTGGTTCTCGGTGATGGCTACGGCGAACCACTTCTGGCTCGACGTTGCGGCCGGAGTGGCGGTGGCCGTGATGGCCGCGGCGATGGTCACGTTCTTCGAGAGCCGGAAGGAGCGCTCGCCGGCGATCCTCTCCCTCGCACGCCGCTGATAGCCTCGAACCGAGGCAGAGTTCAGGTGTCGAAGACGTGAGTAGCGCGGACACCCTGGCGCGCGTGAAGCAGGCCTACACCGACGGCGGACGTCGGCTTGCCGCCAGTTCGATGAACCGCCTCGAGCGATCGTGGGTCACACCGAACACATTGAGCGTGACGGGCGTCGGTCTCTCGATCGCGGGCGCAGTGGCAGTCTACTTCGAGTACGTCGCCTGGCCGCTCTACCTCGTCGGCGCCGGTCTCTTCCTCATCGGGTCGCTCGTCGACATCCTCGACGGCGCTTTGGCAAGAGCTCACGACCTTGGAACGCCCTTCGGCGCCTTTCTTGATTCGACGCTCGATCGAGTCGGAGAAGCATTCATGCTCGGAGCAATTGCGCTCGTTCTCATGCGCGAGGGACGCGAATGGGGAGTCGCGCTCGCCTTCGCGGCGGTCGCAGGCTCATTTCTCGTCAGCTACACACGAGCGCGCGCCGAGGCCGTGGGCGTCAAAGGGGACGTCGGATTCGGGAGCCGTGCCGAGCGGGTTACCGTCATCTGCCTCGGCCTCGCTTTCGCGCCGCTCGGCGCACTTCCATACGCGATGGCGATCCTGACGGCGATGGCCTGGGGCACCGTCCTCCAGCGAATCCTGCACGTCCGGAAGGAGTTGCAGGGACAGTGATATACTGCTAGCATTCCGCCGCTCGGCCGGGCCCGTCAACAGCCGAGCATGAGGAGGACTGCTAGCAATGGGGAGACGAGACGTCAAAGGCGTCCTGGTACGGATGCCGTCGTCGCTCAAACAGGCGCTTGCGCGCGAGGTTCGCGCCCGCGAGAGCACGATGAATGACGTTGCCGTGCAGATCCTTGCCACCCGCTTCGGCGTCGACTTCGAGCCGAGCGGAAGAAAGGGAAAGGCCCCGGGTGAGAGCCGTGTCGCGCTCCTGCGGAT
>CAYTCZ010000316.1:0-1781 GCA_964436315.1 uncultured Gaiellales bacterium | reverse complement strand
CGCCCGTGCGAGAGGAACGTGCGACGACCTCCGCCGTGGTCATGAATGAGATCTCGGACATCGCGAGGGTTCTCCAGAGATTCTTGGCAGACTGCTAGGCGACGGGGTCGAGCGAGTTACTCTCCACTACTAGGCCGTTCGCGTGCGCCCAGCGTGCGGCCTCGGTGCGATTTTTGACGCCGAGCTTCCGATAGATGTTGGTGAGGTGGAACTTCACCGTCTGCTCGGTGATCCACGCTTCCTTGCCGATCTCGCGATTGGAGAGGCCGCGTGCAACGGCCTCGAGGATCGAGAGTTCTCGCTCGCTCAGCCCGGCAGCGACGGCGGGGGCGGAAACGCCGACGCTCGGAGCGCCGAGGGCATGGAAGACCGTGCCCTCGACCGCCTGGCGAATGGCGGCAGGGAGATCGACTGGATTGACGGTCTTCACGATGTAGCCAGCGGCACCTCGCTGGATGGCGGCCTCGATCTGCTGGGGATCGTCGAAGACGGAGAGGATCAGCACCTTGACGTGGGGATGCTGCTTCGCGAGTCGATCGAGGCAGGTGAGACCGTCCATCAGCGGCATGTGGATGTCGAGGAGGACGACGTCGGGCTTCTTCTGTCCAACCAGCGGAAGCACCTGAGCCCCGGTCGAGGCCTCGCCGACGACCTCGATGTCCCTCTCGTCCTCCAGCGCTCGGCGGATGCCTTCCCGCATCAGCTGGTGGTCATCCGCAAGCAGGACTCTCATCGCCTTGCCGTCCCCATGGGGGGTTTTCCGTCAGTCAGTCGCGGCAGTTCGCCCGCCGCCTGCTCGTCGGCCTTCGGGCGAATGAGCGTCACCGACGGCTTTGCGTTCCCGTTCTCGACCCGCTTTACCAGCCAGCGCTCTCCGACGTAGTCGACTCGATCCCCTGGCTTCAGCGATGGCTTGCCGAGGTAGTACCAGCCGTCCCAAACGGTGGCCCTGCCACTTCGGGTCTCAAGCTCTAGGGCCACCCGGAAGCGGATCGCCCCCTCGCTCATCGTTCTGTCCTTTTCAAATCAGATGCCAGAGCCGCATTCCTCGTCTCGTTCGACCGGAGCTGTCCGGACTCGGACAAGCCCTTGATCTCACCGTCCCCTCAACGAGCTGACTTCCCACCGCCGAAAGTCGAGAAAGTGACGCCCGTTCGTGCAACGTAAACCGACCCTCCGAGCAGGAGCGACAGTCTCATCGAGAAGTTCGGCTCTTGCCTCGTGGTGGGCAACTCGTAGACTATCCAGCCCACCTCACGGCAGTCGGCCCCGACGGTTGGCCAGAACTCTCCTCGCGGGAATCGCAGTCTTCGAGTTCGTCCTCCTGATCATCGCGGCTGTCGCCATTTTCGGAGAGCCGTTTGCCCTGGGCCCCGGACGGGAGAATGCTCTCGTTCGTCGGCGCAGGTGACCAGGATCCTGAAAGCAACCTTCTGTACCTCGCCAACAGCGACGGAGGCGCTTGCGCGGCTCGAGGAAGGTCGGGAAGTAACTCCCCTGACGGAGCTTGGGAATGGCGAGCTCGAGCTCACCGGCTCTCGTCTGCCAGGGACGGAGGCGGTAGCCGTTTCGGTGCGTCAGACGCTCGTCTGAGCGCTCACCCCGCTTGGCGCCGATCAGCGCAGAAACCTCGACCTCCATCAGCTGCTGGACGACCCAGGTCAGCGACTCACGCAGGAAATCGAGGCCGTCACCCTCCTCGAGCAGGTAGCGAACGACCTCCTCAGCCGTCATGCTCTTGGTCTCGGCCATCGTGGTGCTCCTTTCGTCGATTCTGTGGT
>CAYTCZ010000315.1:0-1785 GCA_964436315.1 uncultured Gaiellales bacterium | reverse complement strand
CCTCCTATGCTGTTCTCATCCGACCTGCAGTTCGGAGGTGAGCGCAGCGAGTGTCTCCCGCGAAGTACGACGTGGCCGTGGTGGGAGCCGGCAACGCAGCGCTCTGCGCCGCGCTGGCAGCACGCGAGCAAGGCGCTGACGTGATCGTTCTGGAGAGAGCCCCGCACAAGGAGCGGGGAGGCAACACGGCGTTCACGGCCGGTGCGATGCGGGTCGCTTTTCGAGATGCCCGAGAGTTGCTGGAGCTGGTTCCGGACCTTTCGGAAGATCAGCGACGAAGGACTGATTTTGGGACGTACACGGAAGCGCAGTTCATCGGTGATCTCATGAGGGTCACCGACTACCGAGCTGATTCGGAACTTGGCAAGCTGGTCGCTCGCCGCAGTTTCGAGACGCTGAAATGGATGTGTACCAAGGGTGTTCGCTTCATCCCGATGTATGGCCGCCAAGCCTTCGAGGTCGACGGCAGATTCACGTTCTGGGGTGGCCTGGCCATCGAGGTCTCGGGCGGCGGCCCCGGGCTGGTGGAATCGCTCTTCAGGGCAGTCGAGAGGGAGGGAATCACGGTCTGGTACGACAGTCGCGCCGTTTCTCTCCTCCACCGGGACGACGGTGTTCACGGAGTGACGATCCGACAGAAGGGCTCGACTTGGGAGATCCCTGCAGAGGCGGTGGTTTTGGCTTCGGGCGGCTTCGAGGCGAATACCGAATGGCGGGCCCGTTATCTTGGCCCAGGCTGGGACTTGGCCAGGGTCCGGGGCACCCGGTTCAACACGGGAGACGGGATCCGTATGGCGCTCGACATTGGCGCCAGCCCCTGCGGAAACTGGTCAGGCTGTCACGCGGTGGCCTGGGACGCGAGCGCTCCCGAGTTTGGAGACCTCGCAGTCGGCGATGGGTACCAAAAGCACAGTTACCCGCTGGGGATCATGGTCAACGCGCACGGCAGGCGGTTCCTCGACGAAGGGGCCGACTTCCGCAACTACACATACGCGAAGTACGGTCGCCTGATCCTCGAGCAGCCCGGGCAGATTGCGTGGCAGATCTTCGATCAGAAGGTCGCGCATCTGCTACGAGACGAGTATCGAATCCGCGAAGTTACAAAGATCAGGGCGGACACCCTGGAGGGCTTGGCACAGAAACTCGAAGGCGCCGACGCGGAACAACTCCTGAAGACGATCGACGAGTTCAACCGCGCAGTCAGGAGGGATGTCGAATTCAACCCCAACCTGAAGGACGGTCGTCGCACCGTGGGCCTCGAGGTCCCGAAATCGAACTGGGCTCAAACCATTGATGCTCCATCGTTCGAGGCCTACGGAGTGACGTGTGGCATCACGTTTACCTATGGAGGACTGCGCGTGACAAGTGACGCGCAGGTGGTCGACACAGACGGAGCGCCGATCCCTGGTCTCTACGCAGCCGGCGAACTAGTCGGTGGGATCTTCTACTTCAATTATCCGGGAGGCACGGGGCTCACGAGTGGCGCCGTATTCGGGAGGATCGCCGGCACCGCGGCCGGGAGCACGGCAACATCAAGTTGACTACTCGCCGCCTTCAACGTCTCGCCGGCGACGGGCCATCGTTGGTGGCACCGCTGGCTGGCGGGAGGTGAGGACGCCCGTCGCACGCTGGCCTGTCTGTTCGACCGCTCGAGCCGCCCGCGGCACTCGCCTCGCCAGCTCGCGCCCTTTCTCACGTTCGAGGCCCAGCTGACCGACGCGGGCTGGGAGATCCTCGGCCCGGTCGGCCCGATCGCAAACTCCTGAGAAAACAGCGCCCGGTTCC
>CAYTCZ010000314.1:0-1797 GCA_964436315.1 uncultured Gaiellales bacterium | reverse complement strand
CTGGCCCAGCGACCGGGCGGCGAGTGGATCACGGAGATGTACCGGCGCCACCGGCACGCCTCGGTTGCGGACGCGCGATTCGGCTAGCCCTACCGATTCGCCATCCGTTCAAGCTGCTTGCCGAGCGCCTTCTCGGTTTCGTCGGCCAATGTCATTCGGTACACGGCCGCCAGTGCCTGCAGCGAGAGAGGCCGGAGCTGGTCGAGCGCCCCGCGAACCGTGGGCCAACGGTCCGCTGGATATCCCTCATCTTCAAACGGCTTCCAGATGTCCTCGAGGAATAGCTCCACGAACTCGTGCGATATGGAGCGGCAGCGACTGCGCACCTTGGCGATCACTGCAAGGGCATGATCGAGGGGCACGCCGACGGCAATGACGCCCTCGGCAGCGTCGAGCAGCGAGGGAAAGGGCGCCTCGAAGCGTCCTTCCTCGACCGGCACCAGCGCCCCAGCGTCGATCGCGATCTTGAATGCGTCGTCGATGTCGGTTCCAAAGCGCGACATCAGCTCCTCGCGGGTGAAGGTACGTGGCTGCTCTTCGTCGAACTCGTCTAGCGCACGGCGGAAGGAGAGGAACTGCTCGGCGGCACCGACGTTATGGCTCAGCAAGCGCTCGATCCCCTTCAGATTGAACCCGTCGGCCTGCAGCTCCTGGATCATCCGCAGCCGCGCCAGGTGCTGGGGCCCGTAGTAGCCGACCCGATCGCGTACCTCGGGGGCGGGAAGCAGCCCGCGCGCTCGGTGGGAGCGGATGTTGCGAACCGTCATCCCCGTCTCGGCGGCAAGCTCTTCGATCGTCAGATCATGCTCATGGTCAGCCAAGGTCGACAAGCTACCATCGGTTGCCGGCTCACCTTTTGGTGTGCCGGTACTTGCTGTTACGTGAGTTCGCCCGTCGCCGTGCGTCACTCCGTGCGGCGCGGCTCGCCCAGTGCCTCACTGGCGCTGCGGACGACGTTGCGGATGAAGTCGTACTGAATCTGGACGAGTTGTTCCGACATCTCCAGCGCGGAATCGATGACACCCTGCGACCTGGAGGAGCCATCGCCGAGCGACGGCAGCGCGTTGTCGGCGGAGTCCACGAACTCACGCACCGCCGCAATGGCGCCGCGCTGCCCCGTCTGGATCTGCTCGAGCACCTGCTCGGAAAACTCAGTTGTGCTCTTGATGGTCGACCTCCTGTTCTTAGGAGCTCTGACCGCCTCTTTCCGGGGAGTCTCTTTTGCCGGGGTCTCGGTTGCCGTTGCCATCTCAACCTTCCTCTCGGTTGGATCTGGTCGTGGGTTCTCGCGATGCGACGTCGACATCGACATTGACATTGACGAGCACAGCGCTTTGCACGAGGCCGCGCCCGAGGTCGTACGGTGCGTGGACCAGTCGCTGCGTCATCTCCAGCGCGGCGCCGATGACCTCACGCCGTCTGTCCAGTCCAACGCCGTCCATTGGCACGGCCTTGTCGATCGTGTTGACGAACTTGCGTACGACGGTCCCGGTCGCGGTCCGCTGGCCTGTCAGGGTCAGTGCGAGCCACTGCTTAAGGACATCGTCCGAGCTTTCCGCGAGATCGCTCGCCTGATCGGGAACGAGATCCGCATCTGTGTCCTGGAGCTCGGTTCCCGCCATCCGGGCGGACCTTATCACAAAATAACGGCTCGGTTATCAACGTAACGTTGATCGATGTCATCCACGCATGGGGGGGAGATTGGATCATCGAAGAAACTCGCCCCGAACTTGGGCTTGCCCGGCAGCTCGACCAGGATCCCCGACTCGCGCGGGAAGAAGATCTTCGCCTCGGCGA
>CAYTCZ010000313.1:0-1813 GCA_964436315.1 uncultured Gaiellales bacterium | reverse complement strand
GCGAGCTGCCACCAGGGCCTCCTTGGCTCCGGAAATGCAGCGGTGGCAGCACCGGCGAGCTCGGCTCCCGTGGCATAGCGATCGTCGGGCTCCTTGGCCATCGCTTTGGCAATGACCCCGTCGATGGCTTCAGGGAGTTTTGGCCTGACCTTGGTCGGCTTGGGCGGGGGGGTCGTTGACCTGGGCGAAGAGGACCTGGAGCTTGCGGTCTCTCGGGTAGGGCACCTCTCCGGTGAGCGACTCGTAGAGGAGCGCGCCGAGGGCGTAGATGTCGGAGCTTTCATCGGCCGTCCCGTCGGCGATCTGCTCGGGGGAGACGTAGTCCGTGGTTCCCGAGAGCTGGATCGACTCGCGAGCTTCTTCTGCAGTGGAAGCGGGCTTGGTGAGACCGAAATCGGCGAGAAAGGCGTGCTCTCTGGCTCCCTCTAATCCGATGAGGACGTTCGAGGGCTTGACGTCTCTGTGGACGAGGCCCTGGGCGTGGGCGGCGTCGAGGCCCTCGGCGACCTGGGAAACGAGCTCGAGAGCTCTGGATGGTTCGAGCGCTCCTTCCGTGTCCAGGAGCGCCTTGAGATCCGTCCCCTCGACGTAGCGCATGGCGATGAAGAGCTGCCCGTCGTCTTCGCCCGCGTCGTAGATCGGGATCACGTTCGAGTGCTCGATCGAGGCAGCCCGGCGCCACTCGACGCGAAAACGTTCGCGGAAGCTCTCGTCCTCGGAGAGTTCGGGGCTGATCAGCTTGAGGGCGACCTTGCGATCGAGGGCGGTATCGTCGGCCCGGTAGACCGTGCTCATCCCGCCGCGGCCGATCAGGGCTTCGATCCGGTAGCCGGCGATCTTGGTGCCGATACGGGGGTCGGTCTCTACCGCCACGTGTCTCTCCGTGCGTGGCAGCGAGGATAGAGACATTCGGCTCGATTGTCAGGCCCCCCTTGACAAGAGGTGCGCCTCGGCTCCCCGGTCCAAATGAGAGCGCGCCGAAGCGCCCCTCCCAGTTTCGGGGTACGGCGAGGACTCCAGTCCAACTGGTTCACGCGTAGAGCATCGGACGCAGCGCTTGAAGAGCGCTTGAAGCAGGCTTGAAGAGGCCCGCTGACGGCTCAGTCAGCCTCGGAGCGTGAGTCTCAGTCGGTCTTCTCGGGACGGCCGCGAAGATCTCGGAGTCGTGCGAGACGGGCACGTAGGTCCTTCTCGATCCGTCGCTCTCCGGGCACGTCCTCTTCTGAGCCGCCCTGCTCGCCACGGGCGGCTCCGCTTGCGCCGGTCGAGCGGCTCTTCCAGAGCTCGATGTGGAGGCGCTCGACCTCCTCGCAGAGAAGCAAAATCGCCTTTGCCGCCGCCTTAACCTCAGAGCGGTGATCCTGGGAGAGACCCTCCGCCCACGTGCGCAGGGTCTCGAGTTGATCCGCATCTACCGTCTTGTCGGTGCCTGGCTCCGTCACGCCAAGTTGTGATCGGCCCTCTCCGACCTTCCCTCAATTTGAGGTAGCAATCCGCCGAGACGCAGCGCCGAACGCCCGGCCCCTTGCCCTGCCCCGAAGACCCTATTTGATCGTACGAAGACGTTCCACGCCGAGTGCACGGAAATTGCGAGGTATTTCTCTGAAAATCCCCAGCTTCCACAGCTCCATCCACGAGATCTGTGGATTGCCGTCGTCGCTTGTCCCCAGAAGGCTGTGGAAGATGTGGGCGCATGATCTTCCAACCGAGACATTTGATTGACCAGTCGGCAGTCGTCCGGTCAGCAGTTCGACGCATTCACCCCGAGCGCTGCTCACCATGCTGCTCGACGCGGAGGAGGACCTGCTTGCCC
>CAYTCZ010000312.1:0-1822 GCA_964436315.1 uncultured Gaiellales bacterium | reverse complement strand
AAACCCCGCATTAGCGGGGCTTCTTCCTACAGGGCCGGCAGGACTCGAACCTGCAACCCCCGGTTTTGGAGACCGGTGCTCTGCCAGTTGAGCTACGGCCCTTGAGCGGCCTAGCGTAGCGGTTCACGCCTGAGAGGTGTCCGGCCTGAATCCGTTTCTCCGCTGATACGGTAGTCACCGGGTGTTCGTCAACCGCATGCCCCGCTACGAGATCCTCTCTGGGGAAGCGATGGATGTGCTCGAGCAGGGCTGGCGGCGGCTCATCTCGGAGATCGGCGTCGAGTTCTTGCACCCGGCTGCACTTGAGCGCTTCCGCCAAGCTGGGCAGATCGTCGAAGACCAGATCGTCCGTCTCGACCCGGACTTCGTTCTCGAGCAGGTAGCGAAGGCTCCGTCCGAATTCACGCTGCGTGCACGGAATCCGGAGCGGACCGTCCGGCTTGGGGGCGACAACATGGTTTTCTGCTGCGTCCAGGGGCCGCCGTTCATTCGCGAGGGAAACCTTCGTAGGGAAGCGACGCTCGCGGACTACGAGCGCCTCAGCCGTCTCTGTCAGGTGTTCGACGAGATCGACTCGCCCGGGGGAATTGCCTGCGAGCCGAACGACCGACCGGTTGAGTCCCGCCACCTGGATATGCAGCTCGCGCTCCAGACGCTCACGGACAAGGCGTACATGGGATCCCAGATCTCGGACGAAGCGGCGCGGGACTCACTCGAGATGGCGTCGATTCTCTTCGGCGGGCGCGAGAAGATCGAACCCGATCCGGTGGTCTTCTCGGTCGTGAACGTGAACTCTCCGCTGCGCTACGACGACAGGATGCTCGGCGCCCTGCTCGAGTACGCGGCGGCCAATCAGGTCGTCGTCGTCACGCCCTTCCTGCTCATGGGCGCCATGTCGCCCGTCTCGATCCCGGCGGCTCTCGTGCAGCAGACGGCCGAACAGCTCGCCGGGGTTGCGCTCATCCAACTCGTGCGGCCCGGCGCCCCCGTTGTGCTCGGCTCCTTCCTGTCTCACACGGACATGCAGTCCGGGTCGCCCGGTTTCGGCGGGCCAGAATCCGCCCTTGGCTTGCTCTGCTCCGGACAGCTTGCGCGGCGATTCGACCTCCCCTGGCGATCGGGCGGCGGATCGCTGACGTCGAGTCAGACTGCGGACGCACAGGCGGCTTACGAGGGCCTGAATACGATGCTGCCTGCGTTTCTCGCCGGCGCGAACCTCGTTCTGCAGGCGGCGGGCTGGCTCGAGTCCGGGCTCGTCACCTCCTACGAGAAGTTCATCATCGACATCGAGATCGTTCGCTTCCTAGTCGAGCAGTTCACGCCGCTCGAGATCGACGAGGCGAGCCTGGCGTTCGGCGCCCACGACGAGGTCCGTCACGGCGGTCACTTCTTCGGAGCCGAACACACGCTCGAGCGCTTCCGCGAGTGCTTCTACCGACCGCTGCTCTCGTCTACTGAGAACTTCGAACGCTGGAGCGATCGAGGTGGAAAGGACGCAGCCGAGCGTGCAGCGCAGCTCTGGCGGGAAGCCCTCGACCGGTACGAGGAGCCTCCGCTCGACCCGGCAGTGCGTGAACAGCTGGAGACCTTTGCAGCATGCCGCCGCGCCGAGATCGAGGGAGCGGTTGTCTAGGAGCGACGGCTCGGGCTAGCGCTCGAGACGGCTCCGCGATTTCGCCCGACGGAACGCCCGATGATCCGGGCGGTTGGCAGAGAAGCCACGGCACGATCTCGCGACCTCAGGGCACCGTCGCTGATCGCGACGGGAACATCTGGATCGCGAGCTGCGCTGCGGACAACCAATGCACGCGCTTACGCGAGG
>CAYTCZ010000311.1:0-1871 GCA_964436315.1 uncultured Gaiellales bacterium | reverse complement strand
GCCGGTCCAGAGGGCACCGCAAGGTTTGCCGCACGCTCCATCATCTCGAGTGCCTCGGCCATGCGACCGCTGGCCTTCAGAAACTTGCCGAAGTCGCGATAGGTCTCGGCAAGATCTCTGACGGGAGCATCCGCAAGTGCCTCGAGCGCTACTCGGTAGGCGCGCTCGGCGAGTTCGCCGTCTTCGAGGCGGGCGAAGACGGTGGCGAGCGTCCGCCACGCAGTCCCGACGTTCCCCCGCAGTGGAGGCCCGCCCTCGTCGAGGAGATCGAGAGCTAGGAGAGCGCTAGCCCGGGCCTGGTCGCTCTCGCCCCGCTGGAGGTGATAGCGCGCCCATTCGGTCGCGGACGACCCGAGCATCCCCGTCGCGTTCAACTCACGGTAGATCGCCTCCGCGCGCTCAAGATGGCTCGCCGCCTCCTCCTCCCGCCTCTGGTCGAGAAGCGCGCTCGCGCAGGATTCGTGGGCGGCGCCAAGATGGAAACGATCCTCAGTCGCCTCCAGCAGCGCAATTGCCCTGCGCATGTACTCGACGGAGCGTGCTTCACCTTGCGATGCGGCGAGGCGCGCGAGCGACCAGTAGATCCGCACCTGTGAGTAGAGATCGTCGAGCTCGTCCGCGTGGGTGAGTGCTCGCACGAGAATGCCGTGGGCTCCAGCGCGATCACCGATATCGGTAAGCGCGTAGCTGAGGTAGGAGGCGAAACGCACGAACAGGATTGGGTCGAGTGGTTCCTGCCGCGAGATCTCCTCGGTGCAACGTCGCAGGAGAGTCGCAGCGCGGAGTGCCTCGCCTGCCGCTGCATAGGACTGGGCGACCGCACCGTACAGATCGGGTCTCTCGATCACTGACGGACGGCGATCGACAAACTTCTCGAAGGTTTCGACGACTCGCTCGTGGTCACCGCCAGCCGCGTGGGAGAGAATCAGGCCGCCCCGTGCACGCGCCGCGAGGCTCTCGTCACGGATCCCTTCTGCCTCGGCGAGCAGACTCGAGAAGCGAGCCGTAAGCCGTTCCGCTGATCCAAGTCGCAACTCGAGCTCAGCATCGCTGAGATCGGCCTCGACCGCCTCCGAATCGCGCATCCCCGTCTCGAGGTGGGCGGCCGAGACGCCGAGGGTGCGCGCAAGTTCGCGGATCGCCTTCACGGAAGGATTGCGCTCCCCCGCCTCGAGACGGCAGATGTAGGAGACGGAGACCCTGCCGCTGGCGAGTTCTCGCTGGGTGAGCCCGCGTTCGTTGCGAAGACGAAGCAGGCGCTCGCCAAAGCTCTCGCCGCTAGGTCGACGCTCGTTCACGACACGGCATCATTCCGCTCCTTCCGGCTGACGTCAATTGGCAACAAGCACGGGCTTCCATAGCGAGCGTTCGCGGTCGGATAATTGACTCATCCTGTTCACAAAAGTCAGAAAGGAGGAGCGATGCGGCCACGCGTCTTCCAGATCGCGCTCGTGCTTGGAGCGATCGCAGCCGTCGCTGGCGGGTTCCACTGGGGTCCGTAAGCAGAAGAGGTGTGGGGGCATTGTATTTTCGATGCCCCCACACCATTCTCTCGCTGCGACCACGGTCGTGAATAGGACCACGCACTAGTGGTCGCTCCGGTAAATACGCACACCATTTCGCCGCCTGCAGACCGTCGCAGCTCGTCGTCCTCGGTCGGCCACATACCGTCTAGGTATGCGGCCTCCCTGCGTCCTCGAGCTGCTCGGTTTTCGCCGGCCATCTGGGCGCGTATTTACCGGAGAGACCACTAGACCCCGAACGACTGACCTCCCCTCGGCGAGTAGCAGCGAGCAGAAAGTGGCCGAGGTCGTAGGGTCGGAGGTCCGCCAGCCCGACCGCCCTGTACGGCGGGCCTGAAGATGCGCTTT
>CAYTCZ010000310.1:0-1887 GCA_964436315.1 uncultured Gaiellales bacterium | reverse complement strand
GCGATCTGGCGCAGAAGATGGCCCAGAGCACCCGCGACTCGTACGAAGCCGGAAACGCGTCGCCGCCGTCGCTGATCGCCGACGTGATTGCCAGGGCGCTCAAAGCGAAGCGGCCGAGAACACGCTACGCAGCCGGTAAGTACGCGAAGGCGCTGATCCGAACGCGCAAGTGGCTCGGCGATCGCGCCTTTGACAGGGTCATCACGAGAGCGATCTGACACGGCTATATGCAAGCCGCTAGTCCATCAAGAGCCCACCGTTCACATCGATCTGGGCTCCGTGGATGAAGCTCGCCGCGTCCGAGGCGAGAAAGACGACAACGGCGGCGACTTCCTCAGGCGTTCCCATCCGGCCGAGCGGGGTCAGGCCCACGGGCGGATCCCGGCGCTCCGGCGGCCACGACTGTGTCAATGGCGTGTCGATGATTCCCGGGTTGACGCAGTTCGCAGTGATTCCCTGTGGCCCGGCGTAGCGTGCGATCGACTTCGTGAGTGCGATGACGCCTCCCTTTGAGGCCGCATAGCCCGCGCCGGCAGCCATGCCGCCCACCTGGCCGGCCATCGACCCGATCGTGATGATGCGGCCGTGGCCCTGCGGAACCATCACCTTGAGCGCTGCTTGGCAGGTCAGGAACACGCCGTTCAGGTTGACTGACAAGACGCGTTCCCACTCGTCGAGCCGAATCTCCACGAGCGGTGTGCCGTGGTAAATGCCGGCTCCCGCGACGAGGACGTCGAGCCCGCCGAAGTGCTCGACGGCAGTGGCGGCGAGATCCGCGGCGTCCTGCGAACGCGTGACGTCTGCTCGGACTCCGATTGCGTTCTCTTCGCCGAGCTCCTTCGCCGCCTCGTCGGCCGCCTCGGCGTCGAGATCGGCAATCACAACCTTGGCGAACTCAGCGACGAAGGCGCGTGCGCAGGCGAGGCCGATGCCCCCGGCGCCGCCGGTGACAATGACTGTCTTATCCCCGAGTCCGGTCTCCACGTGATCTAGATAGTCGAGTGCGGATACTCCCAGGGCTCGCCGGCGAGTTTCGCTCGGATGCGGTCACGCAGCAGGATCGTCTCGGAGACGGTGTCGCATTCGTTGAGTCTCTCCCAGTCGATCCAGAGCCATTCGAGACCGATGTCGCCGTCGTAGCCGGTCTGCTCTGCGACGTCGATCATCCGCTCGAAATCGATGACGTTGTCTTTGAGCGCGATCTGCATCCGCTTCTTCGCCGCGCCGCGGACGTGGAAATGGCGAGCGTGCTGAACGAGCGGTTCGATTTCCGACTCGTGATAGTCCTGATAGACGAAATGGCTGTAGTCGAGCGTGAGCTCGACCCCTTGGGCCTCCTCGCAGAGCCGCTTGGCTTCGCGCGGCTCCTGGACAACGGAGCCGAGGTGCGCCTCGATGGAGAAGCGAACGCCCGCCTCGTGCGCCCGCTCTGCCCGCCACCCGAGTTCTTCCACGGCACGACCGAAGGACTCGTCATGGCTCTCATCCTCCCAGTCGATTCCCGGCAACATCGTCAGCCCGGGCGAGCCGGTCTCGACCGCGAGCGCGAGCATGTCGCCGAAGAGCGCCCGAGCCTTCTCGCGCTCGGCGGCGCAAGGGTGGTTCGGTGACAGCGTGACGAATTCCGTCCAGGGGATACAGAAGATGTCGGAGAGCTCGAGCCCGTGCTCCTCGAGACCGGCCCGGATTCGGCGCGCGGCCTTCGGGACCGCTCCCCGAATGTCTTCCGGTCGGATGTGCGAACGGTTCCCCATCAGGCAGACGTCGACACCCTCGAGATCGAGGAGCTTGATCATCCCGATCGCGTTCTCCCAGGGTTCAACCAGTCGAAACGTGTTGTCGGCGCAGCCGAGCTTCACTTGAGAAGCGGGCTTCCGCCTGCTGTCT
>CAYTCZ010000309.1:0-1887 GCA_964436315.1 uncultured Gaiellales bacterium | reverse complement strand
GACTGGGAGGTCTTACCGGACATGCCGACGGCGCGCGGAGGCAGCGCCGCCGCCGCCGCGGGCGACTTGCTCGTGTCCGCGGGCGGCGAAGAACAGCTGGGGACGTTCGCCGACGTCGAGGCCTATGACCCAAGAGAGGATCGCTGGCTTATCCTGCCACCGCTGCTCACTGCGCGGCATGGTCTTGGCGTTGCCGATGTCGGCGACATCCTCTACGTCCTGGCCGGCGGACCGCGTCCCGGGCTGAGCGTCTCGGACGCCAACGAGGCAATAAACCATAGGCTCTTAGGGCTGTAACGCCACCGAATCGTCGCGGGGAACAAGGTGACTCTCCGGGTGGTAGGGTCTGGCCGACGGTTGCTTCCACCGGGACGGAAGGCCGTGAAGCTCGAAGAGACGTCAATGGTGCGCCGAATGGGTGCGTGGTAATGCCCGACACTCTGACGCGTGCGGAGGCCCGAAGAGTCGATATGCACGACTCCTTCGATCTCCGGAAGAATCAGAAGCTCGCCCGTCAGGTACCGGCCTTGGCGGCGGCCCTGGATGCGCAAGAGATTCTGCCGTATCTCGAGAGCGCGCTGGTTTCCGATCCGGCTCAGGCTTCCATCGTGGAATGCCAGCCGAAACAGGCTGCGTACTTGCCCGACTCGCGGTCCTGCCTTGTCCGGTATCGACTCAGCGTTCGCTGCGCAGGAAGGGGACAGGCGATACAAGCCCTGGCTACCGTTCGGGCTTTCAATTCTCGGGATGCCGCGGACTCCTATCTCCGCGAGAGGCTAGGCCCACTCGTCGAGCGAACTCGTGGTCTCCCCGACGCGCCGCCATACATTCGACCTGCTGTGGCTCTCGAAGACCTGAACGCGACGGTCGAGCTATTCCCGTTTGACGGAGAGCTCCCGACTCTCGCCGACGCCGCAAACCCGTCGCGGGTTGAAAAAGTCGTCGGCGACGTTCTAGCCGAGGCCGTCGGCGACGACTTCAACGTTGAGCGATGCGCGATCAGCCTGGGCCATTACGGTCGTCAGAATCGATGCGCGCTCCGGTACGAGGTCGACGGTCGCCGGATCGGCTCAAAAGAGCTTCACCGAGGCGTTGTCTACGGCAAGGTTGCTGTCGACAACCGAGGTGCCGCCGCGGCCAAGGCAGTTGCATCGCTCCGCGACCTCTTCCATGGCGGCCGCCCACTGGAGTTCAACGTTCCGACTTCGGCCGTCTATGAACCCGACCTTCGTCTGCTCGTTCTCGATGCCGTGCCAGGCGTTCGACAGATCTCCGGATTGATTCGTGGGCACCTGAGCGCGAAGACACGTACTCGGAACCTTGAGCGATTGCTCTCATCGCGCGTCTGCGAAGCAGGCCGGACAGCCGCGCAGCTGCACGCGTCGGGAGTGGCGGCCGGTCCTGTCCGCACTGCAAGCGACGAGCTCTTCGGGCTCGCCACAGAGCTCGAGCCCGTGCATGTCTTGGCGCCCGAGCTCGGCATGACCCTCGGTCGACGGCTCGTGTCTATTGACGGCTACCTCGGCTCAACGTCCGAAGGAAGGCCGGGTTTCAGCCACGGTGATTTCAGTCATACGCAACTGCTCTTCGACGCGAACCGGTGCGGCGTCGTCGACTTTGATACCGTCTGCCAGGCAGAGCCGGCGCTCGATCTCGGTCACTTCCTTGCCCATCTTCGACTTGCGGTAGCGAAGGCAGCAAAGGCGCCCTCGCCCGCTGCGACCGAGCTGGCCGCTGATCTACGCGAGGAGTTTCTCGACTCCTACGCCGCAGCGAGCAATCCAGAACGGACTGGACCACACCTGACCGCGCGCGTTCGCGGTTTCGAGGCACTGAGCCTCTTGCGACTCGCGATCCACAGCTGGCGGAAGTTCAAACCGCGCCGCG
>CAYTCZ010000308.1:0-1914 GCA_964436315.1 uncultured Gaiellales bacterium | reverse complement strand
AAAATGTTTTACGAGCAATTCGACAGGGGGTTCAGGTGTACCGACGGGCTGCAATTCGGCCGTGCGAGAGCGCTGACGAGCCGGTGCTCGTTGGACTTGCGGCACTCGAGCGCGGAGCCGACGAGCGGACTCTCACGGTGTTCGAGCACGAGACGGTCTTCGTGGCCGAGGTCGAAGGGGATCCGGCGGGGTATGTGGCGCTCAAGCGTCGCGAGCGAGCCGTACGGGTCGACCAACTCTTCGTCGCGGAGGAGCACGAGGACGAGGAGATCGGCGGGCAGTTGCTCGAATTCGCGGAGGGGTACGCGATCTCGCTCGATGCGCACACACTCCAGGTCGTCGTCGAGACGGAGAATCGGCGCGCGCTCGACTTCTACCGCGGGCGCGGATTCGTGCCGGTCGCCGACGATCTTTTCGAACTCATTCTTCCCCGTCGCTAAGGCTGACGACGCCGAGAGCAAAAAGTACGATTTGCGGCGGTGCAACAAGTTCTCGTTCTCAACGCGAGCTACGAACCACTGAACGTTTGCACGGTACGGCGTGCGCACGTTCTTGTGTTCAAGGGGCGCGCGGAGATCATTGAAGACCTGACGCGGGAATTGCGATCGGCGACGGACACCTATCCATGGCCGCACGTCATCAGGTTGCTCCAATACGTCCGCGTTCCACGATCGATCCGACGGAAGATTTCGCGACGGGTTCTGTTCGCGAGAGATTCGTGGACGTGCCAGTACTGTGGATCGGGGAAACGGCTTACCCTCGATCACGTCGTACCTCGTAGCCGTGGCGGCGAGTCCATCTGGGAGAACGTGGTCACATCGTGCGCGTCGTGCAATCTCCGCAAGGGAGATCGGCTTCCCGACGAGATCCGCATGACGCTCGCTCGTAAACCCAAGGAACCGGCCCCGGCTCTGTTCGTCACCCTTTCGGCCCCACGCATCCCCGATCGGTGGCAGCCCTACCTGGTCGCGTACTCGCAGACGACCGCGACGGTCCAATTCGCGTCGTAGGAACGATTCGACCGCTTTCCCGTTCGGCCTTGGGCTATAGTGAGTCCACTCGTTGAGGCGACGTTGCCTCGAGCGTTCTAGCGCTCGGGGCTTTTTGAATTTAAGGAGGAGTGATGGCAACGGCGGAAGTGGCGACCAGATCGAAGACTGACCCGGCGGCGCGGGAGGCGGTGGTTCGCGCCGTCGATGAAGAGGAGATCAAGTTCATCCTCCTCTGGTTCACCGACATCGAGGGCCATCTGAAGAGTTTCGCGATCACGCGACCCGAACTCGAGGACGCGCTCGATGAGGGGATGGGCTTTGACGGATCGTCGATCTCCGGCTTCAACGCCATCGAGGAATCGGACATGGTCGCGATCCCCGATCCGGATACGTTCCAGGTCATGCCTCACCGGGAGGGCGAGGAGAAGATCTGCCGGATGATCTGCGACATCGTCCAGCCAGACGGTCAGCCCTACGAAGGAGACCCGCGCTACGTCCTTCGCCGGGCCCTGAAGCGGATGTCCGATATGGGCTTCGACGCTTTCAACGTCGGTCCTGAGCTGGAGTATTTCCTCTTCAAAACTGACGACGGGACGGAGACTCTCGACGAGGGTGGGTACTTCGCGATGACCGCGGTGGACGCCGCGACTGAGCTGCGCGCCGAGACGATTCACGCACTCGAAGCGATGGAGATCCCGATCGAGTACGCGCACCACGAGGTCGGCCCGTCCCAGCACGAGATCGACATGCGGTACGCGCCGGCGCTCGAGATGGCCGACCACACGGTGACTTACCGCCTGATCGTGAAGGAGATCGCCCAGAAGAACGGTGTCTACGCGACCTTCATGCCGAAACCGATCTTCGGCGAGAACGGCTCCGGCATGCACACGCACCAGTCGCTCTTCTCGAACGGGCGTAATGC
>CAYTCZ010000307.1:0-1931 GCA_964436315.1 uncultured Gaiellales bacterium | reverse complement strand
GAGGAGGATGGCCAGGGCGAGCCACTCGTCCTTCTTCACGCGGGGTTGTCGACGAACGAAACGTGGGAAGCCCAGACCCAGGCCTTCGCCGAGCAGTTTCGCGTCCTCGCACCCGAGCGTCGAGGGCACGGCCACACAGCCGACGTGGAGGGACCGCTGACCTATGCCGACATGACCGACGACACGATTGGCTTCCTCGACAAGGTCGTGGGGCGGCCAACGCACCTCGTCGGCTGGAGCGACGGGGGGATCATCGCTCTCATGATCGCGATCTCACGCCCCGACCTCGTTCGCAAGCTCGTCGTCATCGGCTCCAACTACGACACGGCCGGGGTCGCACCCGAGGCCGAGGAGATGTTCGCACACATGGCTCCGGATAGCCCCGACTTGGCCATGTTCCGCAGTCTCTACGAGACGCACTCGCCCGACGGGCCTGAGCACTGGCCTGAGGTGGTCGCCAAGTTCACAGAGATGGTGCAGCGCGAGCCACACATCCCAGTCGTCGACCTCGAGAGGATCTCCGCGCCGACCCTGGTGCTCGTCGGCGATGACGACATCGTCTCCCTCGAGCACACCGTCGCGCTCTTTCGGGCGATCCCAGGCTCTGAGTTGGCCGTCGTACCTGGTGCCTCTCACGCCGTGATGATGGAGAAGCCGGAACTCTTGAACCGCCTCGTACTCGCCTTCCTCGAGAAGGAACCCGTGGACGATGCTGCCGATACGCCGAGCCGCCACTGGGGGAACACAGCCGATGGAGACCCCCGAGGGGGCCCACCAGGCTCGCCGATCAGCTCAGCACCAGTCCGACCTATCGCTCCGCGGCCACGCGGAACCCGGCGGCTTCGGCCGACACGACTGTGGCTGACACCAGGACTTGCTCCGGCGCATCCGGGGCGGACAGGATGCAGCTCTAGGGCAGCCCCGGCGCTCAGGTGATCCTCGTTCAGACACCGGCACCTTCCACGCTCTCTCGGCGGCAACTAACGGGGCTCCAACCAGCGGTTATCAGCGGTTCCCCACCCGGCCAAGAACCTCGGCCCGTAGACTCGCTGCAAGTCGAGATCCATGCGCTCGAGCCCTCGGTCGGCTACGCTGCTCGGTTCATCTTGGGACAGCCGATGAACACAGGCTGCGGCACCGTTCGCCTCCTCGTTTCCTTCACACTCACCCTCCTCACCGTGCTGCTCGTCGCCCCGGCGCCCGGGGCTCAGCAGCTCCCCGGCGATCCGGACGGCGATGGGATCCACAACCGCGAGGACAACTGCAAGCAGATGCCAAATCCAGGCCAAGAGGATCAGGACGGGGACGGCATCGGAGACGTCTGTGACCCAGACCGCGACGGAGACGGCGTCGAGGAGACGGTCGACAACTGCCCCGCCAACCCGAACCCAAACCAGGAGGACGCAGACGGCGATGGGATCGGCGATGTCTGCGATCCCTCACCGCTTCCGCTCCCCGATCCCCCAGGGAATCCCGCCGGCGGCTCTCCGACCGATGATCCCCATCAGGGCGTGGCCTCAGAGCCGGCTCCGCAGACGAGCGATGCCTTGCTCGCACGAGCGCTGGCAACGCCCTCGTTCGAAGAGCGCCTCTCGCGCCTGCCCCACTTCCGCTGGGCGCGGGACGCCGAGGCAAGCTACTACAACCTGCAGCTCTTTCGCCGCGTCCCTGCGGGGCGGAGTCCGTCCGAGACCGGATTGACTTCTCGGCGCAAGCTGCTGAGTGCCTGGCCGCGGGCCGCGCGGTATGCACTTCCCCTGAGGTGGCTCCACGCCGGGCGGATTCAGCGCCTTCGCCCAGGCATCTACGAGTGGTTCGTCTGGCCGGGCATCGGCCCCAAGTCCAACGAGAATTTCGGCCCCCTGCTCGGGCGAAGCAGCTTCACGATCATCGCCGCCACCGCCGGCATGAGTGGGCCGCTCCGGGGGACA
>CAYTCZ010000306.1:0-1942 GCA_964436315.1 uncultured Gaiellales bacterium | reverse complement strand
GCCGGTCTCCTCCCGCACCTCGCGCAGCGCAGCCTGCACAGGGTCCTCGTTCGGCTCGATGTGGCCGCCCGGAGGCATCCACTGTTGCAGCCGCTTGTGCCAGTGGAGCAGCGTGGCACCGCCTTTGACGACGAACGCGGTCGCCGTGAAGTGGCGGATCATCGGTCGCCGTCTAGGAGCGACAGATCGAACTGGGAGTAGTCTTCGATGACGAGGTCGGCGTCGCTGATCGGTGGCAGCGCTGTCGACGCGGCGCGGACCTGCACGGCGAACATTCCTGCGGCCTTGGCGGAGGCGATTCCGGCGCGTGTGTCCTCGACGGCGAGGCACTGGTACGCGGGGACACCCAGCTGCTCCGCAGCCAGAGCATAGAGATCGGGCGCGGGCTTGGCGTGCGTGACCTCAGAGGCGCTAACGGTCGTCTCGAACTCGCCGGACATGCCGATGCCCGCAAGCGTCGCGTCCACCCACTGCCGTAGCGATGCCGAAGCGACCGCGACGCGGATGCCCCGTCGCTTCAGGTCCGAGACGAGCTCGCGAACGCCGGGAAGCGGCTCGACGGGCTGAGCCAGCATCTTGAGCACGGCCTCGTCGTAGGCGTCGTAGAATGCCTCGGGCGGGTCCGAAATGCCGAACCGCTTGAGCACCCAGTCCCAGGCGGCTTCAACCGAGTTGCCGATGATGTTCTCGTACTCATCCTCGGGGAGATGGTGGCCAAGCGGTTCGAGCACGACGTTGAACGCAGCGTAGTACGTCGGCTCGCCGTCCCAGAGCACCCCGTCGAGATCGAAGACCACCGCGCGGAACCGGCCGGTCATTCGGTACGCTCACGAAGAGCTGGGAACAGGATGACCTCGCGGATCGAGGAGTTGCCCGTCAGCGCCATAATCAGGCGGTCTATCCCGATGCCTAGTCCGCCGGTCGGGGGCATGCCGTGCTCGAGCGCGACGAGGAAATCCTCGTCAGCCACCTCGACCTCGTCGTCTCCGGCGGCACGGAGTCTTGCCTGCTCGACCATTCGCTCCCTCTGATCGATCGGATCGTTCAGTTCTGTATAGGCGTTACCGCATTCGCGGCCGGCGATGAAGAACTCGAAGCGCTCAACAATACGCGGGTTGTCCGGCTTGCGCTTCGCCAGCGGTGAGAGCTCGATCGGGTAATCGATGAGGAACGTCGGCTGTATCAGGTGCGGCTCGACGTGCGCCGTCACGAGCTCGTCGATGATCTTGCCGCGTCCCCATGACTCTTCGATGTGCACGTCCACGCCTGCGGCTGCCTTCCGGATCGATTCGAGGTCCGGGTGCTCCTCGAAGTCGACGCCGCAGCGTTCGCGAATTGCGTCACGCATCGTGACGCGCGGCCAGGGCGGCTTCAGGTCGATCACGTCGTCGCCGTGCGGGACGTTCGTCGTTCCGAGCACGTCCAGCGCGACCGACGAGACCATCTCCTCAACCATCTCCATCACCGCGTTGTAGTCGGCGTATGCCTCGTACGTCTCGAGCATCGTGAACTCGGGATTGTACTTGGTCGTGACGCCTTCGTTCCGGAAGATCCGGCCCAGCTCGTACACTTTGTCAAAGCCGCCAACGACGAGTCGCTTCAGGTAGAGTTCGATCGCGATCCGCAGGTAGAAGTCACGGTCGAGGGCGTTGTGGTGAGTAATGAACGGGCGCGCAGCGGCGCCGCCGGCGCTCGACTGCAGGATAGGGGTCTCTACCTCGACATAATCCCGTGAATCCAGAAACCGTCGGATCGCCGAGATAACGCGCGACCGCACTAGGAAGTTCTCGCGCACCTCCTCGTTCGCCATCAAGTCGAGGTAGCGCTGCCGGTAACGGGTTTCGACATCCTGCACGCCGTGCCACTTCTCCGGAGGCGCGCGCAGAGACTTCGCGAGGAGTGTGAACGTCTGAGCCTCAACGGTCGGCTCGTTCGTCTTCGT
>CAYTCZ010000305.1:0-1965 GCA_964436315.1 uncultured Gaiellales bacterium | reverse complement strand
TGCGACGGTTTGCAGGCGGCGAAATGGTGTGCGTATCTACCGGAGCGACCACTAGTCTTGACAGTCACGAGATGTGCCGACACGTCCGGCTCATCTCACCTCCATCGACTCGTCACCGTAAAACGATGTCGCCAGCGATGCGCCCGTCCGCGACGGGGAATCCGGGAGTTCTTCCTCCAACCGACGGCTCAGGTTCTTACTTCTGATGAGCCAGCCGCTCGGTTATGGGAGGATGGCCCCGTCAGCCAGACGAAGTCGATCGTGAGGAGCAACGACATGACAAGCGACGCAGAGATCGTGAAACGCGGATGGGAAGCGGTTGCGCAGGGAGACTTGGAGAGCGTGCTTGCGGACTATACGGACGACGTTCTCTTCGTGATGCCCGGCCAAAACGACGTCTTGGAAGGCAAGGCTGCTGTCGCCAACGCACTCGAGAACCTTGGTACAGCGTTGCCCCCCGGGTTCGAGATCACCTCAATCCGCGAGATCGGTGAGAGCGGCGAGGTTGTGTCAATCGTCGAGTGGAAAGGCGACAAGGTGCCCGGCGGTAGTCAGTCCGCGGTGCTGTTCAAGCTTGCCGAGGGAAAGGTGTACGAAGAGCGGTGGTTCGTCGATACCGAACAGTGGAAATCCGCGTTTTGAACCGCGTCTTGTGAGAACCGTTCTCTGACGTCGCCTTGAGCTGCTTTTAGTCCCGGCGAAACGCTGTGGTCAAAGTCGGGGCCGAGCGCACGATTGGGGAATGTGGCTAAAGGCAGAGGAGGCGATAATCCGTGGGCGACGACGCTCCTAGCGATCTCCGTGCTTCACGACAAACCGCTCGATGAGCCGCCTGAGCTCGTCCGGTTTCTCCAACCAGGGGAAGTGCCCGCAGCGGGCGATCGTCTCAACGATCGCACCCGGGATGAGCGCTGCGGTCTCGGTCGATGAGCGAGGCGGGAGTGGGTCGCGGAGCCCATGGACGAAGAAGACAGGCAGGCGGGCATCGGGGAGTCCCTCGACGAGAGTCCCGCGCTCGAAATGATCGGAGATCGAGGCGTTCGTCTCCGTCGAGCACTGCACACCGATGTGGGCGGCCGGGTGTGGCGGTGCCGATGTCGGGTCGGCGAAGTAGCGGGGCCAGATCATCGCCGAGCGCTCGAGCAGTTCTGCCTCGCTCGCCTGGCCGCTGCGCCGGCGGGACTCGATCTCGTCAAGTCGTCCCACT
Source organism: uncultured Gaiellales bacterium (assembly GCA_964436315.1). Taxonomy (GTDB): domain Bacteria; phylum Actinomycetota; class Thermoleophilia; order Gaiellales; family Gaiellaceae; genus CAYTCZ01. The sequence goes on along the minus strand of CAYTCZ010000305.1, from coordinate 758 downwards.
TGCTGCGCGGAGAGGCCGCGTCGGAGGTTCTCGCCGAACTCTGCGAAGATCTCGCCCCGTGCCCCGAGCGGATCGATGCAGATGACGCCCCTGAGTCGCTCCGGCTGGGCGACGAGCAGGTGCAGGGCGAGGTGGCCGCCCCAGGAGTGGCCGATCGCCCAGGCGTCGTCGATGTCCAGCGCATCGAGAACGGCGAGCGCATCGGCCATGTGGCATTCGATCGTGTAGGGAGGGCCGAGCGTCGAGGGCGGCGTGCCGCGTTGGGTATAGCGGATCGTCGTGAACAGCTCGGCGAGCTCGGCGGCGAGCCCGTCCAGGTAATCCGGGAGTGCGGGTCCTCCGTGGAGGAGGAGTGCGGGCTCGCCCTCACCACCGTGGTGTCCCTGGAGCAGCCCCCCGGTGAGCGAGACCGCAAATGGCTCCTCGGGCATTTGCCCGACTTTACTCGACGACGTAATGGATGTCGCCGCAGGCAGCTACTGCGACGCGACCTGCCAGTCACTCAGTGATTGTCAGGTGTCGGGGTTGACGCCTCGGTCGGAGGCGCCGCCGGGAGCTTGTTTCTCGACATTGGCAGCGGCCTCGGCCAGAAGGTGACAGGGCCGTACTCATCATGCGGACCGGTGCCGATGCTGCTCGGGGAGAACGGGAGCGGTCGCGGCGCAGACCAGACCAAGTTAAGAAATACCTGCAAACCAGCATGCCGGGGGCGGGATTTGAACCCGCACGGCCTCGAAAGGCCAGAGGATTTTAAGTCC
>CAYTCZ010000304.1:0-1967 GCA_964436315.1 uncultured Gaiellales bacterium | reverse complement strand
ACGCGGCGATCGAACGTAGAGCACGCCGTTGCCGCTCGCCGGCGCGGGAGTCGAACCTGCGGCTCAGTGCCCGGGAGCCACCAGGGCTTCTCACTCTGCCTCGGAGTCCACACATAGCTCGCCAGAGCACTGCTCGTCAGACTCGTAGGGGCCGGGTTCACCACGGCCCCTCTCACACTTGGCTCTCCTTTTCCGCTGGAGTATGGGGGCATGGCGGCGGGATCGCACTGGCCCTCACCAGCAGCACCTCCGGGGGCAAGGCGGTGCCAACAAGAGCCGTCGGGACAACCGAGCAATCCGCAGCCTCCACCGACCGACGTCGGGCTGGCACGTTGATCGTCATGGCGGGTCGACGCGGGCGGTTGGCTCTCGGCGCCATTTTCGCCCTCGCTTCCCACGCAGACGCTCGCGTGTCGAGCCGCCAGCTGATTGATTCCAAGTCAGTGGTCTAGACTAGGGATCAACCGTCGGCCAAGACTTGCCGGATGAGGACTTCGCCCTCGAGCATCGGCCCAAGTGGGAACTTTTCCGCGCTTCTGCCAGTCTGGAAGGTGATGAGAAGATTCGCCGCCCTCCTGCTCGTGCTCGCGAGCGTGCTGCTCGCCGCAGGCTGCGGCGGATCAAGCCCGAGCGCGGAGGAACCACCGGAACCGTCCCCTCCTTCGGCGGGTACGCCGGCCCCGGACGGAGGCCTGACCGTCGAGGAGGCCCTGGCATCCGAGCTGGACAGTGTCCTCCTGGTGACCGGCGCTTTGGTCGTGGTCGAGGGTGAGACGCCACGCCTCTGCAGTGCCCTCGCCGAGTCGTTCCCACCCCAGTGCGGCGGGGCCTCACTGCTGGTCGAGGGGCTGGAGCTTGCGAGCATCGAGAATCTCCAGCACGAGGGCAGCGTCAGCTGGGTAGAGAATGTTCAGCTGCTCGGAACCGTCACAGAGGGCGTCCTGACGGTCAGTGAGCTGAGCATCTAGCGAACCCCCGGTACCAAGAGAGGCCAGGCTGCACTCGCTCAACCCCGTCGCAACAGGCAGAGCGATCTCGCGAGGCGGAGACGGGCGGACTCACTCCGAGCGCCTCGGCAAGCTCAGCCGCTTGAGTGCAAGCGCATTCAGCGCCACCAGGAGGCTCGAGCCCGACATCGAGATCGCCGCAATTTCAGGACGAAGGGTGAAGCCGAAGGGCTCGAACAGACCGGCCGCGATCGGGAGCGCGAGCGAGTTGTAGCCCACGGCCCAGCCGAGATTCTGCTTCATCTTCCTCCGCGTCCCCCGGCTAATCGTGATCGCCGTCGAGACGTCGAGCGGATCTGAGCGCATGAGGACGATGTCAGCCGTCTCGATTGCGACGTCCGTGCCGGCACCAATTGCAATCCCCACCTCGGCCTGGGCAAGCGCGGGAGCGTCGTTGACTCCGTCGCCGACCATTGCCACCGTGCGTCCTTGCGCCTGGAGCTCGGCGACCTTGGCTGCCTTGTCGCCCGGGAGTACCTCAGCGATCACTTCCTCGATCCCGAGCTCGGCGGCGATTCGGTCGGCCGTGGCACGGTTGTCTCCCGTGAGCATGACCGGACGGATGTCGAGCTCGCGAAGCGAGGTGACAGCCTCGAGGGCCGTGTCTCGTGTCGCATCTGCGATCGCGATTAGACCCGCGGCGCGGCCATCGAGGGCTACATGGACGACCGTCCTCCCCTCCCCAGTAAGCGCCCTGGCACTCCCGCCCAGACCGTCGGGCGAGATCCCCTCGCGTTCGAGCAGCCGCGCGTTCCCGATCGCCACCGTCCTCTTCTCGACGACTGCGGTCGCACCGTGCCCCGGCACAGCCTCGAAGGCCGTCGCGCGGGGACGGTCGAGGCTCCGATCGTCGGCAGCTCTGACAATCGCCTGCGCGAGCGGATGTTCGCTTTCCCGCTCGGCGGCCGCGACGAGGCGCAAGAGTTCTTCCTCGTTGACGTCGTCAGCCGTCGCGACGGC
>CAYTCZ010000303.1:0-1984 GCA_964436315.1 uncultured Gaiellales bacterium | reverse complement strand
GTCAGCCGCCCAGGAAAGCGAGGGGTTAGGAGGCGGTGGCGAACTCTTGGAGTCGGCGCCGCTGGGCTCGCTCTCGGCGTCGACGTCTCCGGCGCTCGTTCGACTGAATTCGACGGTAGGCCTTCTCGGCTTCACGCTGTCGATCGCGTTGCTCTTCGAGGCGAGCGCGCTGCGTCTGATCGATGAGGCGCCGAAGCTGGTCGCGTTGTTCCTTCGTCATAACTCTCCGAATGTCGGCCGTTAGGACAACAGTCTTGAACACGGATCGGCTAGATCCTCCTTGGCCGTAATCGATTTCGTGCGAAAAGGCGCTTGCCGGCAGGAACGCGGAGCACCGCGCCTGCGCCTACCGCGCCCCGGCTTCAGGCTTTCGGGCTCTCGATGGAAGGCAGTTGACGACCGTCCTCACCGGGGACGGGAATCTGCCGCCAGATCACGATCTTCCCGTTCTCAAAGAGAAATTGCGCCGCGGCGAGCGTGCCAGGCTCCACGTCACATACCGAGTCTGGTCTGTCGCCCAGTTCGAACACCGCCGTAACCACGGGGCTCTCGGTCGAAAGCCGAACGATCTGCCCAGAGCATGGAAGACCGTCGTTGAACTCAACCGCGTCTTCGAAGCTGCGGAGTGCAATTGCCAAGTCACCCTGGATCACCAGGGCTTCTGCCGCGAACAGTTCCGCCGCGGCTTGGTCGTCTCCGGAGTTGAGAGCCTCGCTCCAGGCGCGCACGACTTGCTCGAGTTCAGCCGGGTCCTGCGCTCGAAGGGCCTCATCATTCTCTTCGACCGCGGGTTCCCGCTCTGGTTCCTCGGCCGGGGCCTGCTCGGTCGCCTCCTCGGAAGCATCCGTGGGCTCCGACGCGTGCGCAGGCTCTATCGCACCTGCGGCAGCAGAACTCTGGTCGGATGATGGGTCATCTCCCGAGCTCGACCCGGCGCATCCGACGGCGAGAAGAACGAAGGCGGCGGCCAACGTGAGCCGTAAGGCCATTCCGGGAGGGTACTTCTCCACGAGGGAGTCGTGCCGCGGCGAGCGGTAGGGTCCTCGACTGATGCTGCAACGAAAACTTGGGGGCACCGGCCCCGAGGTATCCGCAATCGGACTCGGCTGTATGGGGATGTCCGAGTTCTACGGGGCGACTGACGAACTCGAAGCGATCAGGACCCTCCATCGCGCAGTCGAGCTTGGCGTGACGTTGCTCGACACGGCTGGCGTCGCAACGGCCGCGATGGCTCGAGAGCAACCTTGAGCAGAACAATGAACTCGTCGATCGAGTCCAACAGATCGCGACCGAGAAAGCACTGCGACAAGGCCCGTCGCATCCTCCGCGAGAACGGCATCTCCTTCACGGAGATCCGTGGGGATACGACGCCACGCTTCAGAAGCAAGGTCGCCGAGCTGACCGGCAACTGGTCCGTGCCGCAGATCACGATCGCCGGCGGCCCATCGGTGCCGCGCGTGAACTCGCCCGACTCGATCGCCGCGGCGCGCTCCTCCCGCTCGTTCATTCCCGTTCGCAAAGCGAGTCAGATCACGTCGCGGCCGTCGCAAGGACGCCGACTAGGGCCCTCTGGGTCACGCTGCCGGTCAGTGGCTCGAGGCGCCTCGGTTTCGTGGGGCGGCGCTCACAAGCGACGAACCCGAGGGCCGCAGGGCAGTACACATGAGGTACGACCAAGGCCCGAGGGTTAAAGTGCCCCCGACCAGAACTACACCCCCTTCGTCCGGCTGCAAAGCGTCGCGTGCCGGCGTCCTCGGTCGCGCCCATATCTCTTGTCGATATGGACGCTCTCTGCGTCCTTGGCCCGCTCGCTTTTCGCGCGGCCGATCATGGCCGTAGTTCTGGCCGGGAACACTTCGGATCCCGCCGCCAGCGTCGTCAGGACGAGTCGAAGCGGGGCTTTGCCCCGCGAGAGCCCGCCCGTCCAGCGGCGCGAGATTCCTCTCGGGTCGCTGGGGCGGGGCTGGCAAGGGAGGCGAGGCTG
>CAYTCZ010000302.1:0-2010 GCA_964436315.1 uncultured Gaiellales bacterium | reverse complement strand
CTGTTCGGTCGGCGGGGAGGAGGGCCAGGCAGAGGGCGAAGACTGCGATCCCGACCGGGATGTTGACGAGGAAGATCCAGTGCCAGGAGAGCAGATCCGTCAAGACACCGCCGAGCAGCACACCGGCAGTTCCGCCTCCCGAGAGGACGAAGCCGACGATGCCCATCGCCCTGGCTCGCTCGCCCGGTTCGGTGAAGAGCGTCATGATCAGCGAGAGCGCAACGACCGAGACGATCGCGCCTCCGAAACCCTGCACCGCCCGGGCTCCGATCAGGAAGGTCTGCGACTGCGCGAGCCCGCACGCGAGTGAGGCGAGTGTGAAGACGACGAGCCCGATCAGAAACAGCCGCCGATGGCCGAAGAGATCGCCGAGTCGGCCGCCGAGGAGCAGAAAGCCGCCGAACGTGAGCAGGTAGGCGTTCACGACCCAGGCGAGCGAGGTCTCGGAGAAGCCGAGATCGTCCCGGATCGAGGGCAGGGCGACGTTCACGATCGTCGAATCGAGCACGATCATCAGGTCGCCTAGACAGAGGACGATCAGCGCGAGCCAGCGAGCTCGGCTCTCCATGGGCATCGTGGTTCCTTTCGAGTGGCTTTGTCGTTAGTCAGTGCATGGACGATCACGAGGGCGGAAACTCATCGGTTGCTCGCGTAGTCGTCTTGCGGGCGAAGGTGCCTTGAGCGCCTCCGCAGTGTAGTGGTCAGGCGATAAGCCCTGACGCCGAAATACTCCACGGCCGCAGGGACCCGGTGGCTTAGCCCGGAACGTCCGAACGCTACTTCCTGAGTCGCCTGCTATTCGCGTAAGACAAGGAGACTCGCTTGCACCAGGCTCAGGCTGAGCGCGGGCAAGCGGTTTGACTGGCAATTCCATTCGCAATACCGAATACTGCCCCTGTACCGCAAACCCGCATAAGGAGCGAGGTCAAACCTAACATGCGCCCGGCAAGATTCGAACTTGCGACCTCTGCCTCCGCAGGGCAGCGCTCTATCCCCTGAGCTACGGGCGCGAGGCGAGCGGCTAGTCTAGCGCGCGCGCGTCGGCGGAGCCGACCCGCACAGAGGCGTACTCGGGCACTTCACGGCGCACGAAGGCGAGCGCGAGTACGCCGCCGTCGGCTCGGACCGCGCTCGTAATCCGGCCGACTTCCTTGTTGTCGTATTCGATGGGCGTATCGAATGGTGGAAGCTCATCCCCATCGATTTCGAGCCGACGAAGGCCCCGATTGGTGTGGCCGCGATAGTGAAGGCGGGCGATCGGCTCCTGGCCCGGGAAACATCCCTTATCGAAACTAACGGCCCGTTCGACCAGGCCAACTTCGGCAGGCAGGACGCGATCGTCGATCTCGCGGCCGAACCGCGGCGTCGAAGCTCGAATGCGGAGTGCCTCGAGCCGCTCATCCTCGATGGGTTTGGCGCCTGCGGGCAACTCGCCGTCGATGAGCTCGACCGCTGGCGCTCCATAATCGTCGTTCTCGACGATTACGCCCCCGTTGCCGTCTCCCGCGACCGATCCAAGCACCAGCACCGACGAGTGGTCCTCCGGCTTGATGTCCACCTTCGCCGCGAATCGCATGCGCGAGAGCTCGGCAACTACGCGCTCGCCGAGCTCCGGCTCGGTCAAGAGCAGGAAGTCATCGTCGCCACGTCGGAGAACGCGCAGGGGCGCGATGACTCGCGCCTTGGGCGTGAGGAGCAACGCTTCGCAGGAATCACCGACGGCGAGTGATTCGACCTCGTTGGAAAGCATGCGTTCCAGGTAGTCCGCCGCGTCGGGCCCAGACACTCCGACGAAGGATCTCGGCCGCTGGGCGGTCATGAGTTCACGTTCAGGCGGCACAAGCCAAGTGTAGTTCGACTGTTTGCACGTGCCGCTTCGTCTTCCAAGACGAGAAGAGGCGGCCGGGGCCGCCCCTTCGTCGTCTCGCGGAGGGAGGTCTTACATTCCCATGTCTGGCATGCCACCGGGCATGGCCGGAGCTGCTTCCTTCTCCGGTGGCTCGGCGACGA
>CAYTCZ010000301.1:0-2011 GCA_964436315.1 uncultured Gaiellales bacterium | reverse complement strand
CTAAGTCGCTCCGTGATCTGAAGGAAGATCCGAACGGGGCTCGTCGTCGATGAGCCGGCCGTCCTCGAGCCGGAGCACTCGATCGGCAATCGTCTCGAGACGAGGATCGTGCGAGACCACAACGACGGCCGTCCTCTTCTGGCGGGCAAGATCTCGGATGAGTTCCATCACCGCACGTCCGTTACTCGTGTCCAGGTTCGCGGTTGGCTCGTCCGCAAGAAGGAGCGGTGGCGCATTCGCAAGAGCACGGGCAATCGAGACTCTCTGCTTCTCGCCGCTCGAGAGATCCCTCGCGTGGAAGTCGAGTCGGCCGGATAGCTCCGCATCGATGAGCAACGAACGGGCGCGCTCGCAAGCGTCGGGACCGGCGATACCGGCGACGTTGAGGGCGATCTCAACGTTCTCGAGAGCTGTGAGCGACTCGAGGAGATTGAAGGTCTGAAAGACGAACCCGATGTAACGACGCCGAATCTCCGGCAGTTCGCGCGCCCGGAGTCTGGTGATGTCCACACCGTCGATTACGACACGACCGCTCGTGGGGCGGAGCAGCGCTCCAATCATCGTAAGGAGAGTCGTCTTCCCGGAACCGGAGGGCCCCATGATCAGCGTGATCTCACCCCGGTCAGCCATGAAGCTGACCTCTTGAACGGCGCGGACGAGAGTTCGACCGCTCCCAAAGACCTTCGAGAGATTGTCCGCCTCGAGCAGTGTCTGTGCCGACACTGGCGGACCCGTGTCAGTTCCGTTCGAGACTGATGTCAGCGGGTCAAGGGCCATCTGTTCACGCTCGGAAGACCATGGCTGGATCAATGCTGTTGATCCGCCGAATGGGCACGTAGGCCGCAACGACCGAGACGACGATCGCAAGCAGGAAGACGCCCACCGCGTCGGTCCACTGCAGATCGGTGATGAACTCGGGGACTCCGCGCTTGATGAGCGTCGCCGCGAGAGCCGACGCGGCGACCCCAGAGGCGGCGCCGACAATCCCGATCATGAGGCTCTGGCCGATGACGATTCGGTACACAAACGGCCCCGACGCCCCGAGCGCCTTCAGGACTCCGAAGTCGCGAGCCTTCTCCACCGTGGCTGTATATGTCGTCAGCGCGATAACCGCACCGCCGATGATGAGTCCGATGGCGACGAGGACGCCCACAACGGGCAGGAAACCCTGATTCACGACCTCACCCATCGCCTCGGCAAACTCAGCGCTCGTGTGGATCTCCGAGCCGGGAACGACAGCGACTGCAGCCTCTCCGACCGAGTCCAGGTCGGCTCCAGGCCCGGCGGCCACGACATAGAAGCTGACGAAGCCCTCGAGTCCAAGAAGCTCGCGCGCGTCCACGGAGTTGACGAAGGCGAGGCCGAAGAGGGGATTCCCTCCAGGTCGAATGTGCTGAACCGTGAGCTCCCTGCCAAGAACCTCGACGGAGTCGCCCACTTCGACGTCCGCTTCTTGAGCAAACGCGCGGCCTACCGTAATCCGTCCCGGGCCAGGGAAGAAAATTCGCACGTCGTCATCGGCCGGTACGCGCGTCGGAGGCTCGAGTCCCATGAAGAAGACATTCGAGTCGCCCCCGTCGTTTCGGACGGCTACACGCCGGGCGTAGGCAGGCAAGGCAGCCTGGACGTCCGGAAGGCTTTCGAGCTCGTCGGAAGCCCCTGCGGGGAGAAATGAGAAGGAGCGGAGCGGATCACTCGTCCCTTCCTGCGTGATCCAGAGATCCCCGGGTAGCTCGGTGAACACCTGCGACGTTTGACTCCAGCCTCGATAGAGGCTGACGACGATGAGGATGAGGAGCACCGCGGAGGCGACCCCCGCGACCGACATCGCGAGACGCCCCTTCTCAGCGAGCAGGTTCCGGCGGGCAAGCGGAACCATTCGTGCGTTCCAGTCAAACGCGGTCATATGTTGTCACCTCGACGCCCATCTGCAACGGGAAGCACGCGCCGATTTTGGCTTCGCGGAACGAAAATTCGTCTTCAGTCCAAGTCTCTTCGGCTACCTCCCGTT
>CAYTCZ010000300.1:0-2015 GCA_964436315.1 uncultured Gaiellales bacterium | reverse complement strand
GTCGACGATCTCCTGGATCACCGAGGCGAGATCCGGACTCTGCTGGTCGGGCCCGGCCTCGCCGGTGCTGTTCCAGGCCGGGGGTGACCAGGTCACAGAGGCGCCGGTCGTGGGACGGTTGCTGATGTTCCCCGAGCTGTTGGTGAAGGTGGCCGCGTTATCCGCCGCCTGGCCCTTGATCGTCAGGCTGGTCACCGTCGAGCCCGTCTCGTCCGCCTGGAACTGGACGTAGGCGTTCGTGACCGTCGCCCCCTGGGGCACGGTGATGTTCGTGAAGCGCATTCCTACCGTCTGGGCGTTCCTCTTGTCTTGTATGAGCTCTAGATCCGAGGAGGTGAGGCTGACGCGACCGGAGGGGCGCTCCTCGGCATCATCCGAGCCCGCTGCCACACGAACGCTCAGAGCCTCGATGCCGGGGTCGGCCGGCAGAGTTCCAGCTAACACCAAAACCACGACCGCGCAGCAAAGCTGAGTGACTAGCACTCGCGGCACGAGCCGCACTGCGCGCGCGAGATGAATGTCCCTGTGACAGAACGCACGAGTTAACCACTAAGCCGTCTGCGGTGTTAACTCAGGCTTGACCGGATGGCAGCTCATTCGTGCTGCGAAGCGGCGTTTGCATGACCGCAGTGGTCTGATGCGGACATGGCTGTCCCGAGCCCCGCAGAACGTTTCCGCGGAGCGCTGCCAGCGACTCGGTGGCCAGCGCCGCAGGCTTATGCCACGACGGACGCTATGGCGGCGTGTCAGCGCCGGGCGAAGCGGCTTCGCGCGGTCTACGTTTCAGGCCAGGTGCCTGGGAGTCGATTCTAAGACGCCTCAATCCTGGAGGGTCAGGAAACCGCGATCCCCCGTACATCGTTGGCTTCGAGTCCAAAGGCGCTCCCGTCAAAGAGGGGCGTAAATGAGCAAGCAGTGTCTTCCCCGGTTTGAGCCGACACACAGACGAACACGTCCTCGTCTGGGCCAGAGAGGCCGGAGGCCGAGAAGTCGCCTCGCGTGGAGAGTCGAATGTCGTCACCGTCCGCTGCGAGCGCCACCGCCGCGACGTCTTCGCTGCCGTTGCCCGCGAGGCCGACGTCGCCTCCGTCGAAGTACATCGACCACGTGCCGGCGGTCTGAGGGCCAAGTGTTGTCGGATCGAAGATCAAGAGATCCTCGTCTTCGACATTGGAGATGCCGGTGACGGTGGGCCCCTGGTTCGTCGAGATGATGAGTCGCCCGTCCGGAAATGCTTCGAGCGCGTCGATGTCCTCGCCATCCGCGTCGAGTCCGACGTCGCTGCCGTCGAAATACATCGACCAGCTGCCTGCCGTGACGTCTCCAAGCGATGTGGAGATGAATCGGACGATGTCTGAGTCGTCCACGGTTCCGAAATCTGGGCTCTCCCATTGACCACTGAAGGACATCAGGATCGAGCCATCATCCAAGAATGTGAAGGCGTCGATTCGCTCGCCACCGATGCCGACGTCGGATCCGTCGAAGATCAGCGTGAACGCGTTGGCGCCGTCCCATTCGATGATGTCCTCGTTGGCAAAGCTCAGCCCGTCAACAGTGCCGCCGCTCTCGAAGGCGAGGTACAGACCGGGCAGGCCCTCGCCAACGTCGGTGACCGTCACCGACAGCGCCTGCTCGTCGAAGAGGTCGCCGCCGTCGGCTCGCACGGTCAGGTCGTAGACGTTGTCGAGATCGCTGTCAGCGGGGTTTTCGAAGTCGGGCGCGGTCAGGAACTCGAGCACGCCAGAGAGCGCGTCAATCGTGAACAGGGCGGCATCATCGCCGCCGCTGATCGAGTAGCTGAGCGGGTCACCGTCGGCGTCCGTTGCCTCGACGTCGGTGACCGCAGTCGTATTCTCGGGGACGGAGAGTGCGGCCGAATCGCCGCCACCGTCGGAAGTGATTGCGGGCGCGACCTGCACGTCGGTGACCGTCACCGACAGCGCCTGCTCGTCGAAGAGGCCGCCGCCGTCGGCTCGCACGGTCAGGTCGTAGACGTTGTCGAGATCGCTGTCAGC
>CAYTCZ010000299.1:0-2034 GCA_964436315.1 uncultured Gaiellales bacterium | reverse complement strand
TAGGTAGGAAGTCCCGATCGACGTTCACGGAACTCCCCGATGACGGGGGTCTTCGGCCCACCTAGCCTGCAGAGGAATTGTTTCCTCAAGGGGTTTGAACCAATGCATCCAATCAGCGTCGAGTGGATCGATGTGGACGTTGTAGAGCCGTGTGACTTCACCCTCTGCGACGAGCGTGCGGTCGGCGTCCTTCTCGTCCAGCTCGCCGAAACCAGGGTCGGCTTCAAGGCTTGCGACATTCACCTAACGAAGCTGACCAAGAACCTCGTTCATGAGGCCGTCAGACGGCAAGCCCTCGGCGGCCAGATGTCTCTCGAGCTAGCCGCTGCGTGATCGGGTGATGCGGTGAACGCGGGCGGTCACCCGGCCCCCTTTGTCGTGTCCAGAAAAGCCAACGAACAGAGGAGCTGCGAGGCAAGGAGGTGGTGAGTAATCATCGAGGGGTCTTCAACGACTGGATGGGAGAACACGATATGTCGCAAGTAGCTTCGGAATTGACCACGCAGGCCACGAGCATCATCGAGGCGTTCAACAGCGAGGACTGGGATGGAATGCGGAGCCTGATCGGTGATGCGACCTACAACGAGGTGGCGACACAACGCTCGCTCACGGGAGACGAGGTCATCGAGGCGATGCAGGGCTGGAAAGCCGCCTTCCCGGACGCCACGGGCACCGTGACCAACGCCGTCGAAGGCGGGAGGCAAGTCGCGCTGGAAGTCACCTGGCGTGGAACCCAGACGGGTGACATGGTGACCCAGCAGGGCACCATCCCGGCATCCGGAAAAGAGCAGACGACACCGGCCGCATTCATCTACGAGTATGACGAGAGCGGGAACCTGAAGGAGACCCGCCACTACTTCGACATGCTCGCCTTACTGAAGCAGATCGGGGCCGCATAGATCCGATCAGGGCCAGGTCGGTCTTAGAGGGGCTGCCACGAGGTGGCCCCTCGTCTTCGCGGCCACATCCGAAAAGCCATCTAGCACCTGCGACCGTTCCGGCCTAGGCTTCACTCATCGCGTGTGCCGAGTCGGCTGGCCAGTTTCGATCAGGGCGCGCCCAACTCCTTGTAGGCGGACACTCCGGCAGGTCGGCTCGAACCTACTTCGGTCGCGGAGCGTGGCGGACTTCCCGTGGAATGTCTAGGGTGCGCCGGAGGCGACTCGACGGAGGTTTCCATGGTCTTGGCGAAGGTAAAGATCGGCGACTTTGAGCAGTTCTGGTCGGTATTCACGACCGCTGGCGCAGAGCAGCGCCGCAAGTTCGGCTCGCGGGGCTCGCAGGTGTTCCGAAGCCAGCAGGACCCGAATGAGGTAATGGCTCTCTTCGACTGGGCTAACGAGGATTACGAGCGTTTCATCTCCGACCCGGAGACGCGCGAGATCTTTGCATCGGCCGGTCTTCAAAGCCTTCCCGAGCACGTCTTCATCGAACGAGTTGGAGAAGTCGACTCTTAACTCTGATCGTTCACAGAGCTTCTGCGTGCTCTTGATCTTGTTCGTTTCGCGAGCATCGGCTAGCGAGGCGAATCCGATGAGATGGCATCCAACTCAGCGATGGGCTCTCAGTGCCGTTCGAGGTTCCTCCCGAGCCGTGTGGTTCGGAGCGTCCGCGTGACATCTCGCCCGGCACCGTCCCGGCGGTACTACGCTCGATCCGCCTCGGGACCTTCCGAGCTACCCCGGCCTTCGGAGGCCCGGAAATCCTCGACGACGATCCTCAGAGAGCCCCTCGTCAGGTCGCACCTGATCGGCTGAACAGGCCGTGCAACCCGAGCCCGCCCGGAGGCCCTAGAGTTGCACTCTCGCCAAAAAGTGCCCTCCAGGCCGAATGTAGTGGTGCTTTGATGCAGCAGCTCTCGTATCAGTCCTCCGACGGGCTCCTGACCCGGCCCGCCAACTTCGCTCCTCGAACGTCGTACTATCTGATACAGCCGAGAGCCTATGTCTGTCGGAGCCGATCCCCGCATCGGACGCGAACTCGCCGGGTACCGGATCAAGCGGCTACTCGGGCGCGGCGGCATGTCGGTCGTCT
>CAYTCZ010000298.1:0-2048 GCA_964436315.1 uncultured Gaiellales bacterium | reverse complement strand
TGACAGGCGACCGCCGTGCTGAACGCGGAAACGAACCTGGAGAGCTAGCTCACCCTGGAAGTCCGAAGGGGATGAGTGAGTTTGAGGTCGACGTCATCTCGAAGCCAGAAGTGAACGACTGCCCCCGCGCCGCTGTACCCAGTCTTCTCGCAGTTCTCGCCCTCGTGTTCGCACTGATCGCCTCAGCTTGCGGAGGCGAGGGGGATGAGTTCACCTCGCTCGCACCCGAAGATCCGGGGCCTATCCATGTGCACTCACTGGATATCAACCCGGCCGACGGCTCTCTCTACATCGCCACCCATACCGGCATCTGGGAACTCTCCGAAGACGAGACAACAGCGAAGCGCATCGCCGAACGCCTTCAGGACACGATGGCCTTTACGATCATTGGCCCAAATCACTTTCTCGGCTCGGGCCATCCCGACCTTCGCGAGAGCTGGGAGCATGATCTCCCGCCCCATCTCGGCCTGATCGAATCACACGATGCCGGGGAGCGCTGGACACCGGTCTCGCTCCTCGGCGAAGCGGACTTCCATGTCCTTCGCTTCGCGGACGGGCTCATCTATGGCTTCGACTCGACCGGAGGCCGTCTCATGGCGAGCACGGACGGGGGCATGACTTGGGCGGAACGAGCTTTACCTGCGCCAGACGAGCTCGCGTCGGGACAGGAACAGCTGCATGACCTCGTCGTTCATCCAGAAGACTCTGGTTACCTGATCGCCGCCGACGAGGAGAGCCTCCACGAATCGCGTGATGGGGGCGAAACGTGGAGACCCCTCTTCGAGGGCTCGGGTCTTCTTGCCTGGCCGTCCCCAGACTCGCTCTATCTCCTCACGCCGGGCGGGCTCGTCCTCGTCAGTGGTGACGCGGGCAGATCGTGGGAAAGCGTCGGGTCACTCGAGGGCGAGCCGGTCGCGTTCCTGGCGGTCAGCGCCGAAGAACTCTTGGCCGCGATAGACGATGGTGCGATCATGCACTCGATCGACGGAGGGGCATCGTGGACGGTGCGATTGACGCCTGGTTCTTGGGAAGAGGAAAGCCTCGGGTAACACCGGTAGCCGCTCAGCCCGGTCTGTCCGCACGACACGTATCCCTCGTCGGAGAGATATCAGGCTGATGCCAACGGCCCGATGAAAACACGCTCGGAGCGCGAGGGTTGACCGGTGGGTTGGCCACCAGAGGCAGGCCGGGTACCCGCAATCTGTCATTCACTTGCAAACCACTTGCAGAGAGGCATTCTGTTGCCTTCATCGGCAACAGAAAGGCCCCATTAGCGGGGCCTTTCCCATCGGGACGGCGAGATTTGAACTCGCGACCTCCTGCTCCCAAAGCAGGCGCGCTAACCAGGCTGCGCTACGTCCCGCTCGGCGAATCGTACCGCCAGACGTGCCGCGATCTGACCACGCTCTCGTGTTTCACAAGCGTCAAACAGAAAACGGCAGGTGGATGGTGTATTAATCCCCGCTTTGATGGACCTGTTGCCCTTGGTCCGATTGCTACTTGCCGGCGCGGTCGTTGTGCTTGCACTCGCCGCCGCCAGACCTTCCGGGGCGGTGCCCCCAAGTCAGCTCGAACGTGAGGTTCTTCGTGAGGTCAACAACCACCGTGCGGCGTACGGCCTCGTACGCCTCAAGTTGAGCAAGAGCCTTCACGGGTCGGCTCGTGCCTACGCGAAGCGACTCATCAAGTACGACTACTTTCAGCACGCCAACCTCCCCGGCGGAATCGGCGAGACGCTCGCCTGGGGATCCAAGCGCTACTTCGACCCCGCCAAGATCGTTCAGCTTTGGATGGAGAGTCCTTCGCATCGTCGACTGCTCCTGCTCCCGTCCGCCAGAAAGGGCGGGTTCGGAATCTGGGCCGGCAACTTCCGCAACTACGTGGACGTTCGTATGGCCGTGGGTCGCGTCTCGTAGGCTCTTAGAGCCTATCCCGGTAGGTGCGGTGTCATCGGGGACGGATGAGACCAAGCAGCTTGGCGGGATCGACCGAAGCGCATATCGAGAGAGATATGTGCGAGGGCGATCGCGGCGAGATGCGCCGCGTCT
>CAYTCZ010000297.1:0-2052 GCA_964436315.1 uncultured Gaiellales bacterium | reverse complement strand
GCCGTCATGCTCTTGGTCTCGGCCATCGTGGTGCTCCTTTCGTCGATTCTGTGGTTGAGCCGACGATTCTGAGTGCCGCGGTGGCCGGATCTATCTCAGTCCGTCCACCGCGGTCTTACACCACGCTATGGGACGTGACCGTCGATTTTCATGCCCCTACAATCGGCGGCGGCCACACGGCAGTCTCGGTCGCCAAGCGCCCATGGAGCGATTACTCACGATCCCCATGGAGCGATTACTCACGATCATGAACAACGTGCCTGGGAGTTACACCTAGACTAGACGGCCTGCCGGAGCGGTTTTTCGACTGATCGCAATTGATCGACGAAGTCGACTGATCCTCGATCTCGGCCGGAACCGCCATAGACGAAGTCGCGCCTACCATCGAGTGTGAAAAACTGATCTCGGCCTGCCCCCCCGTAGAGAACGTCGCGACCGCCCTGCCCGTAGAGGGAGTCCCACCCGCGGTTTCCACGTAGGGTGTCGTGGCCTCGGCCGCCGAAGAGGCTGTCCTTGCCGAAGCCTCCGTTCAGCCGGTCTGCGCCACGGAACCCGAACAGTCGATCGACACCTGCATTGCCGAGGAGTAGGTCACGGCCAGTTCCGCCAAAGAGAAAGTCGGCTCCTCCCTTGCCTTTGAGCTTGTCGTTGCCGGCACCTCCGACGAGCCGATCTCCGCCGCCGCCGCCATGAAGCGTGTCATCGCCAGCACCACCGTAGACTTGATCGTCGCCGCGCAGACCTCGGATAACGTCGTCTCCACCAAGGCCGCAAATCACGTCGTCGCCTGCTGTACCTACGAGCACGTCATCGCCCTCGGTTCCGGTGATCGTGCATTCGCCAGGATTCGCCTTCGGCGCTTTCTGTTCCCCAACATCGATTTGTGCCGAACTGCTCGCTTTCTCTCCTGATTCTGTCGTAATCGTCAGCGCGACGGTGTAGGTTCCCGGAAGCTCGAAGACGTGACTCACTCGTTTCCCACTTCCTACGTTCCCGTCCCCGAAGTCCCACGCATAGCTCGCCGCGTTTGAGCTTGACTCGAAATCGACTGACAGCGGGGCATGACCGCTCATTGGTGAGGCAGTGAAGACGGCGGTGGACGCGGACGCGGTCACCTCGACCCGACGGCCGCACTCCGACAAGAGCGCCTCAAGCACGGGCCCCGCATCGTGACGGAAATTCTGGATCGGGAACACCGCGCCATTGGTGTGCGCGGAGAGACTCCCCGCAGCCGGCCCGTACGTTTCCGGAGTTCCGTCGGCGCTGGGATCGACGATCCCGTACCAAGTTGCGTTGCGAGCTGTCAGAGCACCTCGAGCAGGACCCATCTCAGCCTCGAAGTTGTCTCCAGGCAGGTCTCTATACGTAGGCCCTTCATCCGTGACGAGAACGGCACAGACGGCGGCGCCAAAACGCGCATTCGTAAGCTGCGTCATGGCGTACGCGGTGGCCCAGACTCCGTACTCTTTCCCGCCGGGCCCGCCAGGGACGTCAGCCTGGAGCTGCGCCAAAGACGCCGTGAACGAATTGAGATCCGTGAAATCGACCACGGTCCGCGGCTCGCTCGGTGGAAAACCTTGTGGCGCGCCGCCAAACGCGACGAGAGCCCAGCGCGCGTCGCGCTCGGCTCCAAAAGCAATGGCGAGGTCGCCGATCTGCGCTTGAACGTCAGCAATCTCGCTGCCCATGCTCGCCGACTCGTCGACCATGAAGACGACGTCGACAGGCAGCCCGTTTGCGTTCGCCGGGGCGGCAGCCCAGAAAATTCCGACAATTCCTACGAGCAGCGCGATTGCAAACTTCTTGCGCAAAGCCCCGACGTGCGGCATCCAGCGATCTCCCTCGTCGTCGATGTTGCGAGTGCTCCGTTTGCGTGGCCGCGCTAGTACTCGTTTCAAACCTCTCGCTGTAATCGTGAGTCGGGATGCGCAATCCAGCCCCGAACCAACGACCGGAATCACTGCGCATATGCCTAGTCGACGCCCTATACGTAAGCCCTTAGACAGGATGGAGCCGAAGCCCGGCGGGGCGCGGCGTCCGCTCGCTGCCAGA
>CAYTCZ010000296.1:0-2055 GCA_964436315.1 uncultured Gaiellales bacterium | reverse complement strand
TCGATCAACTCGACCAGCGGATGGGCGGCAATCCGTTCGACCGCGCGCGCCCGTGCCCGTCCCGCGACGAGGGCAAGCTCTGGAATCTCCGAGGTGACTTCAAGACCAAGTGCTCGGAACTCCTCACGTGACGGCATCTCCCCCTCGGCCCGGAGGCTCACGATCAGGGCGAGAGCCGGATCTGCGCCCGGATCGAGTTGATCCAGTTCGCGGCGCAGACCCGGCTCGATGACATCCATCCACTCTCCGTGCGCGGTCACTCCTCGTCCTAGATGCTCCTGGCGAAGGCCGCCTGCTCGGCGTCCACGATCCCGTGCCCGAACAGGTCATCCCGACCCGGAACGCCGAGGTTGTCGGCGGTCACCTCGAGGATCTTGCGGATCGTCTCGGCCCGGGTAAGGCGATGCGAGGAGATGGCGAGCGCGGCAGCCCCGCTCACGTGAGGCGCGGCCATGCTCGTCCCGTTGAGTCGCCGATACTGGTTCGAGGGCCAGGTAGAGAGGACTCGAACGCCCGGCGCGGCGAGATCGACCTCAGACCCGCGGGAACTGAAGCTCGCGATCGCACCGCTCGAATCAACGGCGGAGACCGCGATCACGCTGTCGTACTGCGCCGGATAGCCGACCGTCCCGCCGTTGTTCCCGGCCGCCGCAACGAGCAGGAGGTTGTGCTGGTGGGCAAAGTCACACGCGTTCTGGAGTGCCTGGACGTGTCCGCCGCCGCCCAGGCTCATGTTGATCACGTCCATTCGCGCCCGCACACACCAGACGATCGCGCTGATGATCCAGCTGTACTGACCCGAGCCGGTGCGTGAGAGCGCCTTGGCCGAGTACAGGCTGCAGTTGGGAGCGACGCCGACGACGCCTGAGCCGTTTTCGCGAGCCCCGACCGTCCCGGCGACGTGGGTTCCATGCCCGTGCCCGTCGGTGAAGGATTCACCCGGCACGAAGCTGACACCGCCCGCGAAGTTCGGACGGAGGTCTGGGTGAAGATGATCGATCCCCGTGTCGATCACCGCGACCTTGATGCCCGCCCCCCGGGTCACGTCCCAGGCCCGCTCGGCGTCGATTCGATTCACCCCCCACGGGAGAGTCTCTCCCGCGGCGCTCGGTACATCCTCGGCGACGAGTTCGTCGGTGGGGAGAGTGAGTTCCTGCTCCGGGGCAACGGCGCGGGTGGCGTAGGCGATCAGGTCTTCCTCGACCATCTCGACGTTCGGATCCGCTTTGAGTTTCTTCACCTCGGCGGCGGTGAATGAGCCCGCCAGAACCGGAAGGTCGTACACGTCGACGTCGAGCCCGGACGCCGTCTCGTCGAAACCGGCCGGCACTCCACCGGCTTCCGGAACCTCGAGCACATCCGCGAACTCGATCCTCGCCCTGACGTGCTTTCGGAGCAGATCCTGCTTATCGGTCTTCTTGTCCTCCCGTTTCTCCTTCTTCTTGAACGTCACAATCATTGGTGTCCGGGCTGCCTCGGCCATGGCCGCTCCTTTCTTGAGGGCGTCCCGCCGAGCCCGTTCTCGACGAGGCGCCAAGGACTGACCCAGCGCGGAGGCACGAGTACTCGCTCGGCCTCCCGCCGGCACCCGGGGAGGACAGCGCAAGGGCGGTCAGTGAGGTCGCTCGCCCAGCCGAGGCTGGAGATCGGCAGGGCCGCAGCAGATCGCCCACCGCTTGCATAAGTCCCTCCGGGCCGACTGCTATGTGCGGTTTGCCGCGAGACCGCCCCGGCACGGTAGCAGAGTGTTGCCAGTTGTCAAGAAGCGAAGGACGCTCGAGAACGCCGCCGAATTTGTCGATATCTAGTCCCGAGAAAGCGAAGACCGATGGTTCCCATCCTGCTTGAGAAGCCCGACCGGGCGGGCGGCCAGCCTGTGAGGATACGGGCGCTTGTCGCCCCAGAGCACGCTGTCGACGGCTTGCCGTTCGTCATTACCGACGAGGCGATCGCAGCCGGAGCGGTCCGCGTCGGGACCGACTGGCTTCCGGGAGAAGTGGCTCGAGGCGAGTACCGCTATAACCCCGAGGCGCGCTGGTTCGAACGCCGCTGAGA
>CAYTCZ010000295.1:0-2080 GCA_964436315.1 uncultured Gaiellales bacterium | reverse complement strand
GGGCTCGGATTTGAGACGGCCAACTCAAACTACATGCGACAATCCGCTAGGCGAATCTCGTCGCGACCCGAAGCTGGAACCCTCACTCCGTCTTCGTCTTCTATAGGAATCTCAACGCGCCGGCTGTCACTGAGCGTGAACAAACTTTTCTAGGGCCTTGTTTACGAGCAGAAATCTCTTCGTTGCATGGTCGAATCGGGACTATCCGGGACGGGTTCGTGCTCGCAACCGAGTGTCCCAGGGGCTGACCTCCAGCGACGATTTCTCCTGATCCGCGGTCGGCACCAGCGCCGCGAATGTGACCGACTGCGACTTCTCCAGGTGCTGCTTTCCAACCGTCTCGTAGAGAGCGTGCCGCTGCTCGATCGCCTGAGGAGAGAGCTCGGCCGCACGGCTCTCGAGAGCAGCGCGGTTTGTGTTTTCAAGATGCTGCTGTCCGGCGGCCTCGTACCGTGCCCGTTCTGCCTCGATGGCCTCAGGCGAGTACCCCTCGGCCGTCTTCTGAATCGCGAGGCTCGTTCCGAGGAGTGCCTTTCCACTGATTTCTTGCGGAGCCTGGCCACCGCGAGCTGCCCAACGTGCGGCGTACGCTTCGATAGCTGCCGGACTAATCGTGTTCTCGGAGGCATCGCCACGAGCTGCCCAGCGGGCCGCATAGGCGTCAAGTGCCTGAGGAGAAATCGCGTTGGCGTGTGCCTCGCCACGGGCGATCCAGCGAGCCCCGTAAGCCTCGATGGCCTCTTCGCTGATCGTGGGTTGAGTTGCGGCCTGCTGCTCGGTGCTGAGACCGCTGTAGATACCGAAGGCCGTCACGCCCATCGCGGCGAGCAAGGCGGCCAACAGCGCGAGAAGCCCGCTGCGACGGCCTTCGATCTTTCGGCGGGAGATTGTTCCGGGCGCGTGCTCATGGCCGACCGGGATAGTTCCTTGAGCGGACGTCATTACTCCTCCTCTCTCGCGTCATGCAGAGCTGCGTGCTCGATCACACGACAGGGCGCTCGTCGGTTTCTTCCCCCCGGTTTGGAAGCGCTCAGAGGATACGAGCGCCGAATGCAGTCGCCAGGTTAGAGCTCAATCCTCCACGCTCTCCCGGCGGGCATGGACATGCTTCATAAGAGGTCCCATCCCGAGGTCGCGTGCGACAGCGAGCGCGTCATCCTGGAGGACAACCGCGTTCTCGCGGTCGCCCGATCTGCCTCTTTCAAGCAGCGCGCCAGCGCAGTAAGCGGCTGTCCAAGCGTATTCTGGGCGATAACCGGCTCCGTCACAAAAGGCGAGGGCGTCTTCAAAGTGCCCAACTGCGGCGTCCAGCCGGCCGCTCGTCGTAGCGAGCATGCCGAGCAACCGGTCGGCGGAGAGCGGAAGGAAGGGAATCGCGGTTCCCCGCAGCGGCTCGAGCGCGGAACGGAGCCTCTCGGCCGCACGTCTGTCGGCACGCTGCACGGCGAGGAGCGCCAGACCTGTGTGTGCGAGAGCGACGGCCAGAGGAACCAGCCAGGGCCCGGCGAGCACCCGCTGCGCCGCTTCCTCTGCCGGCTCACAAAGCTCCGTCACACCGGCAACGCGCGCGACTTGCGCAGCGGATACGGCGAAGAACGCATGCTCGGCCGTCGGCCCCGGTACAGGAAGGGCGCGCGTCCACTTTTCGAGGCGCTCGAGGTAGGCGGCGCCTTTGGCGAACTCCCCGAGCTCGTACTCCATCGCCGTTCGAGGCACCAGGAGACGAGGATCTCGCGGCATCGCGCCGAGCCCCGCGTCGCTCCTGGCCGAGGCAGATTCCCAGTCGCCCTCGAGGCTCGCGAGGAGTGCGAGGTTTCCGCGTGCAGTGGCGAGCCACCACGTCTCGCCGAGCCTCCCCGCAAATTCGAGCGTCGCCTCCCCGTGTACGAGCGCGTTCCTTCGCTCGCCGAGGACAGTCAGAGCACGTGTCAGATGACTGCGCGCGGCCACGCCATTCGGCAGATCCCCGGCGGCTGTGGCGAGGTCGATCGCACGCTCGGCCTTGTCGACCACCTCGCGCGGTCGGAGGTGCGACCAATCGGCGAGGGCACCACTTACGAGCGTCCGCGTCTCGAGAGAG
>CAYTCZ010000294.1:0-2084 GCA_964436315.1 uncultured Gaiellales bacterium | reverse complement strand
CAGCCGGCACTCGCCTGACCGCAACTCGAGGCACGCCGAGATCTCTCCGATAGGAAGTCCTGTGGGCAAGGTCATCAAGTACATCGCCATCGGGTACTTCGGCTTCGTAGCCCTGAGCTGGCTCGTCGTCGGATCGCCGCTCGTCGCCCTTGGCTTCATCGTGATCCTTGTCATTGTCGTCCAGCGAACCGGAGCGCTCTCGAAGCTGGGGATTTCGCGCGAGAAGTCGAAAGCGTCGGTCTTTGCACCTTCTGCTGGCGGGCAGTCGCTTGCTGAACCACGCCTCTACGAACAACGATTTCGGGTCGAGGCACGGAGGCTGGCCCCCCAGCTCCCCGAAGATCCGCTCGACAACGCTCGGATGGTTGCGATCCTCAGTCCATACCTGCACGAGCCGCTTTCCGTTCGCGAGCCGGTCGATGCCGAGTATCACGCCTACCGGAAACGATTTCTCGATTGGGAGGCAAAGGCCGTGGGCGGTATCAACTCTGGTTGGTCGCTTCAGCATCCGACACCTCAGACATACGAGGCGCTCGACGCCGAGCTGGCCGAGATCGCCGCCTACGTCAACAGTCTCCCGCGACGAGCGGCCGAGTCCGAGCAGCTTCTCGACGAGGCATTCGAGCGGTGTGAGAAGGCGAGCCGGGCCGTCGCTGAGGCACGCGAGACCCTAAGCGCGCTTCCTGCCAGTCTCACGCCCCGGGATCTTGTGGAGAAGATCGAAGTAGCCGAAGAGACCCTCGAGCAGACGCCGGAGCTCTTTCGCCGCGGCAGGGAACGACCGGTTACCGCTCTCCGACTGGCGGATGAGGCGACGCAGCTCGCCGACGATGCGAAGTCGCGCTCACTGCACTTGGCCGGTTTGCCAAACACGATCGCGAGCGATCTCACCGAGTTCCGCGAGCAGAGCGGAATCGTCGAACGAAAGCTCGAGGACGTCCGGCAGGAGTTTCATACCGCCGCCAAGACCCATGCGCCAAGATCTTGGCGAGAGATCCGGGGCGCGGGAGAAGCGGCACAGCTCTCTCTCGAGCAAGCTCGAACTCACCGGCGGCGGGCCACGGAGCTCGCCAAGCAAGGTACTGACACGACCTCGCTCGAGGGAGCCGCTCGCGAGCTCCGCGAGGCGTCCGAAGACCTCGACGAGTCGTCGGCCCTCGTCGAGCGGATCACGAACCACCTCAAACGTCTTGAGGCCGCATCCCTCGACGCTCGTCAGAAGATCGTCGAGGCTGAGTGCAGCATCGATGACGCTGAGGCATCGCTCGACGACATCGAACTCTCACCTCAACTCTATGAACAGCGAAAGGAACTGCTCGCGCGAGCGGTCGAGCTCGTGCAGGCGTCCCGGACCGAGTTAGATCAGGAGAGGCCCGATTGGCTCGAAGCGGTTTCGCTCGCCGAGCGCGGCGCGGCTCTTGCCGGCGACGTTCGGTCGGAGGTCGCAACGGAAGGGGTTGAACTGGCAGAGCTTCGAGACCGACTGCGTGCCGCGAAGACGGAGGCGACCGAAGCTCGGGACTTGGCCTGGACAGTGAGGCTCACCGCTCCGTTCACAAGCTCGCTTGGGAGACCCCTCCTCACCGAGGTTGAGAAGGCTTACGAGCGCGCATTAGTTGTGGAGCGGTCGATCTCGGACGCCCGGGACAGTCGTGCCGAGGCCGGAGCGTTCAAAGCTGGAATCGCCGCGTTTCGAAAAGTGACCGAGACGATGGCGGAGTTTCAAAGGTCGGCTTTGGCTAAGGAAGCTGAGATTCGGGAGGGTAGTGCGCGCGACGAACTCCCCGAACTTTTCGTGTGGGGCCCAAAGAGGCAATAGGACTCAGACCGAACACGGCACATCGTCCGATCCACGCGCATCGAGAGAACGCACGCTGGGCACTGGTTTGCGTGCTTGGCTCGTGCAAAGCAGGCCGCTACACGTGGTACGTGTTCCCGGGCTACGAGGTCAAGGCCAATGCAACGTACGGGCCGATACTTGGGAGAGATCAGTTCGAGTTCGACCCATGACTCGCTGATGTGCACTAACAGACTGTTTCTGAGTTTAGATCAACCCCAGCCGCATCCCGACTTTCTCAAGCCCC
>CAYTCZ010000293.1:0-2086 GCA_964436315.1 uncultured Gaiellales bacterium | reverse complement strand
GAGAGCGGCGAGCGCGAGCGCGACGATGGCTGCGACAACAC
The DNA here is from genome assembly GCA_964436315.1 of uncultured Gaiellales bacterium. Classification (GTDB taxonomy): domain Bacteria; phylum Actinomycetota; class Thermoleophilia; order Gaiellales; family Gaiellaceae; genus CAYTCZ01. Next base: position 2,045 of record CAYTCZ010000293.1, on the reverse strand, counting down.
TCGGCCTCATCACCCGTTACTCCTGGAAACCTGACCGGACTCTCGCATGGCGTCGATGTTCTTCCAGCGGGGAGACAGTCATCGGAACATCATAGAGATGCACCGATTGCGCTCCGGACGTGCTCCAGGGTCCTCCAGGAATCGACTTCGCTCGAGCACTCGAGTCGTCCCCGATCACCGGCGTGCAGTGTTGCCCGCGGTGTCTCTGGCTTGTGGCGCCTCACCCGTGCCGAGTCGGCCACGACGTCGTCGACGAGAGCACGGGGGGCTCCGCCTGATCCTGCTCCCTGCCTAATTTTGGGGCTTGCGCTGGACGCACGCAGGCTTTCGGGCTTGCCTGGCAGCGCTAGACGTGTCCTGGCCGCGACGAAGAGTCCAGAATCGGGCTGCGAGCGAACTTCCCCACGCTGGTCGCCACTGCCCGATCGTCCCAGTCCCTCCGCCGCTGCCGTTGCCACCGTTAGCCTCTCGATCCGGCTTACGGAGGAGGACGAGCGCGGCCTCATCTGCAGGCTGCGAGCGTGTCAGGGATGCAGACGTGCCCGAGATCACTCAGGGTGCTCGGGGTGGACGACAGGCTTCTCGGGCAGTCGCCGCTTCGACTCTTGTCGCGTGGATTCGATCCGAACCCCCTCCGGCTCGACCACGACGTGGGTCACCGGCATCTCGAGTTGCTCGCGCGCGCGCTCGAGCACCTCGGTCTCCAGGCGGGCAGAGCGCTCGGAAGGATGGGTGGCGATGATGATCTCATCCGCGCCGGCGCGGCGGAGTGCGTGTTCGATCGCCGCGTAGGGATCCGCATCCGCCACTTCCCCGTGTGCCTCCATGCCCTGCTCAGCGGCCCAGGCCAGGGTGGCCTCCAGTCGTGCCTGCGCTTCCTCGCGTTCCCGGTCGATGTCGTCCGTCCATCGGTGCAAGCGCGAGCTGAGGATTGGCGCAATCACATGCAGCTCTGGCCAGAGCTCGACCCGCCGCATGATCTCGTCGCGCAGCTCCGGCCCGGAGAGCACCTCGTTCGCCACGATGAGAACGCGGTACTTGGCGGGCGGTGCGGCCGGGTGGGGAGCCTCGGCGGCCTCGCGGAGTGAACGAGCGCGCTCACCCTCCTTGGCGAGAAGGACGAAGGCGAGGATCCCGAGGAGAACCACGGCCACCAGAACACCGCCCCACAGGGGAGCGGCGAGGAAGCCGACGAGAACGGCCACTCCAACGACGAGGGCGAGGCCGATCGCGAGCAGAAACGCGTCGCGCTCGGATCTGACTGGAACGCGCATCGCTACCGAGGAGGCTGGGGGAAGCCCAGCCGCGCAAGATGATCAGCAGTGCCTGGCCCCATTTACGCCCTCGCCCCCGCCCCCTTGGGAGAACTGATCTGGATCGGGACGAGTGAAGCCTCCCACGTGCCAACGAGACCGGCATCGGCGGATCCACCGATGCACGATCGGCGAATACGCGTATCACCATTCACGTCGCCCGAGAGAGCACTCCATTCCCTGCCCCGTGCGGCGCGACGAGTGCTCCGCCGGGTCACGGGCCGCTGCTACTGAAGAATGGCTGACCAAGCGACCGTGATCGCCGCTCGCGAGCCCGGAGAACTGTCGGCTCGTGCGCCAGCCAACATCGGCCGAGGGCCGTGGAGTTCCGCAGGAGATGCGCGAAGCGATGGGATTACCCGGCTAGTGAATGCCCTGACCGTATCGGAGACCCCGCCGGTACTCGCCGAACTCGTCGTAGAAGGCCTGGACACTTCGGCCAAAGACGCTCCGGAAAGCGTGCTTCCAGGGCACGCCATGGCCGAGGGCCTCCCAGAAGGCGAGCAACGGCGCCAACTCGGAGCCGGTCAGGAAGTCAACAGCCAGGAAGCCGAGGTCAAACAGACAGACGTTGTCTCGTGACGAGCAGTGCTCGAGCGGGTCGGTCCTGCGGCGGGCTTCACGCACACTGTCTGCCCGCGAAGCGGCGAAGTCGTACAGGTGAGCGTCGTCGAGGACTAAGAAGCCGAAGAGCTCTGCGGCACCTTCGCGCAGCCACCCTGGGCAGCATTC
>CAYTCZ010000292.1:0-2092 GCA_964436315.1 uncultured Gaiellales bacterium | reverse complement strand
GCTGCCCGCGCCATAGCAGTGAGGGTACGGGGGGTTTGACGCAAGATCAACTTGACGGAGGGAGCTCATGAGAGACCACCGATCCATCATTCGAGCTCAACTCTGCCGGAAGGCGGTAACAGGGCAGTAAGCCTCATCGTTTCTTGCGTGTTGCCCGAGTGTTAGCGTGCGCGGAAGGCATGGAATTCCGGATCCTTGGCCTCCTCGAGGTTTGGCATAACGACCTGCCGATCGACGTCGGTGGTGAGAGACAGCGCGCCCTGCTGGCACTGCTCCTCCTGAATGCTGGCCAGGTCGTCTCGTCAGACCGTCTGATCGATGAATTGTGGGGCGACGATCCGCCACAAACGGGCGTGAAGGCGCTTCAGATGCGGGTCTCTGAGCTTCGGAAGAGCTTCGAGGATTCGGGCATTGAAGACGCGGTGGTGGTCACCCGCTCGCCCGGATACCTGGTCGAGATGGAGCCAGATCAACTCGATCTTCAGCGCTTCGAACGACTTGTTCGTGAGGGTGAGCAGGCAGCCGCCGACGGCGATTCGCGCCGAGCCTCGGTTCGACTCCGCGAGGCACTGGCGCTATGGCGGGGACCTCCGCTCGCCGACTGTCAGTGGGCCCCGTTTGCGCATGCCGCCGCCAACCGCCTGGACGAGCTTCGACTCGAAGCGCTCGAAAAGAGGATCGACGCCGATCTCGCACTCGGCGCCCACGAAGACATCCTCGGCGAGCTCCGCGAGCTGGTCGCGGCTCACCCCTTCCGCGAGCGCTTCCGTGCGCAGTTAGTGCTGGCCCTCCGTCGGTCCGGCGATCAGGCCGGCGCCATCACCGAGTATCGGGCCGCTGAGCAAACGCTTCTCGATGAGCTCGGGATCGAACCGAGCGCATCTCTTCGCGAGCTCGGGCGACGTGTCGAGTCCAACGACCCGAGCCTTGATCTCGCGGCTCCTGCTGCTAGCACCGAGACACAAGCCGAGCAGCCACCCGCCGTGTCGATTGCTCCGGCCGAACGATCAATCCTCGTCGTCACAAGTGCAATGGAGAGCCTCCACGCGCTTCTCGCCGTGGCCACCTCGCTTACCAAGCGGCCACGCCGCGACATCATCGTCGCCTCGCTCGTCGCGACGAGCGATGAGCTCGACGAAGTGACAACTCTCCTCCACAACCAAACTGAGAACCTCTCGCGGCATGGCGTGGAGATCCGTACTGCTGCCTTCACGTCCGCCGATCGGGGCTCGGACCTAGTGAAACTCACAAACGAAGAGCAGGTCGATCTTCTGCTCACCGATGCCCCGCCTGAACTCACAGCCAAGGGCACCCCGCCGAGCGACCTCGAGACTGTGCTCGACGAAGCTCCGTGCGACGTGGCCACGCTCGTGCTCGGCGAGGACTCACAGCTCGAACTTGGTGAGAGGCGACCAATCATGGTCCCATTCGGTGGCTCAGAGCACGAGTGGACCGCTGTCGAGATCGGGGCGTGGCTCGCAGCAGCAAGTGGCGCGACGCTCAGGCTCCTCGGCTCCGCTGCGCAACCTGACCGGGAGAAGCGCGATGCCAGCCGGCTGCTCGCCGGGGTCTCACTGCTCGTTCAGCGCTATGCGGGCATCACCGCCAAACCCCTCGTCGTACCGCCGGGCGAAGACGCGATACTCGACGCCGCGAAGGATGCTGGTCTTCTGGTGATCGGACTCTCGGAGCGCTGGCCGCGCGAAGGGCTGGGTGCTGTGAGACTCGCGCTCGCTCAGAAGGCGGCCGTTCCGACAATCTTCGTCCGGCGCGGACTCAGACCAGGCGGCTTGGCTCCGCTCGAGAATCTCTCCCGCTATACCTGGAGCCTCTCCGACTCGACCGACTGACTGCCTCTGGAGCCGGCAAGGCGCCCATGTCGTTCTGGAGACGCCGGGATTGCGACGGTTTACAGCCGGACAGGGGCTCGCGGATTTGCGGAGGGGAGCACCCAATAGAGAACCGCCCGGGTCCGCCGGGCGGTTCGTTCCGCGATGGCGCGGAGATGGACCTGTCGAGTCTCTAGCGCCCTTACTCGCCGAGCGCTGCCCAGCGCGCGCCGTAGGCCTCGATTGCCTCGGGAGAGATGGCA
>CAYTCZ010000291.1:0-2119 GCA_964436315.1 uncultured Gaiellales bacterium | reverse complement strand
TCACCGCATTCGCGATGGGCTCGGCTTTCGTGTTGCCAAGGGGATTAGGACGAGCTGTCGGGTTAGCTCGTCGAGAATGTCACGCTGACTTGAAGCGGAAGTCCCGGGCCTGGGGCACGGGTTACATCGAGCCGTTCGAGGTGCGACGTTATGAAGTCTGCGGCCCCAAGTTCATCTGCCGAATGCGTCGTCGTGATGGCGATGACGGTCATCCCCGCCGCCCGAGCTGCCGTGATCCCGGACGGCGCGTCCTCGACAACGACGGCCGCCTCGGGCGCAACCTCCAGCCGCGACGCGGCGTGCAGGTAGCCCTCAGGATCGGGCTTCCCAGAAACCACGTCATCGGCGGTGACGAGGATAGGAGGAATGTCGATGCCGACTCCCGACAGGCGTGCCTCAGCCAATCTCCGGTGGGCCGATGTAACGACCGCCCACTCTTCTGGGAGGAGCATTCCCAGCAGCCGGGCTACGCTGGGATAGACCTCGATCCCGTCTGTGTCCTGCTCTTCGCAAAGTTCGATGCGATGGGCCTCGGCCGCCGCGTCAAGATGTGGGGCTGCTTCACGGACTTGGTCTACCGTGCGCTTCCCATGCTGGATGGGAACATGCTCCGGGCTGAGTCCATGGTCTCGCACCCAACTTCGCCACTGACGTTCGACAGCGGGGGTCGAGTTGACGAGGACACCGTCCATGTCGAACAGAAGTGCTGCGCACTTGAGCGGGACCTGAGGTTCCGAGGCCAAAGCTGCGAGGATTATCATCGGATCGACTTTCGTCTGACCAGCTAGGTCGTCCTCGCGAAACTGAATGGTTTGCGATAGTCGGGCCGAGCCGACCAGCCAGAGCGTCCACCTACAAGGTACGCGGGGCTGCCCCTGAGCGAACTGGCCAGCCGAGTTGAAGCCGAAGCAGGGAACCATTGCGGCCAAAGTTGAGCCGAGCTGGCCAGCCAAGATGGTCTCGGTCGGCCGGTCGCATCACGGCCGTGTCGCGAATGTTGCGGTCACGCCGCCACCAGCGGGGCAGGCTCCCTCGTCGCCGGATAACCTGCGGCAGCCAGTCACAGGGAGAAGGGAGCACCTCGTGGAGAAGCACGACGCGCCGCCTCTCGGCCACGTCCCAGCGTCGATCGACGTCGACCTCAAGCGGCGGCTGGGCCGCTACCGAGCTGACGCAGTCGGCGAGGCACTCGCAGGCCTGAGGGCGAGCTACGCGGAGCTACGGGATTCGAACACCAGACTCCGCGAGGAGAACGAGGCTCTTCTCGAGGAGATCGAGGACCTCGGGGAGGAACTAGAGCGCCACAAGGCCAGGGAGCAGAGCGTCAGTTGAGCACTGGAGTTAGCTCAGAGCCACGGTGGACTGAAGACCGCGAAGAAGCGAGTCTCTCCGTCGTTCTCGTTGGAGTACCGATGCAGCCGATCCGCACGAAAGTAGATGCTGTCACCCTGATTCAGAATGATTGTCCTTTCGTCACGAAATTCAATAGCGAGACACGCCTCCAAGACGTGCACAAATTCCTGAAGTGGCCCCACTTCCCGTCGGTTTTCAGATCTTGTCCATAGCGGAACATTCCTCGTCACGCAGTCCGACGGAAGCCCCTCGGCCTCTCCGGGCGAGTCCATGTCCCTTCCGTTTCTGGGCGAAATGGCCGGACACTCAGACACCCGGCGATTTCCGCTGTTTTCGTGTCAACCAAGCCCTTTGCGAGTGTCTGCCCCATATCGGACACCCTCGGACACCTCGGACACTTCGGACACCTGTAACTACCATCACATAGCCATCGAGGGCTGAGCAGTCACCTCGAAGGCGTTGAAAGCATCGGGGTCGACACCGACCGCGCAACCGTAGCTCAGGCGGAGGCGCTACCCGGGAGTTGCTCGCGAACTTATCCCCTCAACGCCTCACGATGATCAGCACGATGGGCCAGGGCCGCCATCTGATTGGCCGTGAACCACTGGCGTGCAATCGAAGCCTTCCTCCGCGTTCACCAGAGAGAGTTGATGATCGGCGCCGACGGCACCGCCGTCACGCTGCATTTCTCCAACCACTCGCCGAGGGCCGGGAAGTCTTGCCAACCCGTCGTGGCCTGCTCGAAGTGATCGGCGACCCCGGCCTC
>CAYTCZ010000290.1:0-2126 GCA_964436315.1 uncultured Gaiellales bacterium | reverse complement strand
GGAGAGCAGCTGCTCGATCTCCGCCTGTCGGGCCGCACGCTGCTGGAGAAGGCGTGTCTGTTTCGCCTTCGCACGCTTGAGCTTTGCCGCACGCACGCGCTCCTCCTCGCGAAATGTCTTGATCTCGCCGATGATCCGCGCATCCTCCTCGGAGAGGCGATCCACGGTGTCAAGTCGGTCGAGGAAATCGGTCAGGCTCGATGCCCCGAGGAGGAACTCGACGAAGCTCGACTCGCCTTCGGTGTAGAGGGTGACAAGGCGCGCTTCGATCGTCGCCTCCGCCTTCTTGAGATTCGCCCGGAGAACCTTTAGGTGACGCTTACTGAGACCGTACTCGGCCTCGATCGCCCCGAGTTTCAGCTGGGTTCCGTTGTAGGCGTCGACCGCCTTGTCGAGCTCGCTGTCGAGCTCCCGGATCTGCGCCAAGACAACCTGCGCTTCGGCGCGCTTGTCCTCGATCCGCGCTGTTTCCGCTCGCCCGGCAAAGACGAGCGAGGCAAAGAGGCTGCCGAGTGCGAATGCGAGCGCGAGGAGTCGACAGGTCGGCGCAGGCAGCTGGTGGACGAAGTCCCAGGCGACTGACGACCATTTCCGTATAGGCGGCCGTCGCCTTGATCGTAAGTGACGTGCTTTTCCAGCGGATGGGCCCAGCAACAGTCCTCTCCTCTCTCCCGGTTTCGCGTGGAACTGGCGCGCAGGGGCGCCGGCTCCATCAGCGCAGGAGTGGAGAGGTACCTGGCGAGAAGGTGCTCCGTGGAGGGGCGTTGGCGGGAGGCCCGAGCAGTCCCTGCGCTCCAGCAAGACAGATCCTGCTCGACGGCCACGCCCAGTCCCGGCGGGCTCGCATCCCTCGAACCAGCGCGAAACCCGCTGCAAGGACGAAGCTCAGTGCGATGTCCAAGTGCAGTGCATCCTCATCCAGCTCCCAAGGATGGGAGTGGATCGCGAGGAACGAGAGGACAAAGACGAGAAGAAGGAGAACTGCAAACCCAAGCCAGCGATGCTCGAGTCCGCGATCGATCCAGCCTCGTATTCGGATCATGAGGATCGGGAGGCTAACACTCCCTTCCGACGTCTGCGAGCTGCCTCTGGTAGCAAGAGGTACACGTGATCGCCGTCAGCGCACCCTGCAAAAGGTGACTACCATCTCCGTCGTGATTCGCTTGCGGACTTGGATTGAGAGCGCCTGCGAGGATCGCTGGCTGGGCTTTCTCGTTCTCGCCGTGTTGGTCGTTCTCCTTGCGTTTACGGCGCTGCACTCCCATCCCGATGATTTCGTCGCATCGGGCGCACTCTTTTGCGGAGCGGTCCTGTTCCTCGTTTCCGCGTGCCCGACGCTTCGAGCTGTTCATCGGCTACGCGCGACCGCGCGCCTCCGCTGGAAGATCGTCGGGAGCTCGGTGTCGCAGCGCGGATCGCCGACATCGCCGCCAGTATCGCGCGGTCCCGTGACCGCGTTCGCCGGCGGCATCACTCCTCTTCGACGCTGAGAGCCTCGGGCCCGACCGGGCCATTCACGGCTTGAGGAACTCGTCGAAGAGGAGGAGCAGTTGACGGAGATCGAAATTCGCGAAAGACAGCGAGAACGCACGCCCCGCGAGGACGCGCGGTCTCCCAGGCTCGGGACGCGGAGGATCGTACTCCGTGCCTCGCTCATCGTAAGCGTCATTGCCCTGTTCATGCTGACCGGATGCGGACGAGGTGCAGAGCCGCCCCCGGATGAAACGGAAGATCTGTTCGATTCCGCTGAGGCCGAGCCGGTCGAGCCGGAACTCGCCAGGAAGGGGAGCGTACTGAGCCCGTGCCCGAGTCCACGCCTGCCCCTCCCCCCGAGCTGGAGGTAAGCCTCGCTGAGGAACTTGCCGAAGGCGACGCAGGGCCGAACGTCGAGCAACTCCAGCGCGCGCTACAAGCTCTGGGCATCGACCCGGGACCGATCGACGGCATCTTCGGACCGAGGACCAAGGCAGCGGTCACTTCCTTCCAGGAACAGCACAATCTCGAGGCCGATGGAGTCGCGAATGAAGAGACCCTCCTGTCCATCAACAACGCGCTGAGTCAGGAGGTCGGATGACAGGCGACCGCCGTGCTGAACGCGGAAACGAACCTGGAGAGCTAGCTCACCC
>CAYTCZ010000289.1:0-2142 GCA_964436315.1 uncultured Gaiellales bacterium | reverse complement strand
TCCGACCGGCAGAAGTAGTTGTCGTCACGCCGGCAAAAGTAATTGTCGCTGATCACCGGTTCCCGCTCTCCGTGCCGATCACAATCACGTCCATGCGGTGCCGTCGCTCATCCCAACCGTCGTCGGGTGGGGGTGGGGCCAAAGTCACGGGTGACTCGGACTCGTCACACCCGACCAACGAGACCGCCAACAACGAGACCAGGATGGCGCTGAGCTGCGAGAGTTTCATGGAGCTGTCCTTGCGCAACGAATCAGGCCTGCGCGGGCCGTTGGAAGAGAACGGATACGCGCGCCGATGCGGAGCCCACGCTGAGATCCATAGCGTTCAGAGCCTCGCTGGCTGCGCTGCGTGCCCGTGGCCGGTCCTACGGGGTCGAGCCGCGATGCCGGGTCCGAGTAGTAGTTCTCGCCGTACCAGTCGGAGACCCACGACTGCGAAATGCCAATGATCCCATTCACCCCGTAGTAGGACTCGGTCCCTGGCCACCGATCCGCTTGCTCCACCCCCATCGAGTCCGTGGGCGGAGGCGTGGGGTCCGCGCAATCAACCAACGATGGCAGCAAGTCGCAACGGTAGCTGTCGCCTTCCCAGGTCCATGGTTGAGCGCGAGGGGCGGGACCTCGAGCGGCCTTCTCCCACTCCGCCACAGTCGGCAGCCGACGACCGTCCCACTCACAGAACGCCTGAGCGGCTTCGAAGTCGAAGGCCCCAGCCGGATAGTCGGCAAGGGTGGGATCATTGTAGTTCGCAAGGACGCTCGGAAGCTCGGTGCACGCGCCAGCATCGACACATTCGCGATACCGTCCGTTCGTGACGAAGCTCTTGTCGATGAAATAGGCGTAGGTGAGCATCACCTCCGCCTCCGCTGCGTCACCAAAGTCGTCGTCTCCGCGGATGAACGAGCCTGCGGGGACACAGACCTCCTCCGCCAACAGAGGACTCGTCCGGCGAGTGCCCGAACACCCGCCGGTGCAGACACCGACGTCGGTCCACTCGCAGGTAGCGCTGCACATCTGGGACTTGACCTCGTCGACCTCACAGCCATCAGCCCACATCCGCATCTCGCCGACCTCGCACTCGCCGGCCTCCGCGGTCATGTCCCACTCACCCCATTCGCACTCCGCGCCGCAAATGCGGGCTCGCGTCGCGCACATCCCGAGGTCTTCATCTTCGAGCTCGCCCGGAGTGCATTCCTTCTCGTTCAGACACTCGCCAAGAACCCAAACGCCCTCCTCACAGCGCTCTTGGCCAAGCCCACAGTTCCCGCACTCCACGGCGCGGGTCTCGCCTTCCACGTCACAGGGCTCTGGTCCCAGGTCGGGAGGCCCAGCATCCTCCGGCGTCGATCCATCGTTCGGGCCCGCCATGTCATCGTCGATACCCAGATCAGTAGGCTCATCGTCGGTCGGCTCGTCCCCGCAGCCCACGGCACAGAGCACCGCCAGCCCGACGGCCGCCACCCATCGAGCGGAGCGCATTGCTACCCCTAGACCCACATCAGGGACAACGAGTCCCATGGTCACCTCCCCCGCGGATCGCCCCCGCGGAGAGCTCAGGGATCCATATGAGGCAAATTCACGCAACTACAAATCCTTGTAGTTTCAGCGAAAATCGCGTTTCTAGCCCGACCCCAATTGTGGCCTCACCTGAACTGGTGAGATGAATAAGTTCAGTCATTGATTGTCGCCTCGACATTCACGCGCCACTGATCCGTCGTCACTGCAGTCACGCGGCTGGCACATCGCAGAACGTGGATGCGCCTCGAGTAGCGCGTCACGGAGCAAACGCAGCGCGAGCTCGCGCGGGCCAACGCCAAATCGTCTCCGCATCGTCCGCCCGTGATAGTCGATGGCTGCGACACTCACGCTCATCTCCTCAGCCAGTTCCGGCCGAGAAAGGCCGCGGGTCACCAGCGTGAGGAGCTCGAGTTGCCGTTCGGTGAGGTCGAGTCGCTCGGCCGCGGCATAGAGCACATGCCGGACTTGGAGGTCCTTGGGGTTGTCCAGGGGCACGGGCGGGTTCTCGGCACGTGTCCGCGTCAGTTGCGTCGGGCATTTCTGGCCAGAGAACGCAAGAGCCCGGCGGAGCTAGTACAGCAGCCCAGAAGTGCGATCCGGGTTTCGATGACGGAAATATCGGCG
>CAYTCZ010000288.1:0-2153 GCA_964436315.1 uncultured Gaiellales bacterium | reverse complement strand
ATCGGCTGCATGGCGTCTCCTGCCCGGCCTGTGCCACCGCGACCCGGGCCGAGCTTCCCCGCGAGCTGTCGCGCTCGGCGTTCGGCCCGCGCCTGCAGGCCGCGGTGGTGACGCTCGCGGTCAGAAACCGCGTCTCGCGCCGCGATTCGAGCGAGCTCGCCCGGGAGCTGTTCGGGGTCGAACTGGCGACCGGATCGGTCGACGCGATCATCCACCGGGCCGGGGAGGCGCTCGCCGCGCCCCATACCCGGCTCGAGCAGTCGATCACCTCGGCGCCGGTGGTCAACATCGACGAGACCGGTTGGAAGACCGCCGGCGCCAACCGCACCCTGTGGGGCGCCCTGACCGCCCAAAGCGGGCTCTTTCGGATCGCGGCCGGCCGCCAGGCCTTCGAGGCGAGGACGCTGCTCGGCGAGCGCTTCACCGGGATCGTCTGCTCCGATCGCTGGCGCGGCTACGACTACCTCGAGCCCAGCCGACGGCAGCTCTGCTGGGCCCACCTGCTCAGGGACTTCACCGCCCACAGCGACGGCATGGCCGAGCAGAAACGCTTCGGCGAGGACGGCCTCCGGATCGCCCGCGAGCTCTTTGCCGCCTGGGAGGGCTACCAGGCCGACGGCGATCGGGCCCGACTGCAGGCGCAGATCGCCCCGCTCGAAGACAAGCTCCGCGCGCTGCTCGAGCACGCCGCCCGCAAAAGCCCGAGGACGACCTACCACCGCCAGTTCGCCAAGAATCTCCTCAAGCGCTGGCCCGCCCTCTGGACCTTCGCCCACACCGACGGCGTCGAGCCGACCAACAACCACGCCGAGCGTGGCCGCGGTGCCGTCATCTACCGCAAGCTCTCCCTCGGCAGCCAATCCGACCGCGGCGAACGCAGCATCGAGCGGCTGCTCTCGGCATCAGTCACCTGCCGACTCCAGAAGCGCTCGCTCTTCGCCTACCTCAGCGACGTCCTCACCGCCAGGATCCGAGGCGACCCCATCCCCGCACTCGCCTGAGCGGGGCGGGGGGTGAACGCTTACCAGAAGGTCAAAAGATGCCTATTTGCAGGCCTTTTCCAGATGGAGCTAATCGGACTCGAACCGGTGACCTCCTGGGTGCGGGCCAGGTTGAAAGGCGTTCGCTGCGACGCTATCTGGCTCAGTTTGGTGATCTGAGGTTCTCTCAGTTCCGTCCGGTTCTCTCAGATTGGTAGAAGGAACGCTAGAACGGATCTCGCCTTAACGGACAACGGCTCTTCTGGTCGGCCGGGTCCGCCGGAGCTGCCAAAAACCGCACACCTCTCGGCAGAAGCGTCCCAAGAAACCTGGAACTCGTCAGCGAGGGCGATAAGGCGAGCGCAATCTTTCTCACGACGGATATCAAGCGATTGATAACGAACGCCAGAGATTGAATAACCGAGCACTGGGGCCACCGAAGTCGCTCAGTCAAAAAGAGGCCCGTCTCCTCAACCTCCGTCATCCAGCGATTGGGGTTGCGTATCTCTCATGGCTCCGGCGTAGAGGCCGCGTCCGTATCGAGGAAGACCCGCACACATTCACCAGCGCACGGGTCGATCAGTGCGTCGACGCCAAGCTCTTGTAGCCGCTGTTGAATGATCTCGCCAGAAGCTAAGACTGCCTCAGTGTCCTCTCGGATTTCGATCTTGACCGATGGGTCTTCTGGGGCCAGGCCTTCAGTCTCAAGAAGGTGTCGGGCTTGGGCAACCGAGTCACCGACTTCAGCGTCGCCCGCGCTTGGGCAGGATTGATCAAGAAACTCCGGCTCAAAACGAACGCGTCCGTCGTGGGGCAACTCGCTCACAAATTCGGAGCCGAGAACAAGCTGGAAGCTCTTCTGCACACATGGAGTTTCGAGACGCATACCAGAGAACGCGATCACCAGATCAGGGGGTAGAACGGTAGCCCGAATCCGCACGAGACCCTCGAATTCTTCGGGAACAACCAACCTCCAGTTCCCAACGTCTGGATCACTCACGAACTGATCGAAGATTTCTTCCTCTTTATCACCTTCAACGAGTAAAAATCCAGCCGAACTCTCCGTCGAGGCCTCCACCTCGTACACACTCCGGTTCAACTCCCACAACTCGAGACCAACCACGAAGTTCTGGGGCGCAACGCCCTCGGGAGTCGGCACGATCTCAACGGTGG
>CAYTCZ010000287.1:0-2153 GCA_964436315.1 uncultured Gaiellales bacterium | reverse complement strand
CGGCTGCTGCTCCCGCCGCGCGAAGCGCGGCTCCGCTGCAGCCTGACGACGCTCGCGGCGCGATCCTGCGGCATCGGTGCCTCGCCCGACTTGCAGAGCGGAGAGAATGCCGAGTGGGGGAGAAGCACCGACAATAGCCGTGCCCGAGGAGGCGACGATGAGCGACGACGATCGGATGCGCGAAGGCGGGGACGAAGAAGCCGATCCCTTTCTGCTCGACGACGACGAGATCGACCAAGTGATCGCAGAGTTCGAGCAGGCCGAAGCCGACGCTGTAGCAGTGTTACGCGAGGCTTTGCCGGCGAGCTCCCGCCCCGGACTGCCTTCGGGAGAGCTGGCAAAAACATGCGAGCGGCTACGCGCCGAGCTTTTCAGCGGACAGTGGCCTTACGACACGATCCGTCGGGCGGCCGGCTTCAAAAAGCCGCTTCCTGTCGACGACAGCGAGCTGTGGCTGCAGTCAGCTGCGTCGCTCGTCGCGCCACAGGAAGAGACAGGCCTCGGCATCGAGGAGGAGTCGATGCTGCTCTCGCTCGAGATCGCCGACTGGGTCGGTGCAATCGTCGGACTTGTTCGGGCCGGCGTGGGTGCCTCGGCTGAGCCGCGTGACCTCGTCGAATACATCGACAATTGCCCGGAGATCTCCGGACCACCGCTCGAACTCGATGACGTGTCTTTCATCGGCGCGTCGGTCGAGATCGTCTTGCCCAGGTGGGAGGCTCTTGGCGCCGTTGACGAGGATCGCCGCCTCACGCCGCTTGGCGCCTGGGGGCTCCCGCGTGCGCTCGCGTGCGCCTGGAATCACGACCTCGACACGGATACGCGGTAAGCGGAGCGGCCGATCTCGCCGTCGGGCGTGGTATCGACCTTCCTAACTCCGGCTCCAGCCCATCTTCGGGAAACCTCCGCGAGGCGAGTCCTGACCGGGAGCGCCGGACTCGCTGTCACCGCCGGGTGAGGCTCAGTTACCGCTCTCGCTGTGGAGGGGTTGCTATCCGGGTTGTACGCTCTTCGAATGGGAGCCTCCGAAGGCGCTGCACTCCTCTCTGGCATATTCCGCTCGGTTAGTGACGGGATCGGCTGAAGAGCGCGGCGCGGGGGTCACGTCCCTGGGTGCCCGAGTCGCGGACTGGAGCGCGTTCGTTGTCACGGGCGTCCGCGCGATCGCGAGCAAGTTTCTCTCCGAGCGGGGGACGCACCTGGCGGCGATGATCTCGTACTTCGCACTCCTCGCCTTCGTGCCGCTGCTCGTCATCGCTCTTTCGCTGATCGGTTTGGCGGGGCAGCAGGACGAATCAAGCGAGTTGATTCGCCAGCTTCGACAGACGTTCCCAGAAAGCTCGGTCGATCACTTAGTCCAAGCGGTGGAGGGAATCCGCGATCGGGCCGTGCCGCTTGGAATCGTCGGGGGGTTCTTCCTCATCTGGGCCGCGCTCGGGCTCTTCAGTGTGCTCGAGTCGGCTTTCAATCTGATCTACGGCGTCCAGAATCGTTCCTTTGCGCACGGCAAGGGACTCATGCTGCTCGCGGTTTCAGGCTCGCTCATCCTGCTGTTCGCGGCGCTTGTCGCCAGCTCCTTCGGAGTGGAGGTCCTGAACCGCGCCGGAATCGCGACGGCACCGGTTCGCTACCTCGTCGCGATTGCAATCTCGACTGCGCTCATTTTCGGACTTGCCCTGGGTGCATACCGGTTCCTTCCGAACGTCACCCTCAGGTGGCGCGACGTCTGGCCGGGCGCTCTCTTTGCCACGGTGGTCCTTCAGACCACGTTTCAGTTGGTCCCGATCTACGTGCGCGCGACCGACTCGCTTGTGGCACTGCAAGCTTTCGGAGGACTTCTGCTGCTCCTTGTCTGGCTCTATTTGATGGCGAACGTCCTCGTCATCGGGGCGGTCGTCAACTGGTGGCTCGAACACCACCACACCCGCCACTGACGCTTCCCGTCTGACGCTTCCCTGGGCGGCTGCTGCTCCCGCCGCGCGAAGCGCGGCTCCGCTGCAGCCTGACGACGCTCGCGGCGCGATCCTGCAGCCTCGACGCCTCGCCGTACCTTGACGTACTGTCTCAGCGTCTCGGCTTTGGCTCGCTTGCGAGCCCCCAGCTGACGCTTCCCTGGGCGGGCGGGCTCTCGCGGGGCAAAGCCCCGCTTCGCC
>CAYTCZ010000286.1:0-2156 GCA_964436315.1 uncultured Gaiellales bacterium | reverse complement strand
ACGCCCGGCGTGCCTGACCGGCTCGTCAGGGAGCGCGACGAACTCATCGCTGCAGTTGCGGACAGGCTCATGGTCGGCGATCCGGACGGAGCCTGGGTCTGGCTCGGGGACCTGATACTCGAGGCGGACCTACCTCTTGACGGTTTCAACGGCGTCATGGTGAGGGCCGGCGTTGTACGCGGCGCCACTCTGGGCATCGAGGACTGGAGCGAGGCCGAGCCCGCACATCGGTACCTGGACGTGCTTGACGATGCCCTCATCGAGGCTCGTTGCTTGTGGGACCAACAGAGGACCATCGCCGAGGATGTCGTGCAGCGCACGTTCGGGCTGCTCGCCACCGCCCACACCTTCTACCGGCTGGCTATCGCGCGACAGGCCGCGAGCCTCCACGACTCGACGCTCGAGCACCTGCAGTACAGCCCCGCCTGGCAGCTCGACTACGCCAGCGTCGTCGAGAACCGGAACCTGATCCTGGACTTCTGCGCGACCACCTTCGCGCTCATCGGTCGCCTGCGACCGCACGTCCCCGACGAGTTCTGGGAGACGTTCTCACAGCTCGAGCATCTCACCCAGGCGCTCCAAACCTCCGCATCATCACTTCTCGACTGAAGGACCACCGGTGTTCAGTAGGAAACGACACGAGCAGCTGCTGGAGCAGCTCGAGGAACAGCGTGAGTTGCTTACCCGCCTCGACGCCGCGGTCGTGGTACGCGACCCGGGCAACGCGCGGTCGGCGGAGGCCTTCGAGGGTCTACGCAAGGCGGTCGTCGCCGCCAACAAGGACCGACAGGCTCGCGTGGCCCAACTCGTCGTTCTCGCCGACATGCTCGAGCACGGCGCGACTGTCGAGGCGATGAAGGCCCGCCTCGGCGAGTTCCTGCGCGAGAGCAGCATCGTGCGTTGGAAGGAACCGAGTCCTCGGGAGTTCTTCGAGATCGTCGAGGGCACCGGTGACGAGCTCGAGGTCACGGCGCCGGCCTGGGTGGAGCTTCACGGCGACGGGCAACCCAGCTTGATCAAGCCCGGCACAGGGGTTCTCCGCGGTGGCGACGCTTCGGAGCCTGCTGCGGATGAACCACAGCCAGAGACAACGGAGCGCACCGCAGGCTCCCCTGACCCTGTATTGGTCGATGAACCCGTCCAGGCTGCGACCAATCGATCGACGTCCGAATCCGTTGTGGAGGAATCCAAGTGACTGCTGTTGGCATCGACTTTGGCACCACGAACTCCGTGGTGGCCCGGTGGAGCGCGGGCGCAACCGAGGCCCTCGACATCGATCAACCACCCGCGGAATGGGCTCCGCTCGGCTTCGGACGCATCATGCCGTCGGTGTTCGCACGCGGCGAGGGGGACCGCGCCCTGTTCGGATGGGATGCCAAGCGGGCACCCGCATCACGCTTTCCGGCGGTGAAACGACTCTTCGCGACCCAGCAGGACGTCATCGTCGACGAGCATGGCGAGACCTTCATGGTCGAAGAAGTCGCCACCATGATTTTCAGCCGATTGAAGAAGGGTGCGGCCAACCAGGGGGTGGATCCCAGCCAGGCCGTCGTCACCGTCCCCTCCAACAGTCGCGGCATGGCCCGCCATCGCACGAAGGTCTGTGCCGGCATGGCTGGCATGGAGGTGCTCGCGCTGATCAACGAACCCACGGCTGCTGCCATGGCCTACAGCGCCCTTCGCCCGGGAGATCAGCAGATCCTGGTCTTCGACTGGGGAGGTGGAACGCTCGACGTCACCGTCTTGAAGTCACTCAACGGCATCTTCATGGAGCAGGCCTCGAAGGGGCTGCCGACGAAGGGCGGTCTGGACTTCGACTCGCGCCTTCTGCGCCTGCTTCGTGACTCGATCGACGACCTCGGGGCGTGGTCCCCAACGCAGCGGCACCGCTTCGACCTCGAGGTCGAGCTCGCCAAGATCAAGCTGTCGACCCAGGACTCGACCACGCTGATGCTCCCAAACGGGGAGCACCGTGAAGTCACGCGCCAAGAGTTCGAGAACGAGGTCCGCTCACTCGTCGACGCAGCCCGTGATCCCATCGCGCAGTGCCTCCGGGACATACGCGCCGACATCGGGGCCATCGACGCCGTCGTCATGGTCGGAGGCACGTCCAACATCCCGATCGTGCGTCAGACCGTGGCCGAGATGCTGGGCCG
>CAYTCZ010000285.1:0-2159 GCA_964436315.1 uncultured Gaiellales bacterium | reverse complement strand
AGCCAGAGCGTGAGCCCGTCCAGTACGTCCATCAGTCGAGCACCGACGGCGACGACCCGCTCCTCCATCTCCGGCTGGGGAACGCCGTCGACGAGCAGTAGCGGCTCCTCGATCATCTCGCGCCAGAGTCGAACCGCCGACTCCGCGATCCGGCGGACGTTCTCCCCGTAGATCCGGGCAAGTCGCAAGCCGACGTCGGCCTCGAGACCGACGTCCCGGAAGTCGGTCGCCTCGAGAAGCGACCGAATCGCGTCCGCGTCGTCCTCCCGAATCCCCTCGTCGTCGAGGGGTTCGGCGAGCCCGAACGCCCCGATAATTCGTCTAAGACGAGCGACGGTGAGGCCACGCTCGTCGGCAAATTCGCGGTACGTCACCCCTCCGTGGCTCGGAGGCTCGGGAAAGAGGACGTCGAGCGGAGCGAAGGAGAGGCGCCCGGAGGCGACCCCGCGTCCGACGGCCTCGATCGAGATTCCCGCTTGTTCGAAGGCGTCCGCCAACCGGACGCGCTGGACGTCGCTCGGGCGGAATGGCTCCGAGCCGCCGCCCGGAACGATGACTCCCAGCTCGACGAGGGTGCTTATGCGCTCCCGGCTGGACGCGGCGCGGTCGACGAGTTCCTCTTCCGAGAGAGCTGTTGGGGACATTGGACCGTAACGTCACTGACGCGTAGTTGGACTATCCACGATATCTCGGGGAGCCATGAGCGCGATCGCGAGAACACTGCTCTGCTAGATCGTCACGTCCTGTCTCTGATCATCTGCCGTGCTCCGTCGTTCGCGAGATGCCTGTTGACAGAGTAGCGATATATCGCTTACTCTTACCGTAAGAACTTTCGAGCATTGGACGTAGGTGACAACACTTGACAGCGGAAAGTGAACGGGGAACCAGACGTGAGCGCGGCTCTCGCGCCCGCGGATCTCGACGGGCCCGACGCGGGGCCGTACGCGACGCTCTGCTCGTCGTTCTCGCCGAGCGACCTATGCACGGCTATGAGCTGATTACCGAACTCGAAGTCCGTAGTTCGGGAAGGTGGCGGCCGAGCCCAGGTTCGATCTACCCGGCACTCACGCGCATGGAAGAGCAGGGGCTCATCACGGCTGAGGAGTTTGAAGACAAGAAGGTGTTCTCGCTCACCGACCGCGGTCGCGAGGCACGTGAGGCTCTCGACGTCGACGGAGCCGATCCCACGCCGAACCTCTGGCGGGAAACCGAAGACGGACATGGGGCGCTGCGCACCTTGCCCGCTGAGATCGCCGGCCAGGCCCGGCAGCTTCGTCGTTTCGGCTCGCCCGACCAGGTCGAACGGGCTGCAGCCGTGCTCGAAGACGTCAAACGGGAGCTGTACGCCATTCTCGCCAACGTCCCAACACCCGATGAAGATGCAGAAGGGACCGACACCTAATGGATGCGGAATCGTCGCGCCGACAGGGGTGCGCGGAGATCGAGCATCGGTGGTGATCACAGGCGACGGGCCGACCGGGCTGATGTTGGCGGGCGAGCTGGCGTTGGCCGGAGTCGACGTCGTCATCGTCGAACGACCCTGGCGCAAACGAGAAATCGAGACAGACTCGACGGGGCGGGAGGGGAAGTGAACGAATGCGCAGCTGCGTCCTAGGTCTCCAGGAGATCGACCAGACGCAGGTGGAGGTCGTTGGCGGCAAGGGCGCGCACCTCGGGGAGCTTTCGCGGATCGAAGGCATCCGCGTGCCGGCTGGCTTTTGCGTGACGACGGACGCTTTTCGGCGGATCATGGCGGAAGCGCCGTCTATCGACGATCGGCTCGATCAGCTGTCGCGCCTGAACCCGGACAGCCGGGAGGCGATCCGCACGCTCAGCGCCGAGATCCGCCGGGCTCTCGAAGGGATCGCCATCCCTGACGATCTGGCGGCGGCGATCACCCGCCCGCTCGCCCAACTCGACGAGCGAGCCGCCTACGCCGTCCGATCGAGCGCGACCGCAGAGGACTTGCCGACGGCATCCTTCGCGGGTCTGCAGGACACGTACCTGAACGTCGTGGGACCAGCGGCGATCCTGCAGCAGGTTTGCCGGTGCTGGGCGTCGCTTTTCACCGAGCGGGCCGTGACCTACCGGCTGCGGAACGGCTTCGACCACCGGAAGGTCCACATGGCCGTGGTCGTGCAGCAGATGGTCTTCCCGCA
>CAYTCZ010000284.1:0-2191 GCA_964436315.1 uncultured Gaiellales bacterium | reverse complement strand
ACCGAGATCGAGCAACCGCTTCAGCCGGTTGTTCCGGTTGATGACCCGGCGATAGAGATCGTTCAAATCGCTCGTAGCGAAACGACCGCCGTCGAGCTGGACCATCGGGCGGAGTTCCGGAGGGATCACCGGAACGGCTTCGAGAATCATCCACTCGGGTCGGTTCTCCGACTTGATGAAGGCGTTCACGACCTTGAGTCGCTTGATCGCCCGCTGTTGCTTCTGGCCCTTGGACGTACGGATCGTCTCTCGCAGACTCTCGGCCTCCGCATCGAGATCGAGTGCCTTCAGCAACTCTCGGATCGCCTCCGCCCCCATGCCGCCGTTGAAGTACACGCCGAAGCCGTAAGGCGAGCCGAATCGATCCTTGAGCTCGCGGAAGAGGAGCTCGTCGCTCACGATCATCTTCGGCTCGAGATCCCGGAACAGCGCCCAGGTTTCTTCGAGCCGGTTGACCGCGTCGACCGCCGCCTCGCGCGTGTCGCCACGGCGAGACTCGATGTCGAGATACATCTCCCTGACCTTGAGTGACCACTGAACCAGTGCATCGAGATCTTCCTTCTGCATCCGACCTTCGACCTTCAGGCAGAGATCGTTTGCGAGATCGCGGATTGCGTCTGCTGATTCAGCTGCAACTGCTGCCGGAATGAGCTCTTCGAGGAGCCCGTTGCCAAGATCGCGAGCCTTCTCGAGGTTCTTGGTGTCGACGTCCTTGACGAGCTCGGCGTCCTCACCTTCGACTTCCTGACTTCCGAGAAGCGCCTCGAGGATCCGGTTGATGTGCTTCGTGACGGCACCCTTCTTTGCTCCGGATGCCTTCTCCGCCTCTGCGTAGAGCGGCTGGAGCGCGGTGACGATCTGCGTCCCAGCGGTTGCCACCTGGTCCAGCTCCCGCGGTGTTAGACGCCGGTCGTCGCGGATCGCCGAGTTCCGTACGAGCTCACGGATCTTCTTCGAGTCCTCGGTCGTGATCGTGGTCGCGACCTCCTTGAAGATGCCCCCCACGAGATCGCGCGCCTCCTCGAGCGGCGGAAGCCCTTGCTCCTCCGCCCACGTGGAGAGTCCGCGCGCCCAGAACTCGTCGTCCTCGTCGAAGTTGCGTTCTTTTCCCTTGACGAATAGGTCGCGCCGGCGCGAGAGTCGATCCTCGAGCGCAGCCAGGCCCTCGTCTCGATCGACGTAGATCCGCTCGGCCTCCGCACGTACCTTGTCTTCCAGATCCGCAAGATCGGCCGCGCGCTGCTCGTCGTCGACGTCGGTGACGATCGACGCGGCGAAGTAGAGCACCTTCTCGAGCTCCTTTGGAGCGATATCGAGCAGGTAGCCGATACGGCTCGGAACTCCCTTGAAGAACCAGATATGCGACACGGGAGCAGCGAGGTCGATATGACCCATTCGCTCACGTCGCACCTTTTGCCTGGTGACCTCGACGCCGCAGCGCTCGCAGATGATGCCCTTGTAGCGGACGCGCTTGTACTTCCCGCAATAGCACTCCCAGTCCTTGGTCGGACCGAAAATGCGTTCGCAGAACAGCCCGTCCTTCTCGGGCTTGAGCGTTCGGTAATTGATGGTCTCGGGCTTCGTGACCTCGCCCGACGACCAGTCTCTGATCTGCTTGCTCGACGCGAGCCCGATGCGGATCGCATCGAAATTGTTGATATCGAGCACTACGCCCCCGCCTCTTCTTCGATTTCAACGTCTGCCAGGTCGGTCCCCGAGACCGTGAGTTCTGCTTCGTCGCCTCCTTCGTCTGCGCTGACGTCCACGAGTTCCTCATCGGCCGGGACCGTCAGCTCACCCGACTGATCAACACGCTCCTGGCCCTCTTCAACCTCCTGCGCTTCGGGCGGGCGAGCCGACGCTCGGAGCGATCCGGGCGACAGGTCGATTCCGAGCTCTTCCGCTGCTCGGAGAAGCTCATCGTCCTCCTCGCGAACCTCGACCTCGCCACCCTCTTCTGAGAGGACGTTGACGTCGAGAGCAAGCGACTGCATCTCCTTGAGGAGGACCTTGAAAGACTCGGGTATCGACGGTTCGGCGATGTTTTCGCCCTTGACAATCGCCTCGTATGCCTTGACGCGTCCGACCGTGTCGTCGGACTTGATGGTGAGCATTTCCTGGAGGGTGTAGGCAGCTCCGTACGCCTCGAGCGCCCAGACCTCCATCTCGCCGAACCGCTGGCCGCCGAACT
>CAYTCZ010000283.1:0-2200 GCA_964436315.1 uncultured Gaiellales bacterium | reverse complement strand
CTGAGAGTGGTTCCTTCCTG
Organism: uncultured Gaiellales bacterium; assembly: GCA_964436315.1. GTDB lineage: Bacteria > Actinomycetota > Thermoleophilia > Gaiellales > Gaiellaceae > CAYTCZ01. Next base: position 2,180 of record CAYTCZ010000283.1, on the reverse strand, counting down.
TGTGCTCATCGTTCCATCTCCTTGGGTCGCGGTGTGCATCTGCGCGAAGTGTCGGGCGGCGTGGCAACGACCGGGTAACCGTCCACCCAGAAGTCCCCTTACCTCGACCAGATCCGCATGGCAGAGCCAAAAGAGGAACCGCTCGGACTCCTCGTTCCGAGCGGTTCCTCGTAATTACGGATCTGGTGGATGCCTCGAGTTACGGTCCGATCCGAGGTCCTGCGAGAGCCGCGCCAGAAAACGCGTCCGTCGGGCTTTCGAAGGCAATGCTCCTGCCGAGAAGCGCCTTTCCGGCGATCTCCTGGGGAGTCGGGTTCGCAAGAGCAAACAAGCGTGCCGTGAAGGTCTCGGCGGCTTGCCCCGTCGCTCCCGGAGGGAGGTTGTACTCGCGCCTAAGCTGCGCACCTGCCGGTAGACCGAAGTCGGGCATCGGCTCCGCGCCCGGGGGAAGGGGCTCGGCGGAAGGCGCAGCGGCCTGTGACGTGGGGTGCGCGAGAGCGAGCCAGCGTGCGGCATAGGCCTCGGCGGCCTCCGGAGAGATCGTGCTGGCGTGCGCCTCGCCCCGTGCGGCCCACCGAGCGCCGTAAGCGTCGATGGCCTCTTCGCTGATCGTGGGCTGTGTCGCGGCCTGCCGCTCGGTGTGAAGACCGGTGTAGATACCGAAGGCCGTCACGCCCATCGCGGCGACGAGCAAGGCGGCCAACAGCGCGAGAAGCCCACTCCGACGGTATTCGACCCGTCGGCGGGAGATTGTTCCGGCCGAGTGCTCATAGCCGACCGGGATTGTTCCTTGAGCGGAAGTCATTACTCCTCCTCTGTCGCGTCATGCTGAGTTACGTGCTCGATCACACGACAGGGCGCTCGTCAGTTTTCTTCCATCCGGCTTGGAAGCGCTCAGAGAATGCGGGCGCCGAAGGCGCTCGCGGTAAGTTCGACCGCGAGTTTCCCGGTCTCATTCTCACGATCGAGGATCGGATTCACCTCGACCACCTCGAGCGAGCCCAAGAGGCCCGATTCGGCCACGAGTTCCATCGAGAGATGCGCCTCTCGATAGGAGAGGCCCCCGCGAACGGGCGTTCCGACCCCGGGCGCAAACTCCGGGTCGACGACGTCCATGTCAAGCGAGATATGTACGTGCGCTGCACCCCGAGCCCTTGCGAGTGCTTCGGAGACGCACTCTTCAACGCCACGTCGATCCAGATCGGTCATCGTGAAAGTCGCAATATCCAGCTCCTGGATGAGCGCTCGCTCACCCGCATCCACCTGACGAACCCCGATCAGCGACGACTGCCGGGCCTGGATCGCCGGCAGTGGCCACGCATCGCTGGCGAAAGCCGCTCCGGCCAGACCGAGCGCCGCTGCCAGCGGCATGCCGTGAACGTTTCCGCTCGGCGTCGTATCCGGCGTGTTGAGATCTCCGTGGGCATCGAACCAAAGCACCGCTCCTGCGCCCTGCGCAGAGGCGAGGCCGCCCAGAGTGCCGATCGCCACCGCGTGGTCCCCGCCGAGAACCAGAGGGATGCGCTCCTCCCGTAACGCCTTCACTACGCGACCGGCAATCTGCTCGTTCGCTTGCGTGATCGGACCCAGAAACCGTGCTTTGGGATCTCCAGGGTCTGCCGCCTCCGGTATGACCGTCTCGACATTGCCCCAGTCCACGCATTCGATTCCCAGCTCAGCGAGCTTCGCATCGAGGCCCGCATAGCGAATGGCAGACGGTCCCATATCGACGCCACGACGCCCTGCGCCAAGGTCGAGTGCAGCGCCGATCACGGCCACTCTTTGCTCCGGCATCGCCGGGCAACAATACTCGGTGCCCCGACGGGAGCCGAAGGACGGCACGTTCCCCGAAGCGCAAGGACTACACTTCGCTACCGCTCGGCGAGGTAGCTCAGTTGGTAGAGCACACGGCTGAAAACCGTGGTGTCGCCGGTTCGATTCCGGCCCTCGCCATCTTCTCTCCGGCCAGAGAGCGATGTTGTAGCGTCACGGCGTGCGTGGAGTCCTGATTACGGGCGCTGCCTCCGGCATCGGAGCGGCGACGGCCCAGCGCTTCAAGCAAGACGGGGACCAAGTCGCCGGTCTCGACGTCGACCAAGCGAGTCTCGAGAAGGTCGATCTCGACGTCCGCGTGGTCGCCGATGTCTCGGTCGAGAACGAAATCCAACGCGCGGTCGAGG
>CAYTCZ010000282.1:0-2225 GCA_964436315.1 uncultured Gaiellales bacterium | reverse complement strand
GTCGGATCGGCCTCCCTGCTCTCGGCCGGCGGCTCATACGTGGGGAGGGGATCGAATCCTCTCGCAGCGAGCGATTCTGAGTAGAACTCGCACTTCCCTGAGGGTGTCTTGTAACCCCCTTCGGCATAGGGAAGCCAGTCGTCCGGAACGTTGAGCTTGGCCCACCCCTCGTCAGCGAGCCGCTCGAAGGTGATTCCGTCGAGATACGGGTTTCCGCTCGCGAGGGCGAGTCGGACGAGATCCTCGTCCGATTCGCTGAAGTACTCGCTATCGAGATCGAGTTCCTTCGCCAGACGTCGGAAGATCTCGGTGTTCGGCAAAGCCTCGCCGACCGGCTCGATCGCCGGCTGGTTCAAGGTTAGGTACGTGTGTCCCCACGCGGGCACGAGATCGAGATGCTCCGCTTGCGTCGTGGCGGGCAAGACGTAGTCTGCGCGTCTGGCAGTGTCGGTAACGAACTGTTCGAGCACGACTGTGAAGAGATCATCGCGCCGAAGGCCGTCCATGACCAATCCCTGATTCGGTGCGATAGCGGCCGGGTTCGAGTTGTAAACGACGAGTGCACGGATCGGCGGCTCGAGGTTCGTCAGCGCGTGCCCGAGTTGAACCATGTTCACGGAGCGGATCGACTCGCGTTCAAGTTCTGGTCGAGCTAGTGCGTTTCTGTCGAGCGCACGCCAGAGCCAACTCGTCAGCCCAGCCAGACCTCCTCCGCGTTCTTTCCACGAGCCGATGAGAGCGGGGAGGCAGGCGATCGTCCGCGCTGTCATCGCCCCATTGCCGTGATGCTCCATTCCGATCATGGTCCTGATCGCCGCGGGACGCGTCGTTGCGTACGCGCGAGCGAGCGAGACGATCTCGGCCTGGTCGACCCCGGTTAGCTCGGCTACCTTCTCGGGCGGGTAGTCGTGGAGTCTTTCGCGCAGGTCCTCGAAGCCGAGCGTATGTGCAGCGACGTACGCGTGGTCGTAGAGTTTCTCTTCAGCGATTACGTGCATCATTCCGAGCGCGAGCGCTGCGTCGGTTCCCGGTAGCGGCCGGACGTGCCAGTCGGCAGAGCGCGCGGTTCGCGTCTCGAGCGGATCGATCACGACCACGCGTGCTCCGGCCGCCCTGGCCTCTCGGATGATCGGCCAAAGGTGGAGGTTGGTGACGATCGTGTTCGTTCCCCAGAGGATGATGAAGCGACTGTGGACAAGATCCTCTGGCAGGAGCCCCTCGAGTCCGCCTTGCGTCGCAACGACCCCGGCGGCCGAACTCGAGCCGCAGATCGCGCGCTCGAGACGGGTGGCGCCGATACACGCGAAGAATCGTCGGTCGAGCGATGTCGATTGAACGACTCCTTGGGTTCCGAGATAGCTGTACGGAAGCACGGCCTCGCCGCCGCTTTCCTCGAGAATCGTTTGGAGGCGGTTTCCGATCTCGCCGAGCGCCTCGTCCCACGACACCCGCTCGAAGCTTCCGCCTCCCTTCTCACCCTTCCTCCGAAGTGGATGAAGCACGCGCTCCGGGCTGTAGACCCGGTCGAGGAAATGGTTGACCTTCGCGCAGAGTCCACCTCGCGTGAACGGGTGGTCTCTCACGCCGCGTAGGTCGGTGGCGGTTCCCTTCTCGACCGTGATCTCCCAGGCACAGGTATCCGGGCAGTCGTGCGGACACGCCCCACGGACGGAGGTTGGCGCGGACAGTTCGTCGACGGAGGCCATCGACGAAGCTTCGCAACAATCGACCTCGTGCGTCCAGTCGATGCCGCGACTAGAGCACGCCGCGTCCAGTCGACATGCGGGTTCGCGTGACGACTGACGGGAGAGGGCCGACGTACTTCACCGCGAGGGAATCAGCGCGGCCCTTGATGCATCCGGGAGAGCGCTTGGAGAATATGGAGTCAGCCTGGTTTAGCCTTCCTGCAGAGCAGCAAACCGGAGGGACACGATGAAGATCAGAGAGCTCATGACGACGCAGGTCGTAAAAGTCGAATCAGACGCGACGCTGAAGGAGGTGGCGGCAACTCTGCTCGAGCATGGCATCTCGGGCGTGCCGGTCGTCGACGAATCTGAACGCGTAGTCGGCGTCGTCTCGGAGGCCGATTTTCTCGCCAAGGAACAGGGCGAGCCAGACGAGTCCTCCGGCCTTCGGCACCTGATCTCGATCGGTGGGCCCGACCGGGACGAGAGGCTCCAGGCGCGGACGGCTGGCGAGGCGATGAGCTCACCCGCGCTGACCGT
>CAYTCZ010000281.1:0-2227 GCA_964436315.1 uncultured Gaiellales bacterium | reverse complement strand
GCACTCGGCGAAGCCCGAACCAAGAGAAGCTGTCCCAGCGGTCCGCCAGCTCGTCGCTCCGGTGTTTCCTAAGCCGATGAAAGAGACGGTCGGTCTTACCGTGACCTGCCTGACCCACGTACACAACATCGCGGTCCTCCATCAGGACGTAGATGCCGCGTTGGTCGCGGAAGTCGACCGGCTTCGAGGATGTCCGCTTGGATGATCGACCGAGGAGAGTGCCCGCGGCTCGGCCGGGAGCCCCCCACCACACTCGGTCACGATGCCACCTAAGACCATAGTTCTTGATCAGCATCTCCCAAGTCTACACTGTTCAGCTGTGGGAGTTGGGTGAGAGCGGAGGATGCTGTTGGCGGCACCCAATAGTCCCGTCGCCGCCGTCCGCGGTTCCAAGGCATGTTCTGGCGACTGCGCCGTGACCACCGCCGAACGGGTTTTTTCACGTTTGGGATAGCGGCTCCTACAATGGAGCCAAGGGGATTCTCTTGGCTGCACCTACGTATCAGGTCCACACATCTCTGATCGAGAACCTGTTCCACACAGAGTCTGCGGCCTTTGTGGTTCCACGGTTTCAGCGTCCCTACGCCTGGGGCCCTGCGGAGGTGGAGGCGCTTCTCGACGACCTCTACGATGAAGAGGGTGAGTGGCTGGGCACGAACGGAGACCACTACTTCCTAGGGTCCATTGTGCTCGCTCAGGTCTCAGCTGACCTGCACATTCTCGACGGTCAGCAGCGGCTCACCACGATCGGCCTCGTTCTCGCCGCTATCGATCACCGTCTCAAGCAGCTCAAGTACGACTCCAGCGTCTCGTTGCGTACGTTCCTCGTCGCTGGGCGGTTCGGTGAGGAACCTCGGCCCAAGATCCGGCTGCAAGAGGCGGATATGCCGCTATACGAGCGGCTAATCGAGGACCCCGACGTGTGCGAGGCCACGAGTGTGCGGAAGACCTCGTTGGGTCGAGCGATGCGCCGGGTCCTGGGCGGCGTCGATCGGATTGCCCATCGCCATCGGCGGGCCGACCGAAACCTGACGAGAGTCCTCGAGGCCATGGCGCAGCGACTGCTCTACAGCGTCGAGATCGTCCGGATCCAGGCCCCGGATGAGGGGATGGCCTACCGACTGTTCGAGACCCTGAACGATCGCGGACTTCCACTCAACGCAGCAGACCTCATCAAGAACAAGCTGTTCGCCCAGGCCGGCAACAACCTGGGGCACGTGCAGGAGGCCTGGGACGAGCTGCGCGAGACCATTCCCAAGTCCGAGATCCTGAACTTCCTGCGCTACTTCTGGATAGCGAGAGAGGCGCGAGTCAGGAAGGACAAGCTCTACGACGCGATGAAGGCTCGACTTCGTGGCGCCGGGGCAACCCGAACCCTCCAGCTGGCGCGGGAGCTACTGGAGGCCGGCCAGGTCTATCAGTACATCGCCGATCCGGAGCGCCGGGACTGTCCTTGGGACCGTGCGACCCGCGACACCTTGGGTCGGCTCATCTCGCTTCGAGCTCGCAGTTGTCGTCCATTGCTCCTGTTGTGCGCCCTACACCATCCGAAGGACTTCGATTGGCTGGTGGGCATCTGTGAAGCAGCCAGCGTCCGACAGACGCTGGTCGGAGCTCGCAATCCGAACCAGCTGGAAAAGGCATACGCATCCGCCTGTGGCGAGCTTCGGGGTACCGCCGGAGAGCTTCGCGAGGTGGTGCTGAGCTCACTGTCCCCGCTAGTCCCCAGTGATGATGAGTTCGCCTCGGACTTCGCAGCTGCCGAGGTACCAAACGTTACTGCGGCATGGCGCACGGTTCTGCTGCGCCTCAACGACGAGCTCAGCAGTGGCGAGATGCGAGTGGAAGGACCGGACAAGGTCCACGTCGAGCACGTTTTTCCCCAAACCCCCAGCCGGGCTGCGCTCGAGGAGTCAGGGTTCGAGGACGATGATGACGTGCGCGAAGCAGCGCATCGGATAGGCAACCTCACGCTTCTGGCTGGCAAGAAGAACATTGCCATCTCCAACAAGCCGTTCTCCCAGAAGCAGGCGATCCTCGATGGATCCGAGATCGCGCTGAATCGATACTTCGAGAAGCTGACCAGGTGGGGAGCCTCTGAGATCGGAGAAAGAAGCGTCGAGCTGGCGAAGCTCGCGGGTGAGGCATGGAGTTGGCCGGCCGAACGACATCGGCCACGGCGCTCTTCGAGGCCGCCACCGCGTCCGGACCGCGCACGGAAGGGCAA
>CAYTCZ010000280.1:0-2232 GCA_964436315.1 uncultured Gaiellales bacterium | reverse complement strand
TCTACTGGGCGGCCTCGGACATCGGCTGGACGGTCGGACACTCGTACACGGTCTATGGACCGCTCTTCCATGGCTGCACCTCCATCCTCTACGAGGGGAAGCCTGTCGGGACGCCCGACTCGGGTGCGTACTGGCGCGTCATCTCACAGCACGGCGTCTCGACACTCTTCACCGCGCCGACGGCGTTTCGCGCGATCAAACAACAGGATCCGGGCGGTGAGTGCATGAAGGGCTACGACCTGTCTGGATTCCGAACGCTCTTCCTTGCGGGGGAGCGCTGTGATCCGGACACGTTGGCGTGGGCCGAAGAGCGGTTGCAGGTCCCGGTGATCGACCACTATTGGCAGACCGAGACCGGCTGGTCGGTGGTCGCCAACTGCCGGGGGATCGAGCCGATGCCTGTCAAGCCCGGGTCGCCAACGAAGCCCGTGCCCGGTTGGGACCTACGCGTTATGGACGCTGACGCGAACGAAGTTCCACCAGGCCAGATCGGGGCAATCGTCGGACGACTACCAATGCCGCCGGGGTGCTCTCCGACCCTCTGGAACGCTGATGAGCGCTTCCGGCAGACGTACCTCTCCGTCTACCCGGGCTTCTACCAGACGGGTGACGCCGGCTACATCGACGAGGACGGCTATGTATTCGTGATGTCCCGAACGGACGACATCATCAACGTGGCTGGGCATCGTCTGTCGACGGGCGCGATGGAAGAGGTCCTGGCAGCGCATCCAGATGTTGCCGAGTGCGCGGTGATCGGCGCCCACGACGATCTGAAAGGCCAATTGCCAGTCGGCTTCCTCGTTCTCAAGGCGGGAGTCAGCAGGCCCGAAGACGAGATCGTCACCGAAGTGATCGCCATGGTTCGCTCGCAGATCGGCCCAGTCGCCGCGTTCAAGCAGGCGACCGTCGTTCAACGACTGCCCAAGACACGGTCGGGCAAGATCCTGCGGGGAACGATGCGACAGATCGCGGACGGTGAGGAGTACCGGGTACCAGCGACGATCGATGATCCCGCAATCCTCGGCGAGATTACCGAGGCTCTTGCCGACATCGGCTATCCCGAGGACGCGGCTCGCCCGTAGGGCCACCGTTCAGCGGGCCGCCGCGATCAAAGGGCTCCGGTGGCCTCCCCGGTGCCAATCAATTTGAGGGAGCGTTCCCTCAGCCTGACGGGATCGGTCACTCCGATGAAGTCGAAGCTTCCCCCTTCGGTGCCGGCGGTGTCGAAGGCGACTGTCCCGACGTTGAAGATGCGGTCGAAGAACGTTTGCGACGTGGCGACGTTCTGGATCCGCTCGACGCGAGCGGTCTGCTCGTTCCGCGAGAGCAGCCCCTTCCTGATCGAGATCTCGCGCGTCGTGATCCGGTAGTAAGTAACGATCCGAAAAAGCCAGCTCGCCACGACAATGACGACCAGCGCGGCGACGGTGATGACGCCACCGACCCACGCAGCGTCATCGGCCGACGTGAATGCAGCAATGAGCGCGCCGACGACGACGGGGATGAGAGCGAGAATGCCCCACTTCAAGTAGAACGAGACCATCGACCGCCACGAGGGGCGCCCCTCCCAGATGACTTCCTCGCCCTCGACCTGGCTCATGGCCCCTCCTCGATTGGTCGCATGGCGCCGGACCGTAATCGGCGGCGATCACGGCGTCAATCGACGTCGGCTCCGTCGAATCACGAGCCTGACAGAGGCAAGAGGAATCGGTTGCGGGGCGTTTCGGGGAGGCTCACAGGTTCCGCCACTCGCTCGATCGTGACCTCCGCGACACCGATCATGTCGCCGATTCGTTCTGCCTGTTCCTGAACGGCATCCCAGCGCGCCTTCGGCCACTTGCCGAGCGGCGCGACTTTGAGATTCAGCGGATCGTCGGAACGCCCGAGATCCCAGACGCCCACGAAAGGTGACGTTGCCGAAGCGGTCGTAGACAAACCGGGCATCGTCTGGGTCGACCAGCCGATCGCGGTTTCGGTACGCGACCACGAGGACATCCCAGACTGGGAGTAGCCGTCCGTCCGGAAGTAGCTCAATCGCATCTCCGACCGCGGTCAGGTCAAGGCCGTCCGCTGCCTCCCGTGCGTCGGGAGCCGACCATCCCGCCCACCACTGGAGATCGTCGAATTCGACCGGACTGTAGGCGGCGACGTAACGTTCAGCGAGCGTGCGGCGTCCCTCGGCGCTGAAATGGCAGTCGGATTCACGTCCGGCAGCCAGTCGCGCCAGAGCGC
>CAYTCZ010000279.1:0-2264 GCA_964436315.1 uncultured Gaiellales bacterium | reverse complement strand
CCAGCATCCGCCGGGGACGCACGAGGAGCGAGGCCCCGCTCCTTCATCGCATCAGGAGGTATCCCTAACTCGTCCGGCCCCACGCCTCATCGAGGTCTGGTGGATCTTGGCGGGGCAGCGAATGTGCGCTGAACCGCGCGTCGGCTGGCGTGCATCGGCGAGGTCAGTCCCCGGTCCCGCGAATGAACAGCCCGGTGGCCTACAGACTGTCGAGAAGGACATCAGGACTCCGTTTCAGGCATGGACCTCGACTCAGAGCGGGTACTCGGGCCGGTCGAGGAGCGCTTCGCGCAGGTCCGGATCGTCGTCCACAATCTTCTTGAGCTTCGAGGTGGCCCGCTGTACTGCCTTCTTCGTGGCTTCGTACGTCTTGCCGATCCGGGTCGCGATCTCGGAGAGCCCGACATCGTCGATGAACGCCCATCGGATTAGCTCACGATCGGCGTCGCTGAGTGCGTTGAGTGCGTGCTGTGCAGCAACGCCGCGCGTGCTCAAGAGGGAGGGTGTGGCGAGGTCGCGAAGGGCAGCCCGGGCATCCCAGTTGACTTGGTGCTCCTGGTCACCGAAGTCGACGAGATCTGCGGGGCGGGCCCTCGCCCGTCGATCCAGGTCGGTCGCTGCGTTCGTAACCACCTTTCGTAGCCATGCTCTCGGAGGCGTTCGCCCCCCGAACGAGTCTTGGGGCCACTTCTCGTCGTTCTTGCCGAACTCCTGTAGGTACTTCTCCCAGACGATCGACACCAAGTCTTCTCTGTCGCCGTCCCGCCAGCCCGAGTACTTAGCCGACACGATGCGCTCGATGGTGTGGCGGGCGGACGAGATCGCTGGGATCTCGGTCAGTTGTTCACGCCACCAGGGGATGTCGGGGTCGACCACGTACTCACCGTAGACCGGCCCGCCCTCGAGCGGCGGAGAAAAGTTCCGCGTTCATGTCCCCACTGGGCATCGGGCTGCGTACTCCTCCCTGAGCGGCAGGAAGGCCCTCCGCAAGGGATGGAAAGGAAACCCTGATGAGCACAATGAGTTGCGGGACAACCGGCGGTCGCGAGGACCTGACGGCGCTACCAGTCTGGCTGGTCCAGTACGGCCCCCGAAGCGCGAGGGCTCTTCGGCGAAGCTGGAACGAGGGAGAAGACTTCGAATACCCGGCGATCGACCGGCACACTGATGAGATTCGCCAGGACGACATCGTGCTCTTCTGGGTCTCTGGTCCGGGCAGCCGGGCGGGCGTCATCGGATGGGGTATCGCCACCGGCCACGTCGAGGAGCTCGAGCACGCCAAGAACTACAACGATCCCGACGGCGCGAAAGCACTTCGAGACTCGGCGGAAGTCAGCCTCTGCTCGGTCTTCGACCAGCCGATCATTACCCGCGACGAACTGAAGGGGCACCCTGCCTTCGCAGACTTCGACCTCTTCAGGATGGCCAACCGGCCCAATGCGTTCGCCGTGACGCGTGAGCAGTGGACGCTCGTCCTTGCTCGCCTGACGGAGGTGCTGGGGCGATGAGGATGGTCCGCCTAAACCGTGACGAGTTCGTCGCGAGCGTTCAGGAGAACCGTGACAATCACCGCGCGGTCTTCGAGGAAGCGCTTGAGGGCTACCGCGACCGCTGGATTAGGGAACTCGAACGTCGACTGCACGACGTCCGGCGAGGTCGGGAGATCAATCAGTACTTCAGCCTGCCCGAGCCCGAGGATCACACGGACGACTACGACCGCATCCTCACCATGGCTCGCATGTCGGTTGACGACGTGATCGAACTCAGCGAGGACGACTTCGCGATGTACGTCATGGACCAGTGGTCGTGGAAGAGCAGCTTCACGCGCACTACGACGATGTACACGGGAGGCCGACGATGAGCATCGAACTTCGCCACGCGAATGCCAGCCAGGTCACCCCGCGCCTTTGGATCGGCGGGGACGTGGACACACGACGCCTGACGCTGGCTCACATTCAGCTGACCGAACTCGAGGAGGCCGGGATCACTGCCATCGTCGACACGCGGCTGGAGTGGAGCGACCAGGACTGGGTCGCAGCCGCCAAGCCTGACATGAACTACATGTGGCTTGGTGTCGACGATGCCGGGCAAAAGATGCCGGATGGCTGGTTCGATGCCGGCACGGATCATGTGCTCGCCGCCCTCGATCGCGGTGAGAACGTACTAATCCACTGTCACATGGGCATCAACAGGGGGCCATCCATGGGTTTTGAATCGCCCCGGGTTTCGTGGAGGCTCGGTTACTTGGAACCAGCCCCGGTCGG
>CAYTCZ010000278.1:0-2274 GCA_964436315.1 uncultured Gaiellales bacterium | reverse complement strand
CCAGCCTGGCACGGAGACCGGCCCGATCGAGCCGAGCCGCGGCGAGGCCTGGGCGCTGGCCCGAACTTAGTGACAGATTAAATGGCTTAAACAAGCAATATATGGTCACTTTAGTATCAGTCGTTTGGAGTCACAATCCCGGGCGGATCAGAGGCCTCGGAGCGGTGAGTAGTGGCCAAAAACGCAGGATTGGACAGGCAAAATTGCCGGTGACGGTATGACGGCAATCAGCCCATTTTCGGGGAAACCCAGCACAGCGAGACTCCGAGGGGGCCGACCGGGGTCGCCGCTCAGTTCAGCACCAGTCCGGTCGTTCTCTCCGGTGGCCGTGAGGAACTCGGCGGCTTCGGCGGCCACAGCTGCTGCCCGACCGAGACAGCTACTCGGGTAGCCCCGCGACCCGAAGACCCCCGGCTAGGCGGCTTCGATCCTCCTGCTCGTGGTACAGGAAAGTCTCCTCGAGGTCTGTGGTTGAGATGTCGGGCACGAGCTTCGCCAACTGATCCGCCAACTCCGTTGCCTTCTCAGTCTCGCCCTCGAGACCAAATGCCGCCGCGGCGATGATGTAGGGGACGGGGTGTCCGGGGCGTTGGCGAATGGCGTATTGGGCCGCGGAGGCGGCCTCGCGATACCTCTCGGCCTGGAAATGGGCGAACGCGTAGTACAGCTGGAACTCCTCGCCGAAGATATCGCGGGGGCTCAATCGCACGCCGCGATCGATGCAGGGAATGGCCTCGTCAGGCCGTCCTCCGAGGGCGTGGGCAGCTCCGAGAAGACCGTGTGCGTAGGCGAAGTTCGGACTGACGTCGGTCGCCCGGCTGAATGCATCGACCGCCTCAAAGTCACGCCGCCTTCCGACGGCAATGAAGCCGTGAGCGAGGAAGGCCCACGGCTCGTCGGGGTCGCAGAGTACGGCGCGATCGGCCGCTTCGGCAGCGTCGCTGAACGCCTCCTCGCGATCTTCCCAGCCTTGAAAGGAACGCCAGGCAAGGCAGACGGCACGGAGGCCATGGGCTTGCGCATAACCAGAATCCAGCGCGACGGCGCTATCGAGCAGGCTCAGAGCCTCGCGAGTGCTCGTGTTCGAATGCTGGCTGTAGAGGAACATCGCGCGAAGGAAGCTCTCCCAGGCATCGAGGCTCTGGGGCGGCGACCTCTTCACGCGCTCATGCTCGGCGGCGTACAGCTGCGGCTGGATACAGCCGAGCACGTTTTCCGTGATCTCGTCTTGAACCGCGAAGACATCCTCGATCGCGCGGTCGTAGCGATCGGCCCAGAGGTGATTTCCGGTTTGTGCTTCGACCAGCTGGGCGGTGACCCGCATGCGGTTTCCGCCCGTTCGGACGCTCCCTTCGAGGAGGTAGCGAACTCCGAGCTCGCTTCCGACCTGGCGGACATCAACGCTTCGCCCCTTGTAGGTGAAGCTCGAGTTCCGCGCGATCACGAACAGCCACTTGAGACGAGAGAGGCCGGTGATGATGTCTTCGGCGATCCCATCGGCGAAGTACTCGTGCTCGGCATCGCCGCTCATGTTCGTAAAGGGGAGTACGGCGATGGACGGCTTGGCCGGGAGCGACAGAGAGGCGGCTGGTACGAGTGCTTCCGGCTCGGGCTCTTGGGATGGCTCCGGCAGCGGTCGCGACGCTGCAGAAGACGGTTGGGATGCCCCGGCCCCGGCAGGGCGGACTGGTGCCGCCAGATCCGACGGCACGGCCCCGCGCTCATGCTGGCTTTCGATCCGAACGAAGCTGTTCGCGAGCTCCTCGGCGGCCGGCATCGCACTCGCCCAGAAGCGCTTGTTCTCGGCATCGCCCGAGACGAACAGATCGTCGTAGCGGATCCGATCGTCGGTCGCCGAGCCTCGCTCCACCGCCCGTACTGCAAACTCGCGTAACTGGCGGGCGTTCCCCAGGTGCGGCGCCGCCGCCAGGTAGAGCAACGCCAGTTTCTCGACCGCAGCGAGCGGCCGGCCGGCCTCGACGGCCGCGTTCAGCATCTGGCTCAGCGCGACCAAGATTCGGTCGCCGGCATCCATCGGGGCGATCTCCCACTCGTTGGTCTCGGGGACTCGGCTCAGCAGATCCCGGCCCTTCGGACGCGCCGCGATTCCCTCCTTGAACTCACCGATCGCCGTTCCTGAGCTCCCCGCTAACACGAACACAAACCCATCGCCGCGCTCCAGATTCGTATCCAGGAACGGCAGCAGCAGCTCGTACGGCCAGGGCGCCTCCGGTTTCGCATCCACCTCATCCACGAGACACACCACCGGCCCCT
>CAYTCZ010000277.1:0-2298 GCA_964436315.1 uncultured Gaiellales bacterium | reverse complement strand
CCGCCCAGACCACCCGCTGTCGCTGCTTGAATTCCTCGAGCGCTTCGCTCATCGCTCCCTCCTTCCGGACTACGTGCGAATTCCATCTCGAGAGCAGGTTCGAGTCCCCCTCTGGCGCGGTACGCTCGGATGCGAGTCGAGACCTGGCTTTTCCGATCTCGCGCATGTCTCTTACCAACCACAGGGTTTCTTTTCATGATCTTAATTTCTGGATACTCTATACGGCTATGACAGTGAGGCGTATCCCTTGGCCCGCGGCACCCGTCAGAGAGAGAGAGGAGAGATGAAGAAGCTCATCATGTTGCCGGCCGCGACCGTTCTTCTCGTCGCGCTCGACGGGATTCTCGTCTACGGTGAGCGCCGGCTCGGCTTGGGTAAGCGAGACTCAGCATTCGAGGTCGTCGCTGCCTGCGTCTGGCTGTGGTCGAAAGCGAGGTAGTGCATGGAACAGGTGGACTGGTTCAGCGACATTCTTCAGCGCGAACCGGCCCGATTTCGTGGAAGCGCACGTGGTCTCCATCCGCCCACGCCGCGACGACGCCCCCGGCGACGAGTACTTCACGCGGCCGCGCGTAGTTGGTGGCGCGGGCGGCAACGTGGCGACGCTGCCGAAGTAGTCGCCGTCGCGTCGCACGACCTGGCCCGCGTCGATGCCGACGCGACCCGCTGGAAGCCCCTGCCTCGAGGCCGATCGACAAGCTCGAGGGCAAAGCGGACCGCTGCGTCGCCATCGCGAAAGTGGGTCATCGCTCCGTCGCCGAGGAGCTTGACCAGGCGTCCGGCGAAGGCGGCTGAGAGTTCTGCGACGAGCCCCGCGAAGCGGCCGGCCCGAGTCGCCGCGGCCTCGTCCCCAAACTCCTCGGTCAGTCGCGTGTAGCCGCTCATGTCGACGAGGGCAATCGCGGGCGTAGACCTGTCGCCCGGGCGGGGGATTCCGCCCGGGCGAGCATCGCCTCCCTCAGTTCGGCGAGGTTCTGGAAGACGGCATCGTCGACCAGCCGCTCGTGGAGCAGGAGGAGGAGCCGCCGTCCGGGGTCACCAAACTCGCGGCGTCGCTCGGAGGTGGCATCGAGCATCTCCTGTTCGCTCGCCCCTGTTTCCATGAGCGGGCGGATGAGAACCTCGTCGACAAAGCCCGCTCGGCATCGACGATGCGGCGGAGGTCGTCGGCCATTACCCGGTCGGTCCGCGCGCCGTGCCCGTCGCTCGCGCCGAGCTCGCTTGCCCGGGCGAGGATCGCCAAGATCTCCGCGTCGTCTTCGCGCACGGGTTCGTCATCATCCCGGCCGACCGTTCCAAGTACCGAGCACACGTGTGACGACAGTTCGCGTGAGACGCCGAGATCGGTCAGGAGCTGAACCTGTGTCTTGGGGAGAAGAGGCCGTGGTGTCGGCATCAGCTTGTCGATGAAGGAGAGCGAGAGGCCTTCGTCGTCTGCGATGGCATGCCGCGCCTCGAGGGAGACACCCGAATCCTGCAGCGCCCAAGGCGAGTCGAGCGCGGGCGATGTCGATCTCCGCGAACCCGATGGTCTCCGGGTCGCCCGGAGGCAGGATGCCCGGTTCGACAAGTCGTTCGATGACGTCCGCTGAGGTCGTGGCGGCGGCGAGCTCCGCGGCGTTCAGACGTTGCACCGAGCCATGGTAATGGGTTCAAAACAAGCGGACCAAGCAACGCGAGGGCTGAGGGCCGAAGCGGACAGGTCGCCTTCTCTGCTTCTGCGACATCTTGATCGGCGAGAGTGGAGTCTCGCTGTGATCTCAGCTCTTAACCCGCGGTTTCGAGGCGACCGTCCATCCGGCGCCCAGCAGCGCGACGATCAGCAGCCTCAGCCACTCCTCCCAAGAGCTCTGCCAGACAGCGAGACCCAGCACCCAGGGAAGGAGCAGGATCCACATGACGATCTCGGCTGCGAGCGGCAACCCGGTCAGCCAGTTCCAGATGTCCTCGAGCGTCTCCGGCGAAACGATTAGCAGCGTGGAGAAGGCGCTCCACATTCCGACCATCAGCGTGAACCATGCGAGACCGCTGAACTCGGGGATACGAGCCTGCGGCCCACTCGTGATCTGCGTTGCTGCGTGCGACATCACGCACCTCCAATCGCTGCTTCGAGCATCGCAGCGCCGAGCCTCCGTGCCATCGGGAACGACCCCGACCGGAGCTCCGTGGAAACCCGACAAGAAAATGTCGGGCGAGGTCTGACTCGATGCTTCATGGACGGGTACTGCCGGGCATGTTGCACTAGGCAGAAAGAGCGACATTCTTCTCGGGGCGACACTCGCTTGTGTTCTATTTGAG
>CAYTCZ010000276.1:0-2316 GCA_964436315.1 uncultured Gaiellales bacterium | reverse complement strand
CACATCGCGCGCATCTCCTCGCCGACCACATTTGCGGCGACCAGGATGCCTCCGGCGAGGCCGAGCTCGAGCGAGCGGAGAAAGACGTCGTCATTGCCGGCCAGCACATCGAGCCCGTCGACCGGACCGAGCTCTTCGTCGTTTGCCTGCTTGACGGCGACGACGGTTTCGATCTCGGCCAACTCCGCAAGGTCCGACGGTGGGACGTTGACGATCACCCGCGAAGGGATGTTGTAGGCGATCAGGGGCAGACCGGGAACGGCCCCTGCGATCGCCTCGAAATGCGCCCGGATCCCGGCCTTGTTCGGCTTGTTGTAGTACGGGGTGACGATCAGCGCCGCCTCGGCGCCGGCGTCCGCGGCGGCCTTGGTCAACTCGGCCGAGTGACGAGTGTCGTTTGTACCGGTCCCGCAGATAACCGTCGCCTCATCGCCGACCTCGGCCACGACCGCGCGAAGCAGCGAGATGTGCTCCTCGTCGTCGAGAGTCGCCGCCTCGCCGGTCGAGCCGGCGACGACCACTCCGTGCGAGCCGTTCTCAATCAGCGAGCGCGCCAACGCGCGGGCGGCGTTCTCGTCAACGGCGCCCTCGGGGGTGAACGGGGTCGCCATCGCAGTCAGGATTCCCCTCAACTCGGCCATGGCCATCAATCTACCTCGCTAGAGCAGGTTCTCGAGCCCGACCGTGAAGCGGTCGGGCAACTCCCCCACCCTGCGCACCGCGAGCAGCACGCCCGGCATGAAGGAGCGGCGGTCGATCGAGTCGTGGCGGAGCGCAAGCGTTTGGCCCTCGCCCCCGAAGATGACCTCCTGGTGGGCGACCAGGCCGGGTAGCCGCACCGAGTGGATCGGCTCGTGCACGTTGCCGCCCGCTTCGCGGACCAGGTCTGCCGTGCGCTTCGCCGTGCCGGACGGCGCGTCGAGCTTGCCGTCATGGTGCAACTCGACGATCTCGCACTCCGGCATGTGAGGGGCGATCCGCTGCGCGGCCTGCATCAGGAGCACCGCGCCGATCGCGAAGTTGGGGGCAACGAAGCAGTTCGCGCCGGCCGTATTCGACTCCGCCGCCGCGCGCAGCTCGTCGAGGTCGAAGCCGGTCGTGCCGAGCACAACATGCACGCCGGCGGTCAGTCCGGCGACCGCGTTCTCGAGGGCCACCTCGGGGGTCGTGAAGTCGACCAGGACGTCGGCGTCGCCGAACGCGTCAGCGAGAGAAACCCCGAGCGCGGGGTCTGCCTTGGCAGCCAACTCCAGCCCCTCGGCGCCCTCCACGGCCTCGCAGACCGCCTGCCCCATCCTTCCCGCCGCCCCTGCCACGACCACTCGGGTCACGCGGTCACCAAGCTCTCGGTCGCCTCGCGGAAGCGCTCCTCGTCGGTGCCGATGCAGGCTGCCGAGAGACGCTCGCCTCCGTACAGCTCCGCTGCGAGCGACGTCAGGTCACCTGCCTGCACCGCGTCGATCCGGTCAAGCATCTCGTCGAGTGTAAGCACGGGCAGCCCGAAGAGTACGGAGCGCGCCAGCCGCGTCATCCGCACCCCGGTGCTCTCCGAGGACAGCACGAGACGGCCCTTGACGCTCTCCTTGCCGCGCGCCAGCTCCTCGCCTGAGACGGAACCGTCGCACAGCTTCTCCAACTCCGCCCGGATCACCGCGCAGGCTTCCCTGACGTTCTCCTCGCGCGTGCCCACGTAGATCGCCGCGAGGCCCGCGTCTGCGAACTGCTCACTGTAGGAGCCGACCGCATACGCGAGCCCTCGCTTCTCGCGGACTTCACGGAAGAGGCGCGAGGAGGTCGAGCCGCCGAAGATCGAGTCGAGTACGGCGAGCGCGAACCGCCGCTCGTCGTCACGGGCGATTCCCGGCGCCCCGAAGCAGATGTGGTACTGCTCGGTGTCCTTGGCGGCGAACCGGAACCGCGACCGGTTCTCGACCGGCCCGCCCGACGGCCCCGAGGACTCACCGGTCCCCGCTTCGAGCAGTCGCTCGGTCAGCTCCACGGTCCTCGCGTGCTCGAGGTGTCCGGCCGCGGCGACGACGAGGTTCGGCGCGGTGTACCTCGACCGGTGATATTCCGAGATGTTCGGCACGGAGATCGACTCGATCACGCCGGCCTCACCCAGCACCCGTCGCCCCAGCGGATGGTCTCCGAACACGGCCTCGGCCAGGAAGTCGTGGACCCGGTCCTGCGGCTCGTCCTCGTACATCGCGATCTCCTCGAGAACCACCTCGCGCTCGGAGTCGACTTCGGGGTAGGTCGGGGCGAGCAGCATCTCGGCCAAGAGGTCGAAGACCTCCTCGGTGTGCTCGTCGAGGA
>CAYTCZ010000275.1:0-2319 GCA_964436315.1 uncultured Gaiellales bacterium | reverse complement strand
TTCGGCCAACACTTCGGCGGCGGCGAGCGCAGACGCGCCGTGTGCGCGCTCCTTTGGCCGAAGCCTGGTGCCGGTCAGGGACGGGCGATCATAGCGTGCCTGTCGAAACGTCTCGGCATCACACTCGATTCAGGCGGCTGAGCCGGCCCGCTGATCGCGGACAAAGGCCACCCCAGGGCGCCTCTCGTTTACTCCGCAATCAGGGATAGTGAAGAAGGAACGCCGGAGTTTCGCTCGAAACGGGTGGGAGCGATGAGCGTTCGGCCGCGTTGGAGGCACGATAATGGAGTGGTTTGACTGGCTGAGCTGGTCGCTTGCGAGCTCGGCGCTGCTTGTCCTCGTCACCGGGCTCAGCGTCCTTCGGCTACGGACTCGTAAGATCAGACCCGGGCCATAGGCACAGCTCAAAATCAGCGGCTTCTTGATGTAGTTAGCGAGGAGCGCCCTCTCAGGCGCGTGTCGCCTTCTCTGCCAAGAACGACATCCGTCCGAGAAACCTTCGACCGAGGCACTGCCGCATCGCTCGAGACGATTGACGGAACTCTTTTTCGACTCTATCGTGCAGGCGATTTGCGATAGGGCGGGGATTTTGACGCCGTCTTGAAGGGGAAACCTGATGATCCACGACCCGGCGTTCGAGACGATGTCACGTGGGCATCTGCGGGCGCTCCAGTCGGAGCGGCTGCGGCATCTCGTCGGCTACCTGTACGAACGTGTGCCCTTCTATCGCAGCCGGTTCCGTGATCTCGGCATCGATCCGACGACGATCCGATCGCTCGACGACCTACCGAGGCTTCCGTTCACGACAAAGAGCGACCTTCGCGACCACTATCCGTTCGGTCTCCTAGCCGTTCCAAAGCGCGAGCTCACGCGAGTCCACGCCTCCTCCGGGACGACGGGAAAGCCGACCGTCGTCGGCTATTCGCGCGCTGACCTCGAGCTCTTCGCGGAGGTCAACGCCCGCTCCCTGGCGATGGCTGGCGCGGAGCCGGGGATGATGCTCCACAACGCCTACGGCTACGGGCTTTTCACCGGCGGTCTCGGATTCCACCACGGTGCCGAGCGGCTCGGCATGACCGTCGTACCGGTCTCGGGGGGCATGACCGAGCGCCAACTCCTCCTGATCGGTGACTTCCGCCCCGACGTGCTCGGCTGCACTCCGAGCTATGCACTGACGCTCGCCCAGGAGTTCGCGAAACGAGGTGTAAGCCCCGGCGAGCTGAGCCTGCGCTTCGCGGTCCTCGGTGCCGAGCCCTGGACGGAGACGATGCGGGATGCGATCGACGCCGGCCTCGGCGTGCGGGCCTCGAACATGTACGGGCTCTCCGAGGTGATCGGTCCCGGGGTCGCCTGCGAGTGCGTGGAGGAACGGGTGGGCTCTCACATCAACGAGGATCACTTCTTCCCCGAGATCGTCGATCTCGAAACGCGCGAGCCGCTGCCCGAGGGTAAGGAGGGCGTGCTCGTCCTGACGACGCTGACCAAGGAGGCGCTGCCGCTCCTGCGCTACTGGACGGGAGACTTGACGAGCCTCAGCTCTGACGCGTGTGGCTGCGGCCGCACGCTCGTGCGCATGGCGTCGATCAGAGGGCGTACGGACGACATGCTGATCATCCGCGGCGTCAACGTCTTCCCGACCCAGGTCGAGCACGTGCTCGGGCGCGTCGAGGAACTCTCGCCCCACTATCAGCTGGTCGTCAGCCGCGAGGGGACGCTTGACCAGGTCGAGGTTCGAACCGAGGTGACGGAGGAGTTCTTCTGCGCCGTCGGAATCGAGCTGCTCTCCGACGAGGCGATTGAGGCCGATCACACGTTACAGGCGCTGCGTGATCGAGTCTCGCATCAGATCAAGGACTCGATCGGGTGCACGATGCAGGTGAGGCTCGTCGCACCGGGACAGCTGCCCCGCTCCGAGGGAGGCAAGCTTGCCCGGGTTGCCGATACCCGTGCTTGAAGCGAGCGCCTCAGAGGCTTCGTCGCTTCGCGTCCCAGTTTTGCTCAAGGTTGTCGATCAGGGCGGGGCTGTACAGGCAGTAGGCCTGGTCACGCGCGTAGTTCGCCATGTAACGGCGGAAGCGATCGAGCGGCTCCTGCCCCAGGCGGAGCGCCATCCGATTTGCGAGCAGGCTGGTCATCCCGGCGCTTGTCAGCTCCGCCGCCGAGCGCTCGATCGCAGCGTCGATCTCGTCGCCCGCAACAACTTCGTCGGCGATTAGCAGACCCTCGGGGCTGTCGGCTGGAAAGTCGCGGTTGAAGAAGATGGCCTGCCGGGCCAGGCGCTCGCCGACGAGGTGTGGCAGACGCAGGTCAGCGCAACCG
>CAYTCZ010000274.1:0-2324 GCA_964436315.1 uncultured Gaiellales bacterium | reverse complement strand
GTGCGAGCCCGATGACCGCAATCCATTCAAGCCGCGAGAGACTCTCGGTCGCGAGATGTGGAACGTCGACGCGATGCGCGAGACGGATGAATTTCGGTCGGAGGTCAGCCACAACGTCGTAGTACGGATTCGTCAACGAGAATTAGCGGGGCGACCGAATGCGCTCTCGGAAGTCGCGCGCTCTGAGGAGGAGCGCCGCCGATCAGAGCATGGACCGCTGAGTATGCGCTGCTAGTCGAGGTACGGGGTCATCGACCATTGCAGGTCTGTCAACCGAGGATGGCGGGAGCTGACGGAGGATCCGGAAATCGTGACCTCAGACGCTCCACGACGGTTTCCACGAGCGCGATCAAGTCTTCGGCTTCGAGCTGCCCTTGACGTGCTCCAACGAGTAATCCAGTCGTTCTTCGACCGACTTGGGCAACGATGTAGAGGCTTTCGCGGATCCCGGCCCGAGACTGAAACGCTAACCAGATGCCGGCGGCCGCGTCACCGAGGTCGGGTAAACGGAGCGGTCTAGACGCCACCATTTCGTGGATGCCGCCTGTCGCGTCGGCGAAGCCATCAGCGAAGAGCTCTGAACTGTCCTCCATCGCGAACTCGAGAGCGCGGACGTAGGCTCGAGCCTGCCCTCGCGTCGAGAACAGGTCGATGTGGCTGTTGAGGTAGAACAGGTGTGAATGTCCGATCGTCCCTTCGTCCGTCGCCGAGAAGACCCGATCGTACGTCGCGATCGCTCCTTGCTCCGAGTCAACGTATCCCTCGCGTTCAAGCGAAAAGCCAGGAAGGTCGACTTGAGAGAGCGCCATCGATGGAAGATCGAGGCCTGAGTCAGTTTCCCCGCCCCCGCAGCCAAGGAGCAGCAACGTGACAAGGATGAACGTGCACGCTGACAAACTGCGGACACAGACAGCCTTGCCGCATTCGTAGCGGTGGCGCGGCATCGCGGCGCGATCCTACGCATCGTTGATTAGACGACGATGAGGCGACCTGGTCTTAGTGTCCTGGCGCTAACCAGGACGGCCGATTTCCGGCCGCCTGCAGTCAGCTACTGGTCGAGGTGAGGTCTGGGCAAGCGTCACACCTCAGATGACGCTTGCCCAAATGCATCGGTTATCGATTCGTCGCCACCATCGCTCATTTACTTGAGCGGCTCCGTCTGTCCGTACACGTCTGGACTGACCTCGTAGGCGTGCGCCTCCAGTTTCAGCGCCTCCGCGCGGACTTCTTCCAGAGCCTCGGCGTCAAGTTGCAGCAGCTCGATAAGCCCAAGTGTCTCCATCGTGACATCTTCGCCCCGCGCGCCGACTTCGACATTACCGACGCCGCGCGCAAAGGACTTGAGTTGGAAGGCATTGGGCTCTTCGAGGCTCGACTCCGCGATCACGAGGACGTCCTCGTAGCAGTCGAGCGGGACGCAGGTCGATTGACCGACCTGATCTACCTGTCCACGGTCTGTGAACTCGACGGCCGGTGCCCATCCCTGTGAGTAGCTGCGCATCCCGAGTTCGGGCGCCGCCATCATCGAGATCCCGGCTTTCGCCTCTTCGAGACCGGCGATCCACGTCGGGGCGTCGACGAACTCGCCCTCCTCGTACTCCTCTGGGTACTCACCCATGCGCCAGACGTTGCCGTCATTGTCCTGCGCGAAGAAGGCGAGCTCTGCCTCAACGAGTTCTCCATCGCTGTAGTCCAGGTCCCACGAGACCACGGAGCGCACGCCGTCGATCACCTTGGTCAGATCGGTGACGGTGATCACGACGCGATGGGCGATCTCTTCGCCGTCCTCGACCGTGAAGCCTTCGTAGACGTACTGCGTCCCCGGTTGGAGGGGTAGCCACTCGTTGTCGATGTTCGTCGGGTCGTCGAAGTTGCTGTGATCGAAGTCCTCGAATGGCTGCTCGGCGTTCTCGGTGTCCGAAGCGCCATTGGGTTGTTCTTCACCCTCGGGTTCCGGTTGGGATTCCACTTCCGCCACAACATCGGCTTCGGCGGGAGACTCCGTTTGAGCTTCTGGCTGCGCCTCGGGTTGGCTGTCGCTACCACACGCCGCAATCACCAACAGAAGAAGTAACGCGCCCACAACGGAGACGACATGAAGCCGCCTCATTTTGCCCTCCTTGATCGAATTGCGTACACCCTGACTATCTGCACAAGCGTGTTGGCGAACCTAATGCGCGTCACGCTCGATCATCCTCATGCCGATTGTGGAATAGCTGCAGCCTCTTCTCGGCCAGCCTTTCCCTTTCCGAATCTCAGGTAGAGACTGGGCACGACGAACAGGTTCAACAGCGTCGAAGTAACCAAGCCACCGAGGATGACGA
>CAYTCZ010000273.1:0-2344 GCA_964436315.1 uncultured Gaiellales bacterium | reverse complement strand
GCGCGCAAGTCGAACCCGGAAGGAGTCCCCGAGCCGGCCAACTCGGAACAGCCCGCGTCGCCGAGCGTCGAGGACAACCAGTTTCGCGAGGCGATCGCCCACTTTGCGACGGGCGTGACGGTGGTGACGACGAGGCGCGATGACACTCCAGCCGGGATGACCGCAAGCGCAGTTGCGTCCCTCTCCCTCGACCCGGTGCTTCTGCTCGTCTGTATCAGTACCCGCTTGCCAACGCACGAAGCGATCGAGCAGAGCCAAGCGTTCGTTGTGAACGTGCTCGGCGAAGGGCAGGAGAAACTGGCGCTGCACTTCGCGACGCCCTCGCCGGACAAGTTCGAGGAGATCGAGCTCCGCGACGGTTTTGAGCTGCCTGTCCTCTCCGACGCCATCGCGTATTTCGTCTGCGACGTGCACGAGCGGTTTCCGGGCGGCGATCACTCGATCTTCACAGGGCTCGTCCAGCAGTGCGGTTTCATTCCCAACCGACGTCCTCTGGTGTACTTCCGGAGCGAGTTCGGTGCTCTCGACGATCCGGACGGAGCA
The DNA here is from genome assembly GCA_964436315.1 of uncultured Gaiellales bacterium. Classification (GTDB taxonomy): domain Bacteria; phylum Actinomycetota; class Thermoleophilia; order Gaiellales; family Gaiellaceae; genus CAYTCZ01. The sequence goes on along the minus strand of CAYTCZ010000273.1, from coordinate 1,801 downwards.
CTCGCCCGCGCTTCGGTGGGCTGGGACGTCGCCTCGCTCGGCGGACTTTCGCCTGTCGTCAGGATCGAGAAGCCCTGACGCCTGCCAGCTAGCGCACGAGGAGACCTGGCCAGGAGAGCCTCAACCCATGGGCCGCGAGGCGTCGTGGCCTGCCGCGCACAGCCACGGATACCGACCGGTGTCGAGCCCCGCGTAGTCGGGGTCGAGGGAGACAAAGCAGCGCTAGCGACGGCTGATCAGGCTCACGCGTCGGGGTTGATGAGGTCGGGCACGGTCCATCCGTCGAGGTCGTACTCGGCCATGCACTGCTCGGCGAAGCCCTTCATCCTGTCGACAGAGCCGTCGCCCTGAGCCATCCAGAAGCACTCGAGGCGAGTCAGCTCGTGGCTTCCGGAGTACGTGCGCTCGTAGAGTTCGTGGCGACCGCCGAACTCACTCCCGATCGCATCCCAGAGCAGCTTGATCAGCTTGATCTTCGTCAGTGCGTCGTAGTCGTTCGAGCCGCGATAGAACTGGTCGAGGAGAGGGCGCAACTCCTCGCTCTTCCAGTCGGCCGCGTTCGACGGCTGGACGATCATTGCCCCGGCAACCTGGTTTTCGATGATCTCCTTGATCTTCGGAATCGCGATGTTGGAGAGAATGCGGTACGCAGACGCCGCCTCGATGTTCGGAAGCACGGTCCCGCCCGCCGATGGGACGGGGTTGTGGCACATGGCGTCCGTGAGCGCCCAGAACGTATTGCGCCATGCGAGCAGTTCGCCGATCGAGGCCTGGATACCGCGGAACTCGATCGTGCCCGTCGCTTCCACGGCCTTGATGAAGAGGCCGGCTATGAAGTCGAGCTTGACCGCAAGCCGGGTACAACCCTGAAGCAGCGCCCGCCAGATGAAACCGGTCAGGTGGTACGTACTCGCGATCTCCAGGTTGCCGTTGATGAGGAAGTTCTCCCACGGGATCAGAGCGTCGTCGAATACGAGGACCGCGTCGTTTTCGTCGAAACGGCTCGAGAGCGGATAGTCGAAGGGGCTGCCGACTGCGGCCGCCATGAACTCGTACGAGGGTCGGCAGATCAGCTTGGTGTTGGGCAGGTCCATCGGCGCGAAGAAGGAGAGCGCGAACTCCTCCTTCTTGATCGGCACGTTGCCGTGGTAGGAGACGAAGTTGTAGTTGGAGTAGGCCGAGCCGGTCGCGACCATCTTCACACCGCGGACGATCACACCCTCGTCGGTTTCCTTGACCGCGTGCATGAACACGTCAGAGACCTCATGGATCTCCTTTGCCCGGTCGACGGGCGGATTCACGAGCGTGTGGTTCATGAAGTAGACGTTCTCCTGCGATTCGGAGTACCACCGCCGGGCGTTGGCCTCGAAGGGTGCGTAGTAGTCCGCGTTCGGCCCGTAAGTGGCGAGGAACGCCGCCTTGTAGTCGGGACTCCGCCCCATCCATCCGTACGTCATGCGCTGCCACGCCGCAATCGCGTTCCTGCCCCGGACAAGATCCTCGGTCGACTTCGGCGCCACGAAGAAGGGATGGGTGTATCCGCCGGAGCCTGTATCAGTCTCGGTGGTAAGGACATCCTTGTGTTCCGGATCGTGGAGGCCGTCGTAGAGGCGGGCGACGCTCCGTGCTCCGTTCCGGAAGGCGGGATGCGTTGTGACGTCCTCGACCTTCTCACCGTAGATCCAGACCTCACGTCCGTCGCGAAGACTTTCGAGGTATTCGTCGCCGGTCATCGGTCGCTTGACGCGACCGTCCTCGGCAATTCTCTGCTCAGCAACTTGCGACATCTGACCCTCCAGAT
>CAYTCZ010000272.1:0-2375 GCA_964436315.1 uncultured Gaiellales bacterium | reverse complement strand
AATCGAGGCCGCCGGATCGCGCCGCGAGCGTCGTCAGGCTGGCTGCGAAGGCCGGCTTCGCCGGCCGGGAGCGCCAGCCGGCCAGTGGCTCGAGGGAGCTAGAGTTGGGTGGAGCGGCTGATGTAGCGCAACCGTTCCTTGAGCTCAGGGGGCATCGGCTCCGAACAGTCGTGTACCAGCTTCCGGAGGTCTTCTTCAAACCGGTAGCGGTTCCCGCAGTCCGAGCAGCCGGCGAGATGAGCTTCCGCCTCTGCACGCTCCTGCTCAGAGAGCACACGATCGAGGTACGGCTGAAGTCTCTCCTCACACTCCTTGCAACTCGGATGGTCACAGCTCATCGAGTTTGGGCCTCCCTTGCCGCAGCTTCAGCCAGCTCACGTTTGAGAATTCGCCGGCCACGATGAAGACGCGACATGACGGTGCCGATCGGCACGTCGAGAATTTGCGCCGCATCCTGGTAGGTGAAATCGCCGATGTCGACCAAGACGATGACATCGCGGAAATCATGAGGAACCGCCGAGAGCGCCTCGACGACCGAGTCCTGGGAGAGGCGCTCGATGACTCGGTTCTCGTCGTCGGGAGCACCGTCGGCCTCGAGCTTGTTGTAGAGGAAGTAATCGCCTTCCTCGATCGGCTGAGTCTCGGGTGTCCGCTGCTGCCGCCGCCCGCGATCGATGTTCAGGTTTGTGAGGATTCGGAGCAACCAGGCTCGCAGGTTGGTACCCGGCTCGTAGGATTGCCAGCTTCGGAATGCCCGTACGTAGGTTTCTTGCACAAGATCCTCGGCTTCTTCTCGGGTAGAAACCATTCGCCGCGCAACGCGATATACCTGGTCCGAGAGGTCGAGAACCTCCTCCTCGAAACGGGCTCGCGCCCGACCTTGCTCGGCGATTCGGCGAGCATCTCCCTCGGCCTGAGCTCCAGACATGTCCGCTCGACAGTACCACCGATGGAATATGCAACGGTGCGAAAAAACTCTGTATTCCGGGGGAAAAGGCGTCGCGCCCCTCTGCGCGATCCTACGAAGGGTCTTCGACCGGCCGAAATCCAGCCCTCTGGAGCGCCTCAACGATCTCCTCGCGGGCCAACCGTCGGTCATCCCAGGTCAGTCTTAGCTCCCCCATGAGGTTTGCATTGGCGTATTCGATGCCGTCCAACGCTTCGAGCGCTGAACCAAGACGAAGGACACACCGCTCGCAGCGAATTCCGGATACGTGGACCGTTTCACTGCTGAGAGCCATCGTCACCGATCGTAGTCGGAGCGGCGCCGGTCAGGGAGACCAGTCGTTCGGCGAGGGGCAGAACACCCTCCGTTCGTCCGATACTGAGTTGCGACCGAGCGCCATCGTGCTCTCGAAGTCGCTCGACGAACGACATACAGCCCAGGGAGTACGCGGCCGGTTCGACCAACTCGAGCAGCTCTTCGAAGAGGTCGGAAGTTGATACTAACTCGAGAGTGATCGGATGAATGAGTTTTCCAGCGCGGCCAAACCTGAGGGCGGTCCATCGATTCTGTGCGTAGATCCCGCGGTCAGCGTTTCCCGCAATGTCAGGAGACGCAACGAGCGCCTGTACCAGGGCGCCGAGCCCGGCCGTTGCATCGAGATCGGTCGGCTGATCAGGCATCCGAATCTCGAGCGTCCCGAAGCGAGGATGTGGGCGGATGTCCCACCAGATTCTCGTGTATGAATCAGCCAGACCGAGCGCAACGATCCGCTCGGCGAACCGTTCCCACTCCTCGTACGACGCAAACGCCGGCGGCGCCGCGCTCCGTGGCAAGAGCGTGAGGAGTTCGGCCCTCGTTGAGGCGAGTCCGGTCTCTACTCCGTTGAGGTATGGGGAATTCGCCGAAATCGCCAGCAGGAGAGGCAGCCACGGAAGAACTCGCTCCAGGGCCTCGTGGCAGTCGGCTGGACTCTCAACGCCAATGTGGACGTGAAGGCCGCAGCAGTACTGGCGACGCGCCGTCGAGCCTGCGTATTCAACGAACGCCCGGAAACCGTCGTCGTCAGTGATCGCCTGATTGACCGGATCGCCCAGCGGCCACGTGCTCGAGGCCGCGACAACCAACCCGTGTGGTGCGAGCCGTCGACCGATCTCGGCGCGAAGAGCGCGAAGCTCAGCCTGGGCCTCCGAAGCGCTCGAGCAGACACCCGTAGCCAGCTCGACGAGAGAGGCGAAGAGCTCGGCTTTGATTCGAGTTCCGTCCAGCACATCGGCCGGAATGTCCGCGGGTTCGAGCAGTTCGGCATCGAGTACGAAGAGCTCTTCCTCGATCCCGATCGAGAAAGGCGCACTCTCGCCGAACGCGTGAACGATCACAGCAGCAGTCTAAGAACTCGTTTCACAATGAACCCTGTGTCTCCAGGCCGCGC
>CAYTCZ010000271.1:0-2379 GCA_964436315.1 uncultured Gaiellales bacterium | reverse complement strand
CCGAGCTTCCGGGGCCACTGACCGAGATAGCCGCGGCAGTTCCCGGCGGCAACTCGGGCCGTCGGCTCGTCTCGCTGCGGCTCGGGCCGCCCGGCTGAGACCGTTCCCTCCTGACGGATCAGCAGAAGGGCCGGACATTGGTCAGGCAAAGGATCGTGGACGAGCAGGGCTCGCCGAAAATCATGATTTTTCGAGTCGGTGGATCCCGTGACACCGAACGTCACACGCTATGGTGGCTGTCGTCTCTTTCTGCCTTCTGCGACGGGATCGTCGGGGCACGGCGAGTGCCGGTCCACCGGTTCTCGAGCTGTTCCCCGTGCTCGTCTCCGATCCCGAGGGCCCTGCGAGGGAGCTACGTGGACGGGCCGACCTCGACGAAGGTGTCCTCGGGCTCGTAGGTGACCGTGGTCCGCTCGTCTCGCCGAAGCTGCTCGCCCTTGTAGACCCTGCGCGTGTAGTCGACCCGAAAGCCGGGGATCCCACCCTGCTGGACGACCACCTGTGTGCCCGGCGGGAGCGCGGGATTCGTGACTGTGCGGATCGTGGCCGCCTTCTGGTCGTAGGGCTCGCCGGTCTCGGTCTCGATGCGTCGGTCGAGCAAGGAGGAGTAGAAGCGGATCGTGATCCCATTCGTATCGGCGAAGGCCGTGATCAGGATCGCCGCCGGCCAGTCGTTTCGAAAGACGAGCTCGGGGCCACCCCAGGAGACGGTCGCCTCCCGTCCCATCGGGTAGCGGGAGATGTAGAAGGTATGGGGGGTGTGCTGGATCAACTCGAGGCCGGCGAAGAAAGCCGCGTTGAAGACCGTCGTTGCTACTTGGCTGACCCCGCCGCCGACCGCATCGACGAGCCGACCCTCCCCGTCGATCATCGGGGCGGGAACGAAGCCCCGTTTCCGCGTCCGCCGCCCAAGCGCCTCGTTCAGCGAGAACGTCGCTCCGGCTTCGATGACTTGGCCATCGAGGATCTGGGCAGCCCGCTGGATGTTGGTGACGCGCGGCGGACAGCAGGTATAGGGCGTCGTGAACTCGGCGATCGGCTCGCGAATCCTCATCGCCTTCGCCTCCGCGGTCGTTCGCTTGGGCTCGACCCGTCGGAAGCGCGCTTTGATCCGTTCGGCATCGAAATGGCGGAGGATGGCGGCGACCGTCTGGTTGACGGCGACATCCCGGCCCGCGGCGCCCGCGAGTACCGAGACTGTCTCACCGTCGACAGCGAAGCGGGCGTTCCTCGACGGGCGGCGGTAGTCGGCGAAGGCCCGCTGAAGCGGCCCGGCCAGAAGCTTCGGACGAAGCGAAACGTCGTAGCCCCGGCCGTTTGCCTCGAGCGAGAGTGCGCTCGCGATCAGCCCCGCCGATGGCCGAAAGCTCGCCTCTCGGTGGACGATCGTGGGTGGATCGGTCAGGAGCTTCGCGGCAATGGCCTTCGCGGTCTGGGCCGCCTCGGTCGGAATCGCCGGCTCGAGAGTCGCCAGCGGCAGCGCGATCCGCCGCTCGAGCGCGAGCAGGGCATCGCGAAGCGCCTCGGTGTCGAGGGCTCTGCCCTCGCTCGCCGGTATGAGGATCACTCGGCCGCTCGTCAGTGCGAGCTGAGCCGAGCGCGGCGCTCGCGTGAGCTGGCGCTCGAGGGTCTCGGCGAAGACGGCGACCGTCTGCGGATCAAGCCGGTATGAGAGCGGGATCTCGACCGTCTCATTGAGTCCGAGCCTCGCGAATAGTCGGGAGATCGCCCCGCGCGCACCCCGTGCTTCGGCGATTGCCTGCTCGACGTTCGCCTCGAGCCCGAGCTCCGCCCAGCTCACCTCGATCTCCTGCTCGGCACCGCTGAGAACGACGGTTTGGGCGGCCGCCTCGCTGACCGTCCCCTCGAGGAGGTCTTCGGCCTCCTCGATCGTGAGTCCACCGACCGCCACGCCCTCGATCGCGACCGACGGCGGGATTGTCTCGCCTCCGCCCCGAGCGAGCCCGATACCGGCGCCGAGCAGGCCGGTGAGGACGGCGATGCCGACTAGCGCGGCAAGCGTCCGTCTGTTCAGGCTGCGTTTTCGGCGCACTCCTACAAGGTACGGGGAAGTGGAGGACAAACGGCTTCATGCGCGACCTGCACCGCAGGCCGTATCGATGGCTCACGACCGTTGTCGCAGAAGGCAGAAAGGGCGACAAAGAGCGCCCCTAGGCTCATTGCCAGCCGCGACCGGTCTTCTTCAGCCGCCCAGCGGCGCGTTTTACGGAAGCTCGGTCTTGGCGCTGAGCTGACGGCGACCACCCGCGGTCAGCCTTGGGGTGTCCGCGGCCAGCAGCGGCGCGACGACGGTCCCACTGCTCGCCGGCCACGAGACGACGGCACAGGCCCTTTCCTGGAGCTGGTACCTGCTCGCCC
>CAYTCZ010000270.1:0-2440 GCA_964436315.1 uncultured Gaiellales bacterium | reverse complement strand
ACAATTGCGAACGGTGCAGTCACGAAGGCGGCGCGGGCCCGCAAGCCCGCCGACGCGGTTCGTCCGGCCGAGAAGACGAGGAGCCGACGCGCGCCGTTGCTCAACTACCGGGCGAGGCGACAGGGCTGGCACAGTCTTGCCCTCCGGCTAACGAAGGGGCCGCTGGTCGACTACAGGCTCACGCTCGTGAAGAGGCGAGCGGCGAAGTGAGATAGGGGAAGCCTGCGCCCAGCAACCCCACTTACTGAGCGCCGCTGGACTTGGCGCTGCCGGAAGGCATGCCACAGAGGAGGAGCATGAGCGCGACGATAGCTCTCCTTGAGAACAGGGCGTGCCGCGGAGAATCGCCCTGAGAGGAGCGTCCGGCCTCCTCCGGAGTCAGCTGACGGTGGCACGACGCGGCTGCGAGCGTACGATCTCACGCGTCCTCGTCAACCAACCCGCGCCGACCAGCACGAGCCATGTGCGCGTCCTGTGAATCTGGCACGGTAGGACAATCTACCGCCACAGCCAGTCGCTTCATCGGCGCCGGCGCTCCTGGTGGCGCTGGCTGCTCGTCGCCATCCTCGTCCTCGCCATCGGAGCGCTCGCTGCGCTCGGTATTTCCCGCGTGGGTGGTGCCCCTGCCGAGGAGGAAGGCGAGGCCCGAGTGACGGAAACGGTCGCGCCGTCTCCGACTCCAGAAGCTGACAACCTCCTGCCACGCGAGCCGGCCAAGCCGGAGGAGGTCGAAGAAGACTCCGCGTCGACCGTCCCGCTCGTCTTCGCTCCCGAGCGACAAGCAGAATTCGAGGAACGTGCGGCCTTCGGCCTCAGCCACGTCCTCTACGCCAAGAGTCCCGGCGGGGTGCTGCGATCGGCGCGCCGGACTGCCGAGTTCAAACCGCTCATCGAACAGGTGGTAGCGGGTAGCGTCTTCGACGCCGACCTGGTCGAGGCGGTGGTCTTCCTCGAGAGTGGGGGCCGTCCCGAGGTGATCGCCGGCGCCGACCCGGCCGCCGCCGCGGGGCTGACGCAGATCGTCGCCGAGACGGGCATCAGGCTACTCGGAATGGCGATCGATCTCGAGCAGAGCCGTGAGCTCAGCCGCAAGATCAGGGGAGCCGTCCGCCGAGGAGAGCCGAAGCGCGAAGCACGCCTGCGCCAGGCTCGGCGGCGCGTCGATCCACGCTTCGACCCGGCGCAGGCACTCGCCGGCACGGTCAGCTACCTGACCCTCGCACACGAGCGGTTCGGGCGCGAGGATCTCGCGCTTGTCTCCTACCACATGGGGATCGGCAACCTCGAGAGCCTCCTCCGTACGTTCACCGATGCCTCGGCAAGCCAGACGATCGCCGCGATCGTGAACGAGGGGGAGCTCTCGTACGCACAGGTGTACTTCGAAGCCTCTCCGAGACAGCACGCTGAGGCATGGCTCGGTCTGCGCCAGCTGGGAGACGACTCTCGCAACTACTACTGGAAGGTGCTGGCCGCCAGGGAGATCATGCGCCTGTACCGAGAGGATCGCGGGCAGCTCCGCGAGCTGATCCGCCTCCACCGCGCCAAAGCCTCGGCCGAGGAGGTGCTCCATCCGCCTGAGACCAGCGAGCGCTTTGTCACCCCGGGCGAACTCGCCCGCGCCTGGGAGGATGGGACGCTTCGCGAGCTTCCCACGGACCCTGATTCCCCCATCCGGGTCGATCGCCGCATGGGCGAACTCGCAGCGCTTCTTGACGAGAGGCGCAGCCTCTATCGTGGACTGCGTCCCGAGGCGCTCGCGCTGCTCCTCTACCTCGCCGACCAGGTGCACGAGCTCGGCGGCGACGAGACGCCGCTCATCGTCACGAGCACCGTCCACGACGAGGACTACCAGACCCTCCTTCGCGACCGGAACCCCGAAGCGACCGCGGACTACTCCCTGCATACGACCGGCTACACATTCGACATCAAGCGCGACTACGGCTCGCCCGCGCAGGCGACTGCCTTCCAGCACCTGCTCGAACGGCTGGAGGCACTCGCCCTCATCGCCTGGGTTCGAGAGCCAGGCGCGATCCACGTCACCGTGAGCTCCGAGGCAGGAGCGCTGATCCCGCCCGTACTAGGGGACGGCCCAGTTACCGCCGATCCGTAGAGGTCGGCCAGTCCGATTCCGGGACGGCCACAGCGACCTCGCTGCTCCCGGAAGACGTGCAAGCGCCGCCCGTCGGTCGTCTGCCGGTGCCCTCTGTTAGGAGTTCGTGAAGCTCGCCCGGCTGTGCGGGCACGCTTGTGCTGCTCGTCGACCGGCGAGCGGCAGCGTGGTTGAGCAATTTGAGGGTGGCGAGAGGGGCCACCCGACCGGCGAGCAGGCGGGCAACTGCGGCCGAAAGCCGAACGCAAGCCGCTGCTACGGTCGCCTCTGTGCCGAATGCGCAAGCGACAGGAAGGATCTGAGCCATGATGACGCTGACGAAGACGGCCG
>CAYTCZ010000269.1:0-2497 GCA_964436315.1 uncultured Gaiellales bacterium | reverse complement strand
CGGCGGATAGCGTCTGCTTCATGCCCGATGCGATCGTCGTCGGTTCCGGCCCAAACGGCCTGTCAGCTGCGATCGAGTTGGCCCGAACGGGGCGATCGGTGCGCATCTTGGAGTCGGCCGAGACGATCGGGGGCGGGACGCGAACCGCCGAACTCACCCTTCCAGGCTTTAGACACGACGTCTGCTCCGCCGTTCATCCGCTGGGAATCGGCTCACCGTTTTTCCGCAGCCTCCCGCTGAGGGAGCACGGACTCGAGTGGATCCACCCTGAGGTCCCCCTCGCCCACCCGCTCGACGGCGGGAGCGTGGTTCTCCTCCACCGTTCTGTCGACGAGACCGCCGCCGGCCTGGCTCATGACTCGGCGGCCTACACGAAACTCATGCGTCCCCCCGTGGAGTCGTGGGAGCAGCTAGAACTCGATCTCCTCGGACCTTTACGAGTTCCACGTCATCCGGCGACGCTCGCCCGGTTCGGCTCTCTCGGACTGCGGTCGGCCTATGGACTGGCGCGAAGCCGGTTCGACACCAAGCAAGCGCAAGCGTTGTTTGCGGGGCTTGCGGCCCATTCGATCCTTCCGCTTCGCAAGCCGGCCACGGCCTCGTTCGCCCTCGTGCTCGGCTCGCTCGGGCACGTGTACGGATGGCCGTTTCCGGCGGGTGGATCGCAGGCGATCGCCGAAAGCCTCGGTTCCTACCTCCGAGAACTCGGAGCCGAGATTGAGACGGGCCGGAGGGTCCAGGATCTCGACGAACTCGACCCGTCCGAACTCCGGCTGCTGGACGTGACACCCCGTCAGCTGCAGCGACTTGGTCGCTCGCAGCTCCCGCCCCGCTATCAATCCCGCCTCAGCCGCTACCGGTACGGGCCCGGTGTGTTCAAGCTCGATCTAGCGCTCGACGGCCCGATCCCATGGACCGCCGCCGATTGCTCGCGCGCCGGCACCGTCCACATCGGCGGCACGCTCGACGAGATCGAACTCGCGGAGCGAGCCACCGCAGAGGGCAAGCATCCGGATCGACCGTTCGTCCTCCTCGCTCAGCAGAGCCTGTTCGACCCTTCACGGGCACCGGAGGGGAAGCACACCGTCTGGGCCTACTGCCACGTTCCGAGCGGATCTCCGGTTGACATGACGGAGCAAATCGAAGCTCAGATCGAGCGGTTCGCTCCGGGCTTTCGCGAGCTGATCATCGGGCGGCACGCGATGGGCCCCGGGGCGTTCGAGCGGTACAACGCCAACTACGTCGGCGGCGACATCAACGGTGGCGCCCAAGACCTCGGTCAACTTTTCACTCGACCTATCGCCCGCCGAGTGCCCTACAGCACCCCAATCCGGGGTCTGTACCTCTGCTCGTCGTCAACTCCACCCGGCGGCGGCGTCCATGGAATTTGCGGTTACCACGCAGCCCGCGCGGCTCTCAGGGCCGGACGGTGAGTGTGGTTACCCCTCGTCGGGCGGAACGAAGTCCGCGCAACTCTGATCTCCGATTGCCTCTACCTCATCCGCGATCGCGATAAGCGATGGTGGAGCAAGGCACGCCCCTCCTCGAGTGTCGTGTCATCAGGCAGATCCTCGACGGCTGTTCGCAACTCGTCGAAACTCGATTCGAGAGCATCCGTGTTGGCCTCGTCCAGGTCCTGCGCTGCGTCTCGAGCGTCGTCCATTGCACTCTGCGCTTCGTCGACCACGTTCTGCACGTCTTCCTTCGTCGCTGTCGCCGGATCGAGGCTGACGAATCCAGCCAGCGCCTCTCCGGCTTCAACCAGGCTTCCACACAGGTTGTCGACTGTCTCCTCCTGAGAGGCCTCATCGTCCTCACCACATGCTGCGGCAACAGCCAGAACGACGATCACTAACAAGCCGCCAAGACCACGCAGCTTCATGAATTCCCCCTCCGTCGAGTTCGGGCATCCTAGGAAACCCCTTCGGTCCGTCACCGCCGGAGCGCGTCAGCCCTCTGGCGCGGAATCTAACGAGACCGTTTATCGACTATGCGCCCGGACCCGCGAGAAACGGGGCGAGAAAGCTCTGGATCGGCTCGGTGTCGAGTCGCAGGGCCCCGTAGATACCGGTGCAGTTCCTCGTTCCGGCCACCGTGATCGCTGCGAGGACGTTCGTTTCGCCGAGGAAATTCGGTCCTCCCGAGTCACCGAAACACACGCCCCCTCCCCGGCCAGGGGCAGCGCTGAGCTTCAAGAGGGAACTCACCGTCGCGTCCCCCTTGTGGGCCGAGCCTGGATAGATGCATCCGTTCATCTCGGCAGTAGTGCTCCGCCTCATGTCCGGAAACATCGGCATCAAACCGAACCCGGGTACCGGAGCTGTCCCGGGGGACCCGTACCCGACCACCTCGAAGTTCTGCTGCCTCCTTTCATTCCCGTTCTGGAGATCCTCGAGCATCCCCAGGCTTGGCAAGCTCGCGTAGTCGCCATGCTCGACGGGCTCGTCGAGCGTGAGGACGGCAATGTCGATCTCGGAACGTCCGAGGACGAAATCAG
>CAYTCZ010000268.1:0-2520 GCA_964436315.1 uncultured Gaiellales bacterium | reverse complement strand
ACAACCTGCAGCAGTGGCAGTACCTGACCGGTATGGACATGAACTCGCTTGTCGGTGACATTACCGGAGAGTTTTCGTCCATCGAACCGGAGGGGACTGACCTACGGATTCGACCCGACCTGTCGCGATCGCTCATCGGGAACCGGGGTACCCGGATAGAAGGGCTTACTGAGGACGTGGACGGGGATCCACGGGGACAGGCGGCAATCAATGGACGCTTTGATATCGGGGCAGATGAGTTCTTCGGTGCGATTCAGAACAACGACCTCGTCGCGGAGAACGTGATCGGACCGTTCGGCTACCGTGCGACGACCGGTCTCTTCAGCGACGCGGAGTACGTGATGAGCGACTCGTCGGTCGACGTGACGGCCCGTATCCGTAACATCGGCGGTCTTCCGCGGACGAACGTCCTGGTGACCGTTCAGGCGAGTTACTGGAACGGATCGAGCTGGATCCCGACGACGACGCTGTCACAGACGGCGAACATCGACGCCGGAGAGGCGACCGATGTCTCGATGGGTACGTTCACCCCGAGCACGCTCGGCGAGCTCGGCATGAACGACGCAACGTTTGGAACGATGTCGACGAACGTGACACCGATCTACCGGTTCACGATCATCCTCGGTGATGACGACAACTTCGCGAACAACCGCTTCGAGAAGGCAACCCGGTTCTACGTGCAGCGTGCGACGACCGAGTCGATCGTCTCAGTCGAGGACTACATGCCTGGTGTCGATGCTTCGACGATCGTCGACCAGATCGACCTCGGCAACAAGCTGAACGCCGACTCCGTCCTTGCCGGCCTGACGGCGATCCGCTGGGATCGCAGTGGCACGGTAGGTGGACAGAGCGACTTCAGCTACGACGTCTTCGAGCGCGACAACTGGCCGCAGTACGCACTGGACTTCACGTCGTGGAGCTCGGTGATGTGGATGCAGGGAGAGGAGTCCGAGGGACTTCTACCGGAGGAGCGCTGGGCGATCAAGGAGCAGCAGGATGCATGGAACGAGTGGCGACGCGCCGGCCTGTTCATCACGGGTCAGGAAGTCGCACGAATCCATGACGCAACGCTCGATGCCTCCAACGGCATGATCGCTGACCGTCAGTTCGTGGAGGACTACCTCCGCGCGGACTACCGCGGGAACACGAACCCGGCCCTCTACGACGACCGTCGTGTCCAGGGCATCCGTATCACGCCGAACCGCTTCGAGGTGGTACGTGCGACCGGTGTAGCGAACGACCTTGGCCCGTATCCGTCGGTGCTTCGCGCCACGGGAGGCGAGGGCGTCGCACAGGGAACGCACTGGTATGTCGAGCACACCGGCATGGACTCGGTAGCCGGCATGACAGCCGCAGACCTGACGCGTGCGTCGGTCTACTACGCGATCGACATCCGTCACTGGGGTCGCTTCGCACCGGAAGCAGACCGCTCCGGTGTGCAGCGCGTGATCCTCGGAGCGATCGACTTCCTGGATCAGTACGGCACGGTCCTTCCGGTCGAGCTGGTCGACTTCCAGGCAACGCAGACGAGCCGCGAGACGGTTGACCTGCGCTGGGAGACGAGTGCAGAGATCGATGTCGTGAAGATGTCGATCGAGCGCGTGGAGATCCTCGACGGCGTCGCCGGCGAGGAGTACGGATCGGTCAGCCGGATCGGCGAGCGCATCGCCGAGGGTGATGCGACGAGCGGCTCGACGTACAGCCTTGTCGACGCGAGCATCCGCAGCGGTGCGGTCTACGAGTACCGTCTGGTGAGCGAGGAGCTCGACGGGACCGAAGAGATCGTCTCGCGCCGGGTGGTGGAGATCCGTGGAGGCGCAGCCGGATCGCTTGATCTGGCGGTGACCCCGAACGTGATCACCGGCTCGGGCGAGATCACATGGCGTCTGCCTCGCGGAGTCGAGGGAGTCGTCGAAGTGATCGACACTCGTGGCGCAGTCGTCGCGAGCTACATCGCTACAGGCGAGTCGACGGCGACGATCGTTGCCGATGACCTGCCGAGCGGCTCGTACCAGGTGATGCTTCGCGCAGGTAACGAGGTCCTCGAGAGCCGGATGCAGATCCGGAAGTAGAGGAACCAGGTAATTCGATGGACGGGAACCAGATCAGGGACCTGTCCGAGTCGCGAGGCCGTCCGGAAGTATCCGGGCGGCCTCTTCTTTTTGCCCGATACTTCAGGTGGGCTACATATTCCAACGCTCACAACCTCCCATGAATCGTATCTTCCCGACCAACTCAGATCCTCAATCCGGAACTGAAAGCGGAATGCAGCTCGGAAACCTGTCGGTAAAGAATCTCACCGGTATCGAGGCCCTCGAGAGCTCCGATATTCTCACAATCTTCCGCACGGCAGAGGCCTTTCGCGCCGCATCCCGAAGAAAAGAGCCGGAATTCGGCACACTCCTCTCGGGTCGGACGATAACAAATCTGTTCGTCGAGGACTCGACCCGTACGCGGAACAGCTTTCACCTTGCTGCTGTTCGACTTGGGGCGACTCTCCTGACGGTGACCGGGAGTGTA
>CAYTCZ010000267.1:0-2637 GCA_964436315.1 uncultured Gaiellales bacterium | reverse complement strand
TGCGACATCCGGCCTCGGGCGTGCTCTGGGCGTGAAGCAGAGAAGGCGCGTGCGCACGACAATGCCGGTTTCATGCCAGGGCAGAAGACTCCGATACGGATAGTTCCCGGTGAGGCCAGTTGCGCGAGCCTGGTTCGCATCCCCGCGCTGGCCCTAGTCGGGTTGGCGGGTCGTCGTGTCAGGTGACTCGCTTCTTCCCGGCAAGCTGCCCCAAGACCAGCTCGCCCGTCTATTCCGAGACCTCGGCCCCCCTCCGCCCGAGGTTCGCCTCGGTCCAGAGTTCGGAGAAGACGCCGCCGTCATCGACATACCCCGCGGTGCTCTCGTGGCAGCGACGGACCCGGTGACGCTTACCTCGGACGCCATCGGGGAACTCGCGGTGGTCGTCAACGCCAACGACGTCGCGGTGACCGGTGCCCGTCCCCGATGGTTTCTTGCCACAGTTCTTGTTCCCTTGGAGACCGATGCCGGCGTCGTTACCGAGATCTTCGACGGCATGAAAGACGCATTGGGCCGCATCGGAGCCAGCTTGGTCGGCGGCCACGCCGAGGTCACGGAGGCCGTGACCGTCCCGGTGGTGGTTGGCCAGATGCTCGGGGTGATCGAGAGCGGGTTGCCGATCGCCACCAAGGACGCTCGACAGGGCGATCGCATTCTTCAGGTGGGCCCAGCGCCGCTCGAGGGTGGCGCAGTGCTTGCCCACGAAGCCGCGGAGCTACTTGGCAGCCTGGATCTCGTCGTCGTGGAGCAGGCACGAGCAGGACGCCACCGCCCCGGACTCTCGATCGTCGAGCCGGCGCTCATCGCAGCGAACCTGGGCGCCCATTCGCTCCATGACCCGACGGAGGGTGGCCTTGCCGCTGGATTGCATGAAATGGCCCGAGTATCGGGCCTCCGGCTTCGCATCGATCGCGCCGCCATCCTCTGGTATCAGCCGGCGGTCGACGTGTGTCGTACCTTGAGAGCCGATCCTTGGGCCACCTTGGCCTCAGGCACTCTTCTCGCCGCATTCGCTCCAGGCGACGCAGAGGACGCCCTGTCCGAGCTCACCTCGCATGGATATCGAGGGTCGATCATCGGCCGAGCAGAGCCGGGCGGCGGCGTCGTGGACGAAGAGGGCAGACCGATCCGTCTGCCGGCGCGCGACGAGGTTGCCCGAATCCTGTCGAGGAGCTGATGACCTCGACGGTCCTGGGCCTGAGGAGACTCGCGTCGAGGCGGCTCCTCAGCGCAACAGGAAGCGTCAAGCTCGCCTGCCTCTTCGGACAGTCCGAAAGCAACGTCGGGCGGGATCTCCCGTCGGTCGTGTCGGAACCGCCTCTTCGCGTGCCTCAGCCACCTTGAGCAGTCGAACCTCGGTATCCGTTTCTGGGCGAATTGCCGGACACTCAGACACTCGGCGATTTGCGCCGTTTCCCGCTCGACCATGGGCTTTGTGGGTGTCTGGTTTGATGCCGGACATCGCCAGACACCCTCCGGACACCTGCGACTACCGTCACATCGTGGTCGAGGCTGCCCTCGCTGACGTGACGTGCGTCTTGGGCGCGCCGGAGCGAGGCCCCGGTTCGGGCAGCAGCCGTCACGGCCGGAGCCGCCGAGTGGCTCACGGTCTGGAGCGAACGGTCCGCTCTGCCGCCTGAACTGATCGGCGACCCCCGGTCGGCCCCCTTGGAGTGTCTGGACTCTGCGCGCGCACGCTTTACCTGCTCTCCATCTCAGCCAGTTGCATCTTCTGACGCAATCTCGTAGCCTTGCCCGGTGCGCCCTCGCACGCAGCTCGGGCTCACGCTCGGGGTGAGTCTGCTGATCGCGCTCATCCTGGCGCTGCCGGCCCAGGCGACGCTCCCGATCGGGACGCAGTTTCGCGTCTCGCAGATGGGCCCGGACGGCAACGCGGGCTTCGTCGCCTTCGACCCGGCGGTCGCCTACAACAGCCAGGCGAACCAGTACCTGGTCGTCTGGAGCGGCTCGAATTCCACCCCGAACGAGTTCGAGATCTGGGGTCGCCTGCTCGATGCGACCGGCAACCCGCTCGGGGGGAGCTTCCGCCTCTCCGACATGGGCCCGGACGGGAGCACAGGCTTCCGCGCCGCCGACCCGGCGGTCGCCTACAACGGCCAGGCGAACGAGTACCTGGTCACCTGGTGGGGCGACGACGATACCGGCCCGCTCGTCGATCAGGAATTCGAGATCTTCGGACAGCGGCTCTCCCCCTCCGGAGTCGAACTCGGGGCGAACGACTTCCGCATCTCCGACATGGGTCCGGACGGGAATGTGAGCTTCACCGGGCACGCGCCGGCGGTCGCCTACAACGGCCAGGCCAACGAGTACCTGGTCACCTGGTGGGGCGACGACGATACGTCGCCGCTCGTCGACAACGAGTTCGAGATCTTCGGACAGCGCCTCTCCCCCTCGGGCGCCGAGGCGGGGACGAACGACTTCCGCATCTCCGACATGGGCCCGGACGGAAATGTGGACTTCATTGCGCAAGACCCTACGGTCGCCTACAACGGTCAGGCCAACGAGTACCTGGTCGCCTGGTGGGGCGACGACGATACCGGCCCGCTGGTCGACAACGAGTTCGAGATCTTCGGCCAGCGGCTGGCCGCCTCGGGGGCGGAGGCAGGGACGAACGAC
>CAYTCZ010000266.1:0-2683 GCA_964436315.1 uncultured Gaiellales bacterium | reverse complement strand
CGCAGACGGGGATCGTCGGAGCGTCGCGGCGGGCCTTCTCGGTCGCGGTCTCGAGGTCCCCGAGCGCCGTGTAGGTGACGTGGTCGGGGTCGAGGTCGAGGCCGGCGGCGTCCTCGGGGTCGAGCCGTTCGATCAGCTCCTTCGAGGCGAGGGCGTGACCGCCGCTCGCGCAGGCTTCGATCCGGGAGGCTTCGTTGACCTGATCGCCGAGCGCCGTGACCTCCGAGCGCCCCGCGGTCGAGACGTTGCCTACGTAGAGGTTCGAGCCCCAGTGCAGGCCGAAGCGCATGACCAGATCCTCGGGAGCTAGCTCGCAGCGGGCCGCCACCTCGGCGATCGCGTTCCTCAGTGAGCGGGCGGCGGTTATGCAGTTTCGCGCAGCGGTGGATTCCGACCCGGCCGTCTCGGCCAGGAAGAACGCCACGAACCCATCGCCGACGTGTCTGCCGACCAGGCCGTCCGCGTCGATCACGCACTGGTCCGCGGCGCGCGCGAGGCGGCGGCCGAAATTAAAGTAGCCCGCCGTGGGGAGGCGGCGCGCCACCGCCGAGGAGCCCTCGAGGTCGGCGAACAGGATCGCCGCCGGGCGCCGCCCTGCCTTGGCGACGCCCATCATTCGCTCGAAGTGGCCCAGATCCCCGATCGAAGCCAGCGCCCCGAGCGTCGCCATGCCCACCGTCATCATCGACTGATTCACGGCCCCGACGAACTGCCCCTGCGAGTCGTGGATGCGCTCCGCGAGCTGCTTGAAATCGTATGTCTCGCCAATCATCGAACCGGAAACCACGTAGGAGAGCGCCGTCGAATCCTGTGCCGGTGAGAGCGCGTCGACGAGGTCGCGGAGCCGTGGGTCGACGAGCTCGCGCAGTTCCTCCCGGCCTCCCGGCGCATCGGCGAGCGCCCAGGGTCCCAGCGCGGAGAAGATCTCACGCGCCGTGTCGAGGCTCCAGCCGATGCCGGGCCAGCTGAGCATGGCGTCGATGTATTCGGATCCGACGAGGTAGGCACCGAGCGGCACCGGCACCATCTCCGCGTAGCCGCCCATGGAGAGCCGGAAGTCGTCGGTCATGTAGACGAGTCGGTACTCGCGATCGATCACCTGGCCCCAGGCGCCAACTTGATTGAGGGTGCTCGCCAGCTCGGCCAGCACCGGATGCTCGGGCAGCGGGCAGGTTTCCTGGCTGCTGACGAGCATGTCCCGACCTTATTACCGACCGCGCTGCTCGGGACGTCCCATTTGCGGACTGGTGCGCCAGCCGTGCGCCAGTCCTGCCGGGCCATAACCGGTTTCAGCCGGGTTCAATCGGTTCGGGCCGAGAACGGTCAAACCCATGGAGAAGCGGGAACCCCGACTTTCGGGGAAGGCGCCTACCGGAATCGAACCGGTGTAAACGGCTTTATAGGCCGTTAGTCATGCCTGAGTGTAGGCCTGGTGGGCAACGCATGGGCAACACGCCGGCAGCGGTCATGGGCGCTTCCCCCCGCTCTCGACCCACTCGTCGAGTTCGGATCGACGGAAGAGCAGCCGGCCCGTCGTGGCCATGCGGGATGCGTGCTGCGCGAGGACATGCGGCAGGAGCGGAGCAATCCGGGCTATCTCACTCCGTCTCCGAGCTCCCCGACCGGGCCGCCAACCTGCTGGTCGAATCGGCCGCTCTCGTCCACGACACGAGCGGCGCTGGCGCGTCTTCGGCGAGCGGGTGGCCGCCCTTCGCCGCGGCTGAGGCGGCCGGCCCGCCAACCCAGCGGATTCGGAAAATCGAATTTCGAGTATCGCCCGGGGCGAGATTCGAGCAACCCGTTCATGCCCGTGAACGCAAGACGGGTCAGACGGGGGATACCGCCCGGAACCGATTGCTCAAAGAATCGCGGGCAACTCGAACGGAATCCGCACTCTGCGCGATGAATCCCGAAAACGTTTGCATCTGGAACTCAGCAGATCCCGGGGAGGGCACATGCGCCGGCATATGAACCGCCATGCGAGGTCCGACCGTCGAGTTCTCGTGGCGCTTGCCACCCTTTTCATCTCAATGTTCGCGGTGGCATTCGCTTGGGGCCAGGCGTCGGGCGAAAGCGAGCCCACCCCGACGATAACCAGCGATAAGCCCGATTACGCGCCTGGCGAGACCGTCGTGCTGACGGGAACCGGATGGGACCCCTCGGGAGCGTCGGTCCACATCGTCGTCGACGACGAAGGTGGCCAGACCTGGAGTTATGAGGCAGACGTGCCCCCCCAGCCGGACGGCTCTATCTCAAACAGCTTCACGCTTCCGAATTGGTTTGTCGCCACCTACTCGGCGACGGCCACTCAGCAGACCTCGACCGGGACGCTGAGCGCGACGACGTCGTTCACGGACTCGGCGGCGAAACTCGACCAGTGCCAGAACGGCGGGGTGGGTGACCCGCCCGAGCCGTGCAAGGGGTCGAACCTGGCGGCTGTCGAAACATTCAAAAACTGGGTGAACGGCAACGTAAACGGGCAGAAGGCGCACTGGGCAGAAGACGAGTTCATCCCGTACCGGACGACCATCACCGGCGTCGAAGCGGGAATGCACACGCTCATCTTCGGATACGACACGGTCCACAGCGGCAAGCACGCGCTCGACTACCTGGGCTCATTCGACGCGACCGAGACCACGGGGGCGCCAACCGAACTCCACGCCAACGGCAACGATCCCTGTGG
>CAYTCZ010000265.1:0-2711 GCA_964436315.1 uncultured Gaiellales bacterium | reverse complement strand
CTTCTTCGCGAAGCTCAAGTGGTTCCCCGGATTCCACCCGGGCCGCTAGAGCACATACAAGGGGGTGGCGGGCCTGCACGCACCTCGCGCGCACCAGCGTAAGCAGGCCCCGTGCAGCCAAATGGCGTCGCGGGCTTGAACCCGGCAGTCTCTGTCAGTTTCGGGCCCGCGGCAGAACACAGCAGCTTACCTTCGACGACCTCCCTGCGAGGTCGTCGTCGTTTAACCGTTGCTGCGGGAGCTGCGACAGAGCCCTCTCGACCCGGAACGAAACGGTAGCCGGAGACGTTGAAACTATATTGGGATGATGAGTTCACAGGGAACTCGTTTCACAATGAACCCTGCACCGATTTTCGGCGAGGTCTGCAGGCGAGCGCGCTGTCCCGGCGATCGAGAGGATGTTCTCGAGGATGTGATCGAGCTCGCCGTCGAGCTCGCCCGCGAGGGCCGCGAGGGGCGAAAGATCGGAACGCTCTTCGTCGTCGGCGACGCAGACGCGGTATTCCAACGATCGAGACCGTTGCTTCTCGACCCCCTTTACGGCCATCCACGTGAAGCGCTGCGCATCGAGTCGCCGGAGTTCCGAGAGACGGTGAAAGAGCTTGCGCAGCTCGACGGCGCCTTCTTGGTGGACGACGACGGAACGTTCATTTCGGCCGGCCGGTTCGTGGAGGTCGATCTTGGAGTGCCCGGCAACTTCCTCTCCGGCCTCGGGACGCGCCATGCTGCGGCCGCGTCTATCAGCAGGGAGACGAGCGCTGTCGCCGTGGTCGTCTCTCAGAGTGCGGTCGTGAGAGTTTTTGCCAACGGCGTCTTGATGGCCGAGGTGATCCCGGAGCTCTTCTTGATGTCGCGAGAGCGGCTCCTCACGCCTTCGGCCGACGTCAAGCAGATCCCAGGCGCCGGTGTCACGCTCGCGGTGGCGTCGGAGACGGGCACCTCCTACTAGGTCTCGCCGCCCTGGAAGTCGAGCCCGAAAGGCCGGTCTCCGGGCACCAGTGGACTTGGCGGAAGACCGCGACGAGGAGTCGGGGCGTTGTAGCTCGCGGGCGCAACGTCGTTCGGAGACTCCGGGTAGAAGAGGCTCGCCAGTGTCTGGATATGAGCCCGACCGACACCGAGTTCGAACTGTCCGCCTCCGTAGAGCGTGATGTTCCTCGCGGTTGCCCAGTCGAGTGTGTCGAGGAGTTCCGAGACGGATCCGAAACGCGACGGCTTGATGTTTAGCCAGCGGGGCGGGAGTTCGAGGGCCTCGCAGTCCGTGACGCCGTGGATCGGAGCATCCCAGCTGAGCCGATCGCGAGCGCTCTCGAGAAGAGGCATCGTTTCGGGAACGATCGCTGGGTCCTCGATCACGGCGTCCGGAAAGAGTTCAACGACATTCCGGTAGAGCTCGAGATCGATGTCCTGCGCGACGATCGTGCCCACGTAGTGCGCTTTTAGATCGAGCACGCGCACTCTCCCCGTCGCGGCGAGCTCGTCCATGACGTCTCGGCTCCAGTCGCTTGTCGGATCGAGCTTGAACTCGAGTTCGGGGGCGACGGCCAGCCATTGCAATGGATCGAGACGAGTGGACACGACAAATCGCACGGGACGGTAATCCCGTCCCAGTGCATCCCCGAGGGACGCACCGCCAGCACGGAGCGCAAGGTCGAGGGCGGCACTCTCGAACGCCCATCGACGATAGTTCCAGTCGGCTTCGCGCTCGGGCGGTCCGCCCGAGAACAGTTCAGCACCCGCGAGGGCCCGGGAGAACCCATCGAGAGTCCAACCGCCACGAAGCTCAGGGATCGCGAAACGATCATGGTCCTCCGCCGTGTAGGTGACATCCTCGCCGCGTCCCTCGTGCCGGCCGTCGCTGAGCACGACGGTCGTCGAGACTCTGGTGAACCCGCTCGAGACGGACTGCTCTTTTCGCTCGAGGGCGCATGCTTCGACACGGAGTTCGAGCCCCGCAAGGTGGTCGTATGTCCTCAAGCGGTTACGAGAGCTTCTTGGAAGAACTCCGTGACGATCCGGACCGCTTCTTCCGGACGCTCGAGCAGAGGTGCGTGACCGATGTCTGGGAACTCGTAGAGACGCGCGTGATCAGGGATTGTCTCGACGATGTCAGCCGCCGAGAACCCCGAGGCTGCCAGCCGCGGCGGCGTCATGATGTCGTGCGTCCCGTTCGTGAAGAGGATAGGTCGCTTGATCGATCGCGCGAGCGCTTCGATGTCCATCTCCTCCATCGCCAAGCAGGCTTGCCGGATGGTGTGAAGTGAGTTCTTCCCCACGATGGCGCGGACGTTGTCGAAGATGTCGGGGTTCTCTTCAACGAAGTCCGCGCTCACTGCTTGAATCGTGATGGCGTCCGAAACCTCGTCGAGCGGCATCGATTCGGCCATGGATCGCCAACTGCGGAACAGGGTCTTCCGGTGAACGTCACACCGGGCGAGCGCGCAGTCGGCGCACGCCGCGATGGTCTTGTCCGGGTATTTCCCCGTGAAGGCGATCGCAACCATTCCGCCCATCGATGTCCCGTGGACGAATGCCTGTTCGATTCTAAGCGCGTCCATGAGCGCCGCGCCGTCGTCCGCTCGCTCCTCGACCGTGTAGGGCTCGAGGGGAGCCTCCGAACGACCGTAGCCCCGCGCGTCGAAAGAGAGGAGTCGGAAGTTCTGGCGGAACCCGTCGTTCACCATTCCGAAGTTCTGCCGGCCGAACAGAGA
>CAYTCZ010000264.1:0-2721 GCA_964436315.1 uncultured Gaiellales bacterium | reverse complement strand
GATGCGCCAGGGCCCTGCTTCGACCGAGCTCTTCACCATCGCGGCTGACCATAGTAGGCCGACCCTCAAGTCGCACTTTCTGCCTTCTGCGACATCGCAGATTTAGCGAGGTAGCGTTTTGTCCCCGCGTGAGCCCGCCATCACCCCACGATGAGCTCACTCGGATAAGCTGGCCAAGCGCGACTCTGCTCGCGGTCAAGAAAAGGCCAAGGTCTTGGCAATCTTTGCCCAAGCCTCGGCGGGCACAATTGGCGGCGACCGCAAGGAGGTGAGGTGACAACGGCCTTGGCCAACATCCGCCTGCACTGGCGCATCCAACCCAAGCTGTCGCTGCTCGTCTCGTTGCTCGAGGGCAGACTCACGAGTGATCTGAACGATCGCGACACCGCCACGGGAGGACTTTTATGACGCTGCGAATCAATGACGAAGCCCCTGATTTCACCGCTGAGACGACGGAAGGCGAAATCAGCTTTCACGACTGGATCGGCGACGGATGGGCGATCCTCTTCTCGCACCCCAAGGACTTCACGCCTGTCTGCACGACCGAGCTCGGGTCAGTCGCCGCGTTGAAGCCGGAGTTCGATCGACGTAACTGCAAGGTCCTGGGCATCAGCGTTGACGGGATTAGCGATCATGTCTCGTGGTCTAAGGACATCGAGGCGACCCAGGGCCACGCCGTGAACTATCCGCTCATCGGCGATCCGGAGCTCAAGGTCGTGAAGCAGTACGACATGCTCCCGGCCGATGCTGGGGATACGGCCGAGGGCCGAACGCCGATGGACAATCAGACGGCTCGGTCGGTGTTCATCATCGGTCCTGACAAGAAGATCAAGGCGACGATCACCTACCCGATGAGCACGGGCCGGAACTTCGCCGAAGTCCTGAGGCTCCTGGATTCGCTCCAGCTCACCGCCAACGAGAAGGTGGCGACCCCAGCCGACTGGCAGGATGGCGACGACGTCGTGATCCTGGCGGCCGTGTCCGACGAGGAGGCGAAGGAGCGGTTCCCCGACGGCTGGGAAGCGCCGTTGCCCTACATGCGCGTGGTAGCGCAACCGAGGCGGAGTAGCTGACTCGTAGCTGCCGAAAGCAACGCTTTCACCGCACCATCGCCTTCGTCCCAGATGTGTCGCCTTCACTGCCTCGCGACATCTGTGACTCTTGTTTCGAGCCGGTTCCGGCTTGCTACGAGCTCTAGGGCGGTCCGGTGAGCCTCGATCCGGATGCGTTCAACGCCTTCGAGGCAGCGGGCTGGGAGCGGCAGGCCGCCACCTACTGCGAGCTCGCCGGGCAGGTCACCGCGAAGTTGGCCGGTGCCCTGCTCGACGCGGTCGCCGTCGGCCCCGGCATCCGCCTGCTCGATATCGGCACCGGTCCAGGGACGATCGCCGGATGTGCCGCCGAGCGGGGCGCGCAGGTCGTTGGAATCGACGTCGCCGAGGCAATGCTCGAGCGGGCGCGCGCCCGCTATCCGGGGAGTGAGTTCCGGCGCGCCGATGCCGAGGAACTCCCGTTTCGAGACCGCGCGTTCGACGCCGTCGTCGGCGGCTTTGTCCTCCTCCACCTCGGGCGACCAGAGCGCGCTGTTGCAGAGGCAACCCGCATCCTCGCCGCGGGCGGACGGGCGGCGTTCACGGTTTGGGACGAGCCGAGCCGGAGCCGCTTTCTCGGAATCTGGCACGACGCGATCATCTCGGCTGGAGCGAAGCCTCCCGCCGACCTGCCCGAGGGACCGCCGGCGTTTCGCTTTGCCGACGAGCTGGAATTCGCCGCCCTCCTCCACTCGGCAGGGCTCGCTGATGTCAGGGTCGAGACGCTCGCGTTCACCCACCGCGTCTCGAGTGGCGATGAGCTCTGGGAGGGTCTGATGGGCGGAGCGGTACGAACGCCACCGGTGATCCTCGCCCAGCCCGAGCCCATGCTGCGCGAGATTCGCTCGCGCTTCGAGCAGCTTCTCGAACAGCATCGGACAGGGGACGGCTTCGATTTGCCCGTCTCGGTCAAGCTGGCCTCGGGACGGGTTCCAGGTTGACTCGAAGCTCAGCGAATCTGAACGTCGTGACGTGCGGCTTCGTTCGGTGCCACGCGAGGTCTGACCGAGACAGAGATCGAGGACGAGCCTGCTGAATTCCCCCCAAGTTCGAGCCAACCCGTTCACCTCGCCGTATGCCGTGACGTCGCGTCGACCTCCTGATCGTTTTCAGCCCGGCACACCGCGTGGCGGTGAGTGCCTCCGCTGCCCCTGATGACGGTTAGGAGCTAGCTCCGAGCAGCTCGCGATGGAGCTCCTGTGTCACAGCGGAGGGTGCGATGCCGAGCTCTTCGCGAAGCCGAACGCGCAGGCCGTCATAGACGACGAGAGCCTCGGCGACATTGCCCTGCCGAGCATGAGCCTGCATCAGGAGGCGATAGCCGCTCTCGCGAAGCGGCGCCGCCTCAATCAGGGCGCGGGCCGAGCGGTGTGTGGCAGCGAGCTCTCCTCCGCCAAGCCCGAGACCGGTGGCAGCGACGCACTCGAGAGCCCGGAGCCGAATGTCCTCGAGAGATCGGCGCTCCTTCTCGATCCAGGGTGCCTCGAAGCCGGGCAGAAAGCCGCGGGTCGCGATATGGAGCGCAACGCGGCTTGGCCCCCATGCCTCTGCCCAGGCTGATCGAGCGACGGCAGACTCCGCCCGGTGCAGTCCCTCCGCGGCTGCCTCGAGGTCGACCAGGGTGCCCGCA
>CAYTCZ010000263.1:0-2724 GCA_964436315.1 uncultured Gaiellales bacterium | reverse complement strand
GGAGCGTCGCTCGCACACCGTTGATCCGTTCCTGCACCAGCTGTCTAGAGTGCAGGACGTCGGTGCCGCGGTCGAAGATCAGGATGATGTCCGAGAGCTGAGGCACCGATTTCGAGCGAATCACGTCAAGCCCATCGATGCCGGCGAGTGACTGCTCGAGCGGAATCGTGACCAGCTCCTCGACCTCGTTGGCGGAGAGCCCGACCGCGATCGTCTGGATCTCGACCTTGGGCGGTGCGAACTCGGGAAAGACGTCGAGCGGAGCGTCTCGAAGCTGCATGGCGCCAAAGCCCAGGAGTGCAGCAGCAGCTGCCGCAACGAGGAACTTGAACTTCAGGCTTGTCGCGATGATCCAGCGCATCTCGACCCGAGTCGCTCCTTAGACGTGACTACTCGATCCCGAGCTCGGTGCCCCAGAGCTCGGCGACGCCGACGGTGACGACCTCTGTGCCGGGCGGCGGACCGTCCGACAGGACCGCCACATCGCCGTCGATGCGCTCGACGACGATGGGCTCGCGGACGAAGACGAGGCTTTCCGGACTCGCGTAGGCCCAGGTCGACCCATTCGGCTCGTAGAGCACCGCAGCGTAGGGGATGGTGAGCTGGCCGCCGTTGTCCTCGACTGACGCCGTCTGGACGTCTAGCCGCTCGACCGCCTTCTTAGTCAACGTGAGGCGAACGAGCTCGGTCCCTTCGATCGCCTCGATCTCCGCCGGCTCGGCCTTTTGGGTCTCCGAGCCGCCGCAGGCAGCAAGGAGCAGGCCCGCGCTGAGCAGTCCCGCAACGAGAACGATCCACGCTTTTCTGTCCTGCATCTTCGCTCCTCCCATCACCGTCTCGAGGTCCTCCTGGCTCACGAACCCGGATCTCCGCTCTCTGCCCTTGCGACGGTCTCGTGCCCGGGGACCAGCTCTTGCGTGCGTTGCTTGAGTCTCTGAGTCAAGTCCTCCTCTGCCGATACAGGCTCCGGGCTCCGCCCGAAGCGCAGATAGAAGCTCGGGAGGACGAGAAGGTTGACCAGGACCGTCGTGACCAGGCCGCCGAGCAACACCACGGCCAGCGGTTGGATGAGCTCCTGTCCGGGAATGCTGCCGCGAATCAGCACTGGCAGGAGCGCGACCATCGTCGCCACGGCGGTCAGGACAATCGGTGCCACGCGCTCGCGGGTGCCGCGGAGAACGAGTTCGGGGCCAAACGCGAGGCCCTCATCCCGCTCCAGGCGTTGAAGGTCACGAATCAGGAGCACGCCGGTGCGCACTGCGATCCCTCCCACGGCGAAGAACCCGATGATCGAGCCGAGCGAAACCGTGCCGCCCCCAGCGAGTGCCGCCAATACTCCGCCTGCCAGGCCGAGGGGAAAGACGAGGAACGCCAGCGTGGCGAGCCGCCAGCTACCGAAGCAGGCCTGCAGCAGCAAGAACGCGCCGGCTGCGACGGCGACGATGATGCCCACCAGAAGGGCGAGGGAGATCCCCTCATCGGTATCGACGATCGCGGCGTGGTACTCGAGCGGGAACTCGATGCCATCAATGCCGCGTTCAACGTCACTGACCACGGAGCCGACGCTGCGCCCCTCGACGTTGGCTGTGACATCCAGGTACCGGGAAACGGACTCGTGCCTGATCACGGTCGGGTTCGGAGCGAGACGGATGTCGGCCACGTCTCCGAGGCGAATCGAGTCCCCGGACGGCGTCTCGATCGGGAGCTCGAGAACGTCTGTCACGTTCTGACGCAGCTCCGGCGCGCCCCAGACCACGACGTCGAAGACCTTCTGCTCCTCGAAGAGGCTGCCGACGTTGATGCCGGACAGCAGGATGGCCGCGGTGCGGCGGACATCGCCGGGCTTGACGCCCGCTTCCCGGGCCGCCGCGAGGTCAACATCGACCTCGAGCGTCGGTTCGGTGACCATACGATCGACTTCTGCACCAACAACACCGTCGGTCGTCGATACGACCTGGAGAACCTCGTCTGCCTTGCCGCGCAACACATCGAAGTCTTCGCCGTAGACGCGCACGGTCAGGTCGTCAGTCGCCTCAGTCAAGACCTCGTTGGCCTTTGCATTCGAGTAGGTGAGCACCGAGCTGTCGAGCCCCGGATAGCCTTCGGCGACCTCCTGAATTGCGCTGAGGGTCGCGTCGTAGTCGGCTTCGGGGTCGATGCTGACCCACAGCTGGCCGGAGTTGACTCCAACGACCTGATCGCCGGTGACGGCGCGTCCCACGTGGGCCTCGACGCTGCGAACCCCGGCGATCCCGTTGAGCTCGTTGCTGGCCTGAGCCGTGATCCGGTTCATCTCCGGGAGGGAGGTGCCTGGCGGACCGTTCCACTCGATCACCAGCTCGGTCTCTTTGAACTGGGGAAGAGGTGACTGGTCGAGGAACGGAATCGCGGCGATCGCGGCGATCGCGACCGCGCCAACGGCGAGGTAGGCGGGGCTCGGCCGGCGAAGCACAAAGGAGAGGATCCGCGAGAAGCCGCGCTTCAGCCACGCCGCGAGCGGCGATTCGCGACGACCGAGGGAGGATCCTCTGGCGAGAAGGAGGCTCAGCGCCGGCGTGACCGTCAGTGCGACGGCGAGCGAGGCGGCGATCGCGACGAGGTAGGCACTCGCGATATCCGGTAGGAAGGCGCCGGCAAGGCCGTCGAGGAAGAGAACCGGCACGGCAGCTAGCGCCATGATCAGCGCGGCGAACAGGACCGGGCTCCGTATCTCTTCGGAGGCGG
>CAYTCZ010000262.1:0-2726 GCA_964436315.1 uncultured Gaiellales bacterium | reverse complement strand
CCGCCTCCGAAGAGATACGGAGCCCGGTCCTGTTCGCCGCGCTGATCATGGCGCTCACCGTGGTTCCGATTCTGTTCCTCGACGGGCTTTCAGGCGCGTTCCTGCCGGATATCGCGGCCGCCTACCTCGTCGCGATTGCCGCCTCGCTCGCCGTCGCGCTGACGGTCACGCCGGCACTGAGCCTCCTTCTCTCGAGAGGGTCGTCGCTCGACCGTCGCGAATCGCCGCTCGCTGCGTGGCTGAAGCGCGGCTTCTCGCGGATCCTCTCCGCCGTGCTGCGTAGGCCGAGCCCCGCGTATATCGCAGTCGCTGCGGTTGCGGTCGCCGCGATTGCCGCGATTCCCTTCCTCGACCAGTCACCTCTGCCCCAGTTCAAAGAGACCGAGTTGGTGATCGAGTGGAACGGGGCGCCGGGGACCTCTCTCCCTGAGATGAACCGGATCACAGCTCAGGCAAGCAGCGAACTCCAGGGGATCTCCGGGGTTCGAAGCGTTGAGGCCCACGTGGGACGCGCCGTCACGGGTGATCAGGTCGTTGGCGTCAACTCCGGCCAGCTCTGGGTCAGCATCGATCCTGAAGCCGACTACGACGCGACCGTCAGTGCAATTCAGGAGGTCGCCGAAGGCTATCCGGGACTCGACAGCTCGGTGCTCGCCTACTCGAACGCACGAGCTGACGAGGTCTTGGCTCAAGCGAGCGCTGACCTCACCGTGCGCGTCTACGGCGAAGAGTTCGCGGTATTGCGCGACAAGGCTGATGAGGTTCTCCAGGTCGTATCGACGACCGACGGTGTTGTTGGTGCAAAAGTCGATCGTATGGTCACCGAACCGACGCTCGAGGTCGATGTTGACCTCGCCGCGGCCCAGGAAGCGGGTGTGAAGCCCGGCGACGTCCGTCGCACCGCCGCCATCTTGCTTTCCGGCATCAACGTCGGCAGCCTCTTCGAGGAGCAGAAGGTCTTCGACGTGGTGGTCTGGGGCGCGCCTGAGCTGCGCCAGAACGTGACAGACGTTCTCGAGCTCCCGATCGAGACGCCTTCCGGGGAACCGATTCGCCTCGGGGACGTGGCCGACGTCCGGCTCGCTCCGAACCCGACCGTGGTCAGGCACGAGTCCGTTTCCCGGTACCTGGATGTGACAGCCAACGTCGAAGGGCGCAACGTCGGCTCCGTGGTCAGTGACGTTGAACGCGGCATTGATGGCATCGAGTTCCCGCTCGAGTACCACGCCGCGATCGTCGATACCGATGAGGGGATCTCCCTCGCCCTTCTGGTGGGCATCATCGTCGCCGTCGCAGCCGGCGCGTTCTTGCTGCTGCAGGCCTGCTTCGGTAGCTGGCGGCTCGCCACGCTGGCGTTCCTCGTCTTTCCCCTCGGCCTGGCAGGCGGAGTATTGGCGGCACTCGCTGGGGGCGGCACGGTTTCGCTCGGCTCGATCATCGGGTTCTTCGCCGTGGGAGGGATCGCAGTGCGCACCGGCGTGCTCCTGATTCGTGACCTTCAACGCCTGGAGCGGGATGAGGGCCTCGCGTTTGGCCCCGAACTCGTTCTCCGCGGCACCCGCGAGCGCGTGGCACCGATTGTCCTGACCGCCGTGGCGACGATGGTCGCGCTCCTGCCAGTGCTGATTCGCGGCAGCATTCCCGGACAGGAGCTCATCCAACCGCTGGCCGTGGTGTTGCTCGGCGGCCTGGTCACGACGGTCCTGGTCAACCTTCTCGTCCTCCCGAGCTTCTATCTGCGCTTCGGGCGGAGCCCGGAGCCTGTATCGGCAGAGGAGGACTTGACTCAGAGACTCAAGCAACGCACGCAAGAGCTGGTCCCCGGGCACGAGACCGTCGCAAGGGCAGAGAGCGGAGATCCGGGTTCGTGAGCCAGGAGGACCTCGAGACGGTGATGGGAGGAGCGAAGATGCAGGACAGAAAAGCGTGGATCGTTCTCGTTGCGGGACTGCTCAGCGCGGGCCTGCTCCTTGCTGCCTGCGGCGGCTCGGAGACCCAAAAGGCCGAGCCGGCGGAGATCGAGGCGATCGAAGGGACCGAGCTCGTTCGCCTCACGTTGACTAAGAAGGCGGTCGAGCGGCTAGACGTCCAGACGGCGTCAGTCGAGGACAACGGCGGCCAGCTCACCATCCCCTACGCTGCGGTGCTCTACGAGCCGAATGGGTCGACCTGGGCCTACGCGAGTCCGGAAAGCCTCGTCTTCGTCCGCGAGCCCATCGTCGTCGAGCGCATCGACGGCGATGTGGCGATCCTGTCAGAGGGCCCGCCAGCAGGCACGGAGATCGTCACCGTTGGCGTCGCCGAGCTCTGGGGCACCGAGCTCGGGATCGAGTAACGACTCGCCGAAGGAGCGACTCGGGTCGACATGCGCTGGATCATCGCGACAAGCCTGAAGTTCAAGTTCATCGTCGCGGCGGCCGCGGCGGCACTCCTGGGCTTCGGCGTCATCCAGCTTCGGGACGCTCCGCTCGACGTCTTTCCCGAGTTCGCACCGCCCAAGGTCGAAATCCAGACCATCGCGGTCGGGCTCTCCGCCAACGAGGTGGAGGAGTTGGTGACGATTCCGCTCGAGCAGTCGCTCGCCGGCATCGACGGGCTCGACGTGATCCGCTCGAAATCGGTGCCCCAACTCTCGGACATCATCCTCATCTTCGACCGCGGCACCGACGTTCTGCACTCTAGACAGCTGGTGCAGGAACGGATCAACGGTGTGCGAGCGACGCTCC
>CAYTCZ010000261.1:0-2727 GCA_964436315.1 uncultured Gaiellales bacterium | reverse complement strand
AAAACGCAGATCTAGCTCGCGTCCGCCGAGGCCAGAAGCGACCGTCGAACGGTCTTCGAGCAGACATCGACCAGTTCGTCGGCACGACTGACACGCTCGTCGCCCTCGTAGGTCGCGAGGTTGACATGGACGAGCTGTGCGGTGGCTCTTGCGGCCGCTTCCGCAATGAGAAGAGCGGTAGTCACGTCCGCCGCGAGGCTCTGATCCGCGCGCTCGACGGCGAGCGCGGCGAGTTCGACCACGTCGGCGGCCGTCTCGGCGATCGCGAGCGGTGGATTGGCTGCTGTCTCGAGGGCGCGGCCGATCTCGGCATCCCGCTCCTCGGGCGTTTCGCCACGCGGCTCGCGGCGCGCCTCGATGTAGGCGTTGTAGGCGATCGCGTCGGTCTCGGCGAGCAGGAGAGCGCGCGAGCGAAGCGCTTGTGCCTGAGCCGCCGTCCCGGGAGCCTCGTCCCAGTATTCGACGGTAAGGCGGGCGGCCTTCTCGACGAGTCCGGCCGCAAGCGCGGTGCTGATCGCAGCTACCGAGCCGCCTGCCGGGGCCAGCGGTTGCTGGGCGACTTCACGCAGAAGAGCCGAAAGGTGGACGTCGCCGAGGCGATCGAGTTCGGGCACGATGAGGGCATTCTCTTCCATCGGCGCCGCGGATACTAGATCGGGGCGTACGAGAGTTGTGCGGCGGGCCGCTTACTCGGCCGAGAGGAAGACCTTGCTGAAGTCGTACTGAATCAGCGGGTTCGGCGGCCAGTTTTCGACATTCGTCCTAGCCATCGCGACGGACGACCCCCACGCGCTCGGCAGGAGTGGGAGACCGCCTTCCTCGCCGGTTAGGAGCGCTTCGAGCTCGGCATAAACCTCGTACCGGGCCTCGTTATCCGGCGTCTGCCGCGCGGTTTCAAGCAGCGAATCGTAGGCTTCGTCGCAGAAAGCCGTGAAATTCGAACCCGAGTCACAGGTAAAGATTTCAAGGAAGCTGATCGGATCTGGGAAGTCCGCCGCGAAGCCGAGGAGGAACACGTCGATCGAACTGTCGGGCGGCGGGCCGAGGAGGGGAAACAGCGTTTGGAACTCCGCGGCTCGGATCTCCGTATCGAGGCCGATCTCGTTCCACGCGTCTTGAACGGTGATCGCGTATGAGTTGCCAGCCGGGTTCTCGGACGCATAAATGAGATTGATCTTTGTCTTTGGGTCAGGGACTTGACTCATGAATTCCTGCGCCTGAGCGATGTCCGCGCTCGTCGGCAGGAAGTTGTGATTGATGACGTCGAAACCCGGCATTCCAAGAGGCACCCAGCCGGTTGCTGGCGTCTCCCCGGTCTTCAAGACCTCATCGATGAGAAGCTGATTGTCAAGCGCGAAGGCCATCGCGCGGCGTTGGTTGACATCAGTGATCGTCGACGTGTTGATTCCGAAGAACGTCGTGGCAAGCGCGGGCGCGTTCACGAACTCCGGTAATTCCTTCAGCCGATCGATCTCCGCTTCGGGCACGCAGAGCCCATCGAAGCAGGCGTCAGTCTCGCCCGCCTCGAACGCCAGCAACGAGGTGGTCGGATCTCCGACCATCGATGCATCGATCCGTTCGAGTTGCACGGAGTCGGCGTCGCGCCACTCATCCCAGCGCTCCAGCGTCATCGAGACTTCGTGCTCCCACGAGGTCAGCTCGAACGGGCCGTTTGTGACGATGTTGGTCGGTTCAGTCCAGGCTTCGCCGAACTCCTCGACCGTCTCCTGATGCACCGGCACGAACGACCAGTGAGCGGCCTGTTGGAGAAACCACGGCTGCGGTGAGGTGAGCGTCACCTCGAGGGTGGCATCGTCGAGGGCCTTAACGCCGACAGCTTCCGCGAGCGGCCCGCAATCCTGCTCGCATGAGTTGTATTCCAGCGCGCCGTCAATGCCGTAGAAGAGAAACGCGTTGCTCGTGGCGACCTCCGGATCGAGTGCGCGCTTCCAGGCGAATTCGAAATCCGCGGCCGTCACTGGGTCCCCGTTTGTCCAGCGGCCGTCGTCTCGGAGGTTGAACGTGATCGTGAGGCCGTCTGCGCTCGTCTCCCAGCTCTCGGCGAGGTTCGAGACCGGCTGGAGGTCCTCGTCAAGCTTCACGAGCGGATCCATGACGTTCAGGATGATGTTCCCACCGACGATCTCGACTGCGTTGGCGGGCTCGAGGGAGAGGGGCTCGGACCCGATGTTGACACGGAGAATCTGCTCGGGGGCGGGCGCGGCTTCCGGAGGCACCTCAGTTGGAGCGGGCTCAGGCGTGGGAGCAGGTTCGGCCGGCGGCTGTTCTTCCGGAGGTGGCGCGGCCTCGTCCGGCTCAACGACCGCCTCGGCGGTGGTCGCTGCCTGCTGATCATCTTCGTCACCGCCGCAGGCGGCGGCTGCGAACACCGCCAGTGAAAGCAGCACCGCGAGGAGCAGTGGACGCAGGCGCGCGAGTGCAAGAACGTCGGACATGACAAGCGTCAGCACCTTGTGAGCTTTGAACTTAGCGCGTTGTAGCATGCGAGACAAGACGCGGAGCAGACTGGATGCGGGCACGACGGCCGATGGAGCGTTTCAACCCCGGCTGGGAGCGGCGCTTGGAGTGTGGTAGGTTCGCGCTCCAAGTTCCATTAATTGCAAGGCGAGAAAGACCGTGTCGGAACTGTCAGACGCTGAGCGAGAACTGGTATGGCGCGCCGCGATCGGCGAGAGCTATGAGGCAAAAGGACAGGTCATCAACGCC
>CAYTCZ010000260.1:0-2883 GCA_964436315.1 uncultured Gaiellales bacterium | reverse complement strand
CTGCGAGCAGGCTCGCCACCCGGTGCAGTGGTGTTGCCTCGGTCACAGTGGCGACATTCACCTTCATCACGTCCCCGACCCTCATCTCAGCTGCGGCCATCATCCCTCCCTTCGCGGTTCCAGAACCGGCGTTGTCGATCCCGTCGAGCGAGTATTAAACGAGGGCCGCTATCACTCCGCTACGCCGGCGTAACGGGATGCGCTACAAGTGCGCTACGACTGCCGCTGTCCGTCAATAGGGGAGTTGCTACTGTCAGGGACCGAAGGGCGAAGCGTGGAGTTTCGGATCCTTGGACCGCTCGAGGTCCGACACGAAGGTCGGCCGCTCAAGCTTGGGGCCGGACGGCAGCGATCGCTCCTTGCGATGCTGCTCCTGCACGCGAACGAGGTCGTCTCACGTGACCGCCTGATCGACGCGGTCTGGGGCGAGCATCCTCCCGAGACCGCGAAGACCGCCCTCCGCGTCCGGATTACGGAACTTCGAAAGCTCCTCGAACCGGAGCGCAACAAGGGCGATCCATACCGTGTCGTCCTGAGTGGTAGACGGGGCTACTCAATCTCCGTCGGTCGAGATCAGCTCGACCTGCTTCAGTTCGAGGCACTCGCCGAAGAGGCAACTCGGGCACTCGCCGACGCCGACGCGCCCGCCGCTGCGAGCAGCCTCAGGGAGGCCATGGCGCTCTGGCGGGGCCCGCCGCTCGACGAACTCGCCTACGAGCCGTTCGCCCAGGCCGCGATCGCCCGCCTCGAGGAACTGCGACTCATCACTCTCGAGCGCCGGATCGAGGTCGATCTTGACCTCGGGAAGCATGCGGAACTCGTCCCCGAGCTCGAGGAGCTCGTCGCGGAGAATCCGCTACGGGAGCGACTCCGCGCCCAGCTGATGCTCTCCCTGTACCGCTCGGGTCGCCAGGCCGATGCGCTCAGTGTCTATCAGGGAGCAAGAAGGACGCTCGTTGAGGAGTTCGGAATCGAACCGAGTGCTGGGCTCCAAGAGCTGGAGCAGGCGATCTTGCGCCAGGACGAATCGCTCGCGCCAGAGGAGGAACCGCAAACCGAAGAGCACTCGGACGCATCGCCCGAGAGTCAACCGGTGCTACCTGAGGATCGACTGCCGGCTGAGCCGACGGGAGAGGGCCGAACCAGCGCGCCCTTTCAGAAGAGTTCCGACGCGTTCGTTGGCCGCGTGGAGGAGACTGGACAACTCGAGGCGGCCTTGGGCCAGGCCTATGCTGGTCACGGTCGTCTGGTGCTT
This sequence comes from uncultured Gaiellales bacterium, assembly GCA_964436315.1. Lineage (GTDB taxonomy): Bacteria > Actinomycetota > Thermoleophilia > Gaiellales > Gaiellaceae > CAYTCZ01. The sequence continues at coordinate 1,628 of CAYTCZ010000260.1, read as the reverse complement.
CTCGTGGGCGAACCCGGCATTGGGAAGACCCGAACCGCGGCTGAGCTAACGTCATCTGTAGAGCGGCTCGGTGCTCGTCTTTATTGGGGGCGCTGCCACGAGCGTAAAGGGGCTCCGCCCTATTGGCCCTGGGTTCAAGCCGTCCGCTCCTACGTACGCGAACGCGACCCAGAGCAGCTTCGCAGAGAGCTTGGGAGAGGCGCCGGTGCGATCGCCGCGGTCGTCACAGACGTGGGTGAGCGTCTTCCTGACCTCACGCCCAGCCCAGCGCTCGAAGATGCAAAGCAAGCGCGGTTTCGCCTCTTCGACTCGTTCACTGGCTTTTTGGCGAGCGCTGCCGAACGCCAGCCGCTCGTGCTCGTGCTCGACGACCTTCACTGGGCAGATGAGGACTCGCTGGCGCTGCTCGAGTTCGTTGCCCGTGAGCTCGCCGGAATGCGATTGCTGCTTATCGGAACCTACCGCGACGTCGAGCTCTCGCGCCGCCATCCGCTCTCTGTGACGCTCGCCGAGCTCGCCCGTGAGCACCTCGCCGAGCGCGTCGTCTTGAGTGGTCTGAGTCAGGCCGACGTTGGTCGCTACATCGAAGCGACCTCAGGGATCGCGCCCCCCGTCGAGCTCGCCAAAGCAGTCCACGCCCGGACCGAGGGCAACCCGCTCTTCTTTACGGAGGTGGTCCGCCTCTTGTCTCAGGAGGGTGAGCTCACGCCGGAGCGGCTCGCTGCTCGATCCCAGGAGGTTGTCGGTATCCCCGATGAGGTGCGCGATGTGATCAGGAGGAGACTCGATCGTCTCTCCGAGCACTCCAACGACGTCCTTGAGGTAGCGGCCGTAACCGGCAGGGAGTTTGGCCTTGCCGAGCTTCGTCGTCTGGTCAATGCGCTCACCGACGAGCGTCTGCTTGAGGTGCTCGAGGAGGCGCTTGCCGCGCGTCTCATCGAGGAGCTTCCTCACGCCATTGAGCGATACCAGTTCACGCACGCGCTCATCCAGGAGGTCTTAGCGGCGGAGCTCTCGGCAACCCGGCGGGTGCACCTCCACGCTGCGATTGCTCAGACTCTCGATGAGCTCTACGGCGCCGATGCTGAGGCGCACGCGGCCGAGCTCGCCCAACACTACGCCGAGGCCGAGCCACTCCTCGGAAGCGCCAAGCTGGTGCGCTACTCGCTTCTGGCAGGCGAGCGTGCGCTCGCAACCCATGCCTATGGGGATGCGCTCCGTACGTACGAGCGTGCGTACTCCGCTAAAGGAGATCAGCCAATGGACTCCGAGACCGCAGAGATTCTCTTCGGGCTTGGTCGCGCGCAGCTCGCGACCGTCCAGACGCACGAGCTCGAAGGCGCAGTAACCAATATGAGGCGCGCCTTCGACTACTACGTCGAGAAGTGCAACGCGGCTCGGGCTCTGGCAGTAGCGGCCCATCCATTTCCTCACTCGTTCGCCATCGGGCAGACCGATGCGATCGTGATGATCGAGCACGCATTGACCATGGTCACGCCGGACTCCGATGAGGAGGGGCGGCTCCTCTCGGCTTACGGGTTGCTCATCGCGAACCGAGGCGACTACGAGCGTGCGAACGATTCGTTCGAGCGTGCGATCGGAAGTGCCCGTCGACGCGCGGACGTCTC
>CAYTCZ010000259.1:0-2912 GCA_964436315.1 uncultured Gaiellales bacterium | reverse complement strand
CCTCCACTCTCACATCCTTCCAGGGATCGACGACGGCGCTCGCACGATCGAAGACGGTCGAGAGATCGCACTGCCAGCTACGGCTACTGCCGCAGCCACCACCGCTACTTCTGGGGCTTTCACCTCTATTTGCTCTGTGCCCCGGACGGGATGCCGATCGGCTTTGAGCACGCCCCAGCCAACGCGCCCGAGCGGGCGGTCGCCAGCGAGATCCTCGAGCGCTCGCTCGTGCCTGGCCAAATCGTCGTCGCCGACAAGGGCTTTCCGACCAAGAGTTCGAGGAGTTCGTCGGTTCCAGCGGTGGACGCCTGCTCCGTCCTGACCGTCGCGATGGGCAGCCCCGCTCGGCTCGCTCGGAGGCATCCGTCAGTGGGTCGAATCGGCGTTTGCCACCTGCAAGCTACAGCTCTCGCTCGAGCGCCACGACGGGCGCACGCTCGCCGCCGTGGTCAGCAGGATCGCCAGACGCCTGCTCGCCTTGGCGGCCTTTCGATCTGGCATAACCAGCCGTGTGGCCAACCCGGTCTCAGCCTCGTTGCCTACGACCACTGATTTGGAATCAACCGTCTAGGGGGCGACGTCGCCGGTCACATGCGGGCGTGTCCGTGCTGATGATTCGACGGATCTAATCGTCCGGGCGCCGCCCTCTGCCTGCGCGACGCCCGACTCTGTACGTCGGTAGAGGCTTATGGGACTTTCAGCAAGTCCGAACACGCCCAAGGGCGGGAGTGGCATCCTCATTCTCACTGCAGAGTGACTCGAGCTAGAGGTCTGAACGTGGGAGTCCCGTGGGCAATGTCTTAGCCAGATTGATATTGGTGTGCCTCACGACGACTCTCGCTGCACCCGCGGCTCTGGCTGGCGTTGTCGAGCGTCTCGACTACGAAACGGGAGACCTCGACCAATGGGACAATGTACAAGCTGTGCCGGGTGGTGCGACGGTCGTCACCTCCCCGGTGCGTCAGGGCAAGTACGCGGCCAAATTCGTCGTGCGTCCAGGGGATGATCCCATCGACTCTTCGGGCACGCGGGCAGAGGTTCTACGTGGCACCGGCGAGGGCGAGGGAGATGAGTCCTGTGGGCGTGGTCGACGTACTTTCCGGACGGCTGGAATCCAGACCCAGACACGACCTGGAACACGATCACGCAGTGGCACCACACCGGATCATCCTGCGGAGTTCCGCTCACGTTCAAGGCAGATACGCGGCCGGATCCCGACAACGTACGGCTCGTGGTTCGTGGCGGTGATCTCGACTCGGACTGTCAATATGAGCACTACCAGCTGTTCGTCCTGTACGACATCGAGCAGAACCGGTGGTACGACCACGTCCTCCACGTGAAATGGTCTTCTGATCCCTCCGTCGGTTTCGTGGAAGTTTGGGTCAACGGCGTCAACGTCGTCCCGAAAACGCACGCTGCCACCCTCTACACCGGGCAAGAGGTTTACGTGAAACAGGGTTTCTACCGGGGCGATTCCTCGCTAACGACAGAGATCATTCACGACGGGCTCATTCGCGGGGAGAGCCTCGCCGATGTGGAGTTCAGCGACCCGTCGCTCGACGTCCCGCAGTCCACGGCATCGCCCGAGGTTGAACGGAGCATCTCCGACACAGTTGATGACGGTGACATCTTGGCCGGGGAGTTCGAGTGGCTCGCCGATCCGGAGCCTGATGCGCCGGTCGAGTTCTTCGTAGATGGTGTCCTCGTCAATACAGAGTTCAATCGACCCTATGGCGATCGGGAGTCTGACGGCGACGGCAACCCGGAGTTCACGGACTGGAACAACGCAGAGCGGTACGGTCCAGGCAATCATGTCTTTCAAGCGTGCGCCGGTGACGTCTGCGACGAGTCCGTTGCTTTCGTTATTGGGCAACCGGAGCCACCACCCTCCGAGGACTGCGATGTGGACTGCCCCGAGGACAGCCCGGATCAGGTCATCGAGGACGCCGAGGTTCTCGCCCTCAACCGACGGATCGATGCGCTTGTTGATCAAGTAGTCGCGGCGACACGGCGGATTCGAGCCACACTCGCTTTTCTGACCTCCAGCTGACGGCGTGATCGACCTCCACTCTCACATCCTTCCGGGGATCGACGACGGCGCTCGCACGATCGAAGACAGTCGAGAGATCGCTTTACGCTCCGTCGCGGACGGCATCACGGCCATTGCAGCCACCCCTCATGTCAAAGACCGGTACCCGACCACCGCCCAGGCCATGGAGGAGGGGGTCGTGCAGCTGCAACGTGACTTCGATGCCGAAGGAATTCCTCTCGACGTCTTGACGGGAGGAGAACTCGATCTCGACCACGTCTTGGCACTCGACGACGGGGAGCTACGTAAGTTCACACTTGCTGGCACGGGCCGGTACCTCCTCATTGAGTGTCCGTACTTCGGCTGGCCCCTCGGTCTCGAACATGCGCTTGCCAACCTTCGGTACGACGGCGTGACACCGATACTCGCTCATCCGGAGCGGAACCCCGAGGTTGCTGACAATCCGGAGCTCGTCGCGAGAGCCGTCAGAGCAGGGGCGCTTGTTCAGCTTACGGCTGCCTCGATCGAAGGTCGGGTCGGACGGCGATCGAAGGCATCGGCAGGCGACTTGCTCAAACGCGGCCTAGCCCACCTCGTGGCCAGCGATGCTCACACGGCAGACGTGCGGGAGGCAGGCCTTGCGACTGCCGCGGCGACGATTGGAGACAGCGGGCTCGCTCGCTATCTCACCGTGGAGACGCCGGCTGCAATTGTCGCGGGCGAAGATGTGCCCGACGTACCGCCGTCAGGTCGTCGACGACGTCTCCGGTACTTCTGAATTCGTCTGCGCGTGCTGGACGAACCCGTTGGCTCGGCGCGGCTCGCGGAGCGAGGCCCAGGCTGAGATGACCTCGAACGTCGCGTTCGTGTCCTCTGGATCGTT
>CAYTCZ010000258.1:0-2929 GCA_964436315.1 uncultured Gaiellales bacterium | reverse complement strand
GCTGCAACATCAGAGACCTGACCCCGGTTCAGATCGACTATTCGTCGGTCGGCGCAACTGAATGAAAGGCAGGCCAGATGGCTCAACGAGTGTTCTTCCTGAACAAGCTTCGTGACGGCATCGAAAAGGCCGAGTACGAGCGGTGGGTTCGAGAGGTCGACTACCCGTTCGCTCGAGGTTTGACCGCGATCGACAGCTATGTCGTCACGCGCCTCGATGCGCTCCTCATGGGAGAGGGAGAGCTGCCCTACGACTACCTCGAGGTCATCGAGATCGCCGGTATCGAGGAGTACCAGGCCGCGCTCTCCGGAGGGCCGGAGGTCGAGGAGTTCTTCGAGGAGTGGTCGAGCTATGTCGGGGAGTCGGTGGCCGTTTACGGCGAAGTGATCGAGTAGAAGGAAGCGATACATGAGCGTGACAGACGGCCTTCCGGTCGGGCTTGTGCTCGGAGGTGCGATTCCTCCGGACCAGCTGCCCGCTGCGGCTCGCCTCGGAGAAGAGCACGGTTTCAGCGAGCTCTGGTTTGCCGAGGACTACTTCTTCACAGGCGGGATTTCGGGAGCGACTGCGGCTCTCGCCGCGACGGAGCGAGTTCCGATTGGCCTCGGGATCGTTTCGGCGGTCGTTCGTCATCCGGCGTTGCTCGCGATGGAGCTCGCCACGATTTCGCGCATGTTCCCCGGGCGCCTGTGGCCAGGGATCGGACTCGGGGTTCCGCTTTGGATTCAGCAGATGGGGCTTCATCCAGCCTCGGCCCTTAGAGCGATGCGCGAGTGTGTAACCTCGGTGCGGGCGCTCCTCCATGAGGAGGAGCTCACGTACGAAGGTGAGACCTTCACCTTCGATCACGTCAAGCTGACGCATCCGCCGACGGAGACGCTTCCGATCTACATGGGAGTCGTGGGGCCGAAGATGCTCGAGCTCTCGGGCGAGATCGCAGACGGCACGGTGGTCTCGGTTCTCGCGTCGATTGACTACGTCAGCTGGCTCCGCAAACGAGTAACCATCGGCGCGGAAAGGGGTAATCGTCGCAGCGAAGCCCACCGCGTCGCGTGCTTCGCGCTCTACGCAGTCGACTCTGACGGGAAGGCCGCGAAGGAATCGCTGCGCGGCGTGACGGCCTTCTATCTGGCGGCGATGGCGAACAGCGCTCTGAACGCCGCGTACGGAATCGTCGACGAAGTGACGGACATGGCCGAGCGCGGAGGCCATGAGACGGTCGCAGCTGAGATGCCTGACCGGTGGCTCGACGATCTGGTCATCGCCGGCGACCCGGACGAGTGTGCCGAGAAGATCGCGCGGTACCTGGCCTCGGGAGCGGACTCTGTCGTACTCTTCCCGATGCCGGTCGAGCGGATGGACGAGGTCGTGCGTCGAACCGCACAGGAGGTTCTGCCGCAACTCGGCTGATGGGCGATTCGATTTCTACGGTTCCTGTCGTGCCTCCCAGGCCTCGACCATGGCGAGCCGCTGCATGAGCGTGGGATGGGTGCCGAAGAGGATGTACGCCCAGGTCGGCGGGCTCGGGTGGCTCTCCGTCGTTTCGGCGAAGTTCACGAAGAGTTCTTGCGCGGCTTGCGGGTCCTCCGTCGCCTCGAGAGCGACCCAGTCGGCCTCGCCTTCGAAGTTGCGTGACACGACGTTCTGGATCGGTCCGGCGATCAGCTGGAGGACGAAGAACACGAGGAGTGCGAGTGGGACGGCGGCCGCCTCGTACATACCACCGCGCCGTTTGGTGAACACCGCGATGAAAAACGCGCCGGGAATCGCGAAGAGCGCGTACCAGCCGATGCTCTTCCAAATGTGGTCGCGCGCGTGGTGGGCGAACTCGTGTGCGATGACAACACGCACTTCCTCGTCCGAGAAGCGACCGTCGAGAAGCGTGTCCCAGAGGATCACTCGCCGGCTGGCTCCGATACCGGCCGCAGCGGCGTTCGGCTCGGTCGTGAACTCCTCCACCGCTTGGACTTTGATCGGAATGCCTTCAGTCCCCTGGGCTTCAGCGAGCTCACGAGCGTCTGCGACCAGCTCGGGGTCATCAAGGTCGGAGACTCCCGGAATCGCATACGGAAGCGTGAACGAAAAGAGGATCGCGAGTCCGACGAAGATCGGCCCGCCGACGATCCACCACCAGTCTCGGAGCCAGCCGGCCAGTCCCATGACGATCAAGATCGCGAAACAGACGAACAGGAACTCGAAGCCGAGGACAAGCCAGCTATCGGCGAGGAGTGTCAGGTAGTTCTCCTCCGACACGTCGTGCCGTCGATCCCACCAGAGTTGCGCCAGAGCGAACGGCAGCTGTGAGATCCAGACGACCGCGAAGCCCAGCATCGCGAGCAGCATCCCGGTGCCGATTCGACCCGCTTGCGACTCGCGCGTGAACGCGGCTCCCTTCGCCGCGTAGACCGCGAGTACCGCAATGAACGTGACGGTGGCGAGTAGCGCGTTGACGTAGCCGAAGCGTTCATACCGCGTGGCCGCGTCGAGCTCCCGTTGCGAGAACTCGTCGCGCGGGTTTAGGTCAGGAAGCTCGAGGTCGCCCGGAACGACCGTACGCGAGAGGAAGTATCCGCCGATGCCCCAAGCGACGGCGAAGACTCCGACGATGATGGCTGCGGAGAGCCAAACCGGACGTTGCCGTCGATCAGACTGGGGGACAGCCTCAGGCTGGGTCTCAGAGGCTGGGTTCGGGGCTTGCGTCAACGGAAGGCGGCTCACTGCCGGCGTCCGCAGGCTCAGTCATCGCAGGAGGACTGCTGAACGGATAGATGTCGGTCAGCACGTAGTAGTAGGCGTTCAGCTGCGCTGAGTACCGGATCACGTAAGCGCCCAAGTTCCGCAGGCCGAGTGGCATGCGGCCAAGTGCCAGCGAGGCGAACCAGGCGAGGATGGCCACGACCCAGATAGCGCCGCCGAGCGCCGCAGCAAT
>CAYTCZ010000257.1:0-2951 GCA_964436315.1 uncultured Gaiellales bacterium | reverse complement strand
CGCTCCCACCCGAGTTCGTTGAGAACCCATGAGATCAGGCGCGAGTAGCCCTCGACCTGGCCAACCAGCTCGGGCGGTCGCGTCACGTTGCGCAGGAGATCGCGTATTGCCTCCGCGTCTCGGGGGCGGTAGAGACTGCAGGCAGGAATAAGCGTGGGATCCTGTACCGGTTGCCTGCCCCTCGGGGGCGCGGGTTGCTGGTCGCTGCAGGGTGAATCGTCTAGCTGCCGAAGCCGGGCAAGGCCAGTAACACGCTAGAAGTTGACCGCCTGATCCGCCGAGGCGATGTGCTCAGCGTACTCGGCCGGGCTTGTGAACTTGGCGTTCTTTCCCTCGAGGTCTGACTCGACCACCCCACGGGCGGTAGAGCAGCCCGTTCAGATGTAGAAGGGAACGCCAGCGTCGATCACCTCGCGCATGACGTCACCGACCTTGGGCCAGCCGACCGGAACACAACTGTCGGCAACATCGTCCTTCATGAGGTAGACAGCCTCGCCGAGAAGGAAGATCTCGGCCTCGTTCCCCGTCTCGAGCGCTCCCTTGGCGCTGATGAAGGGAAGGACGGCTCGGGTCGGATCATCCGATGCGTGCGTCCCCGAGTAGACGATCTTTGCCACAGGCATCACCCCTTTTTGCATTTGCCCGGCTTCGGCTGAACGATTAGGTCACAGTCGCGTGCGGATTGCAAGTGAAACTTGCGGTGGATCGCCTCCCTGCGGCTTGCCGCTCCGCTTTCCCCCACAGACCAAACGGTCGCATCGCGGCTGGGCTCCGTCGCCGACGCGAGCACGCTGTGTCCCCGCGGACGCCGGCTGTCGGATTGATGCGTCGTGAGGCGGGTAGCGTCGCGCCTGAGCGCCCCCGGTCGGAAATACACTCCGCTCGGCCGGCTGCAAGCCGTCGCATGCCGGCGTCCTCGGTCGCGCCCGTATCTCTTTCGATACGAGCGCTCCCTGCGTCCTTGGCCTGCTCGGCTTCGCTCGGCCGATCATGACCGTACTTCCGACCGGGAGCACTAAGGTTTCTCTCGAACCATGACTCAAAAGGCCACTCGGAAGCTTGCTGCTGTCATGTTCGCCGACATGGTGGGCTTCACGGCACTCATGAGTCGGGACGAGGACGCGACACGTGAACAGCGGGATCGCCAGCGAGATGTGGTCGATGAACTCGTCCGGAGGTACGGGGGCCGAGTTCTCAAGTCATACGGGGACGGAACACTCAGCGTGTTCAGCAGTGCGGTGGAAGCGGCGAAATGCGCAGTGGCCATCCAGAAGGAGTTACAGCGTCCGCCCACAGTGGCGCTACGGATTGGAATCCATCTCGGAGATATCGTGGACGAGGGTGACGATGTCTTTGGCGATGGGGTCAACGTCGCCGCCCGCGTTGAGGCGCTCGCCCCGTCCGGCGGAGTCCTGGTCTCGGACAAGGTGTTCAACGAAATCAAGAACCATCCTGACCTGACGGCGACTTCGCTGGGGAGCGCTCGCCTGAAAAACGTCGTGAGTCCGGTGGAGGTCTTCGCGCTGACGACGGAGGGATTGCCCGTACCCGGGCCCGATCACCTCGAGAGCGCGGGTGCGAAGCCGGCCGCACAGCCGAGATCGGTAGCGGTGCTCCCCTTCGCCAACATGAGCCCCGACCCCGAGAACGAGTACTTCTGCGACGGGATTGCCGAAGAGATCATCAACGCACTCTCGCAGCTTCCCGAACTCAAGGTCGCGGGGCGGACATCGGCATTCTCGTTCAAGGGGAGGGTCGTGGACGTGCCGGAGATCGGAGCCAAGCTGGACGTTGCGACGGTCCTCGAGGGGAGCGTGCGGAAGATGGGAGAGCGGCTCCGAATTACAGCGCAGCTCGTCGACGTCACGAATGGCTACCAGCTCTGGTCCGAGCGGTTCGACCGACAGCTCGATGACGTCCTCGCGATTCAGGAGGAAATCGCGACGAACATTGCCGAGCGGTTGGAGGTGACGATCGGAGAGGCGGAACGTCAGCCCCGACCGCATACCGAGAACGTCGAGGCCTATGAGCTCTATCTGAAAGGCCGTGCCCTCCTGTATCAACGCGGAATGGCGATGTTCCGGGCGCGGGGGTGTTTCGAGGACGCGCTCGCCCTTGATCCGCACTACGCCCTGGCCCACGCCGGTCTGGCCGACAGTTACTCGATCCTCGGCTACTACGGACTCATTCCGCCCGCCGAAGCATGGCCAAATGCCCGTCGGGCCGCGGAGCAAGCTGTCGCGCTTGGGCCCGAGCTGGCGGAAGCCCACAATACACTCGCAATCATCGCCTTCGTCCGGGATTGGAACTGGGCGACGGCGGGCAGCGAGTTTCGCCGCTCTCTCGAGCTAAACCCGAGCTACGTACAGGCCCGATGCTGGCACGCCGTGGCGTACTTTCAGGCGGCGAGGGGTGACCATGAAGCTGCAATCGCGGAGGCACGAGTGGCAATGGACATCGACCCTCTGTCCGCCTACACCCACACGATGCTCGCGTACGTCTTGGCTTTCGCCGGTCGAGCAGGAGAGGCGGTCGAGGAAGCCCGCAAAGGCGCGGAGTCCGATCCGGATTCGTACTGGGGCCAGTTTCTGCTCGCGACCGCGTACCACCGCGCGGGCCGCCTCTCGGAGGCGGAAGGCGCATACCAACGGGCGTTATCCGCGTCGGGACGGAATCCCTTGGCCCTGGCGAACCTGGGCAGGCTCTATGCGGATTCGGACGAGCCGGCGTCCGCGTCGGCGGTCGATGCCGAGCTAACGGCCCGATCACGACAGGAGTACGTGCAACCCTCCACCGTTGCGATAGCCGCGGCGTGTGCCGGCCGGACCGAGGAGGCCGTGGGGCTACTCGAACGGGCCTACGACGAACGCGATCCCTGGCTGGCGTGGGGCGCCCTCACTTCGCCATGGTTCGAGCCGTTGCGAAAACTCCCGGGATACGAGGAGATGCTG
>CAYTCZ010000256.1:1460-2999 GCA_964436315.1 uncultured Gaiellales bacterium | reverse complement strand
GGTTGTCGAGCAAGTAGATCTGTCCGACCGAGAGGTAGTTGGCGGCGCGCCAGTAGGCGTCGATGCGGTGAAGCTCATCGTGTGTGAGCATCCCCGTCCCCTTCTCCGCCGTTCGCCTCACTCTCGGCAACATGGTCAGTCTGGGCGTTTCGAACCACTGTCCACCTCCTCTGTCAGGGGCTCGCGGTGGCGCGAGCCAGCTGGATCACGATCTGTTGCCCGGCTGCCTCCCTGGGCTTTTGCCTGGCGCGCGTAGCCCGTTTCGACGATCGCGCAGATCTCGTCGGGATCGTCGGATGTTCGGATCGAAGCTGCGTCCTCGGGAGCGATCTTGCCGGCGTCGAGGAGCCGGTGCGCAGCCAGCCCAGGAGACCATCCCAGTGCTCCGCGCCCGCTGACCCTGAGACCGGCGGCCCTGGGATACGCCGAGCCTCGCTCATCCCGGAACCATTCTCCCAGATCGGTGCGAGCCGTCTCTCTCCCACGCGCTCGAAGCTCACCGCTCGTGGAACTCTGGGCTGGGAAGTGAGGCCTTCTGGCCACACCGACCGATCCCGAGCTGCACACTCACTCCCAAGGGGGCGGCCGAGTCCCGAGATCCGTACAACCTACTGAGCCGAGATCAGCGACTGCGCCGATGTTCCTGTCCCAGGATCCATACATACTCCCTAGGGGTATATAGCAGCGAGGCAGGAGATGAGCGAACAGACCGCAGTCCTAGTCCAAGAGGGACAAGCCTTACCGCCAAGGGATACGACCGTGGAGCAGGTCGGCACGACCACGCCGACCGAGCCAATACTCGAGGCCCTCGGTATCACCAAGACCTACGGGCGGGGTCTCTGGCCCAGGCGGCATGGTCTTCCCGTCCTCCGGGGCGCAGACGTCGCACTCTGGCCCGGTGAGGTCGTCGGCCTCGTGGGCGAGAACGGCTCCGGCAAGTCGACGCTGATGAAGATTCTCGTCGGGAGCCTCGATCGCGACGGCGGCGAGATCAAGCGCGCCGTCCGAGTCGGCTACTGCCCACAGGAGCCGATCCTCTACGAGCGGCTGACCTGCGACGAGCACTTCGAACTCTTCGGGCGAGCCTACGGGATGGAGGAGGCGGAGGTCGAGCGGGCCCGCGAGGAGATCTACGAGGCACTCGGATTCAGCCAGTATGCGGATGCTCGAGTCGGCGAACTCTCGGGCGGAACGCGCTCGAAGCTGAACCTCGGTCTGGCGCTTCTTCCCGACCCCGACGTCCTCCTCCTCGACGAGCCCTATGCGGGGTTCGACTGGGAGACCTACCAGCGCTTCTGGGAACTCGTGGCAGCGCGACGGGAACTCGGTCGCTCCGTGCTGATCATCAGCCACTTCGTGACCGACGAAGAACGGTTCGATCGGATCTTCAGGCTGCGCGAGGGACGGGCGGTGGAGGAATGACCGGGGCACTCCTCACCCGCCGATACCTCGCGGAGTACGCTCGCAATCCGCTCAACCTGATTCTGCTCCTGGTCGTCCCCGTGGTCTTCGTCACCCTCTCGGCCGGAGCGCTCGCGG
>CAYTCZ010000256.1:0-1360 GCA_964436315.1 uncultured Gaiellales bacterium | reverse complement strand
GCGCTCGCGGTCTTCCACCACATTGCCGAGCCGGAGCGTGCCTGAATGCAAGACGTCGACGAAGGAGAGCACAGATGATGACCCTCACGAGCTTTGGCGTCCTCCTGGCGAACGATCTCGACGGCCACCACGGTGCCTGGGGCGGCGGCTGGATGTGGCTATGGGGAACCCTGATGATGATCGCGTTCGTCGCGCTCGTCGGCTTCGCGGTCTGGGCGCTCGCCCGCACCCAGCGTCCCGATCAGCCCGACCGCCGTCCAGACCCGACCGCCCGGGCACGGGAGATTCTCGCCGAACGCTACGCCCGCGGTGAGATCAGCGGCGAGGAATACCGGGAGAAGATCGAAGAACTACGCTAGGCGAGATCTCGGAAGGGAGACAGGTCGAGCCCCTCGGGATTGGAACCGAACTTTGGGACGCGCGAGACGTCATGAGGGAAGCTGAACACCTCGCTCGCGGGCGTCACCTTCTCACTGCTCAGTTCCACCCCCTATGCGAGTCAATACCGTCCGCGCGTTCGAATGCCTCCGGGTGCGAGTGGAATGCCGAGCAGACGGCATCATCGAACGAACTCCGCTTCGGCGACTCTGCACCCCTGACGCGAACGCGACCAGTTGACAACAGCACTATCCGTCCGTCGTGGCTATGGCATCTCTCTGGTCTCTAGAGCCTCCTCGCCCCCACCCACTTCGCCGTGTACCAAGAATCGGAGAGACTCGAGATCTTCACCACATCCCCCGAGTGCGGTGCGTGGATGAACTGGCCGCCCCCAATGTAGATGCCGTTGTGCCCGAGGCCGTCGAAGAAGACCAGGTCGCCGGCTTGCAGTTGCGACTTGGAGACTCCGGTTCCGTAGTTGTACTGCGAGTAGCTGTAGTGCGGGAGTGAGACGCCGACCTTCGCGTAGACGTACATGATGAAGCCGGAGCAGTCGAAGCCGGTACTCGGCGAGGCCCCACCCCAGCGATACGGAACGCCGAGGTACTGCATGGCGATATCAACGACGTTCACGTAGCGGGCTGGAGGTGCCTCGCCGGACGGCGGTAGGCTCGGAGCCGGAGCGGGGTTCGCAGGCTCGGAAGCCACCGCTGGTTCGCCGACCGACCCTGAGGCGTCGGCTGGGGTCGATTCCGCCGGCGTCGAACCCTGTACCTCCGCGGCCTGTGTCTGCGTCTGGGCGGCCTGTGTCTGTCGCGCGGCGAGACGGGCGCGTGCCTGTTCCTCGAGACGTCGCTGCCGCTCCGCCTCCTCGGCTTCGAGTTTGACGATCTCGTCCCTGATCGAGTTGTACAGCTGCTCGCGCTTGGAGAGCAGCTGCTCGATCTCCGCCTGTCGGGCCGCACGCTGCTGGAGAAGGCGT
>CAYTCZ010000255.1:0-3002 GCA_964436315.1 uncultured Gaiellales bacterium | reverse complement strand
GCCAAGCTGCTTGGTCTCATCCGTCCCCGACGGCACCGCACCTACCGGAATGGGCTCTTAGCCGGTATTAGCCGGTTCGAAACGAACCGTCCGCTCGTTTCGTACCGGCGCTGGGTCAATTGGCCGGACGCGGGCTCGTTTCGAACCGGCGTCTAAGCCGCGCCGGCAGACGTCCCGCTTCCGGATCGAAACAGCCCGTACACCCCCTGTTTACGTCCCTGCGACGGATGATTCTCGCGAATCGTCGTTCAGGGGAGACGGTGCCTTGCTTCACCAGCTGTTAACAATCGCACTGGGATCCGTCAACGGGGAAGGAGGTCTTGACTTTGGAGTCCAATCAGCTGACCTTGGGGAGCGGCAGGCGACTGCTTGTGGCGCTCCTGGTGGTCGCGCTAGCGGCTGTTCTCATCCCTGGGACGGCGCTAGGCGCGAAGAAGAAGTTCGTACTGACGATTCTCCACAACAACGACGGGGAATCGCAGCTCATAAACGCCGGATCGGGCGCGGAGGATTTCGGCGGGATCGCACGCTTCGCGTCGCTTGTCCAGAAGCTCGAGAATCGAGCGCTCAAACCGAAGAAAGGAGAGAAGCGCGAATCGATACTTCTCTCGTCGGGAGACAATTTCCTCGCCGGGCCTGAGTTCAACGCGAGCCTGACGCGGGGCGCACCGTTCTTCGACACGACGGCACTCTCGCTCATCGGGTATGACGCGTTTGCAATCGGGAACCACGAGTTCGACTTCGGCCCCGACGTCTTCGCAGATTTCCTTCAGGCCTTTCCACGGCCGCGGAAAGGCTTCTTCGGACATCCGTTCGTAAGCGCCAATCTGGACTTCTCGAACGAGCCAGGCCTCCAGAAGTTCGTCAATCAGAACAAGATCGTGAAGAGCACGATCCTGCGGAAGTCGGGCGAGAGGATCGGGATCGTCGGCGCTACGACAGAGGAACTCCGATCGATTTCCTCTCCACGCAACACGATCATCAATGCGGTCGCGCCGGCGGTGCAAGCGGAGATTGACCGGCTCGAGGCCGCCGGCGTCAACAAGATCGTTCTCATTAGCCATCAGCAAAGCGTGAACGAGGACATCGACCTCGTGGGGATGCTCTCGGGTGTCGACATCGCGATTGCGGGCGGCGGAGACGAGTTGCTCGTCAACGGAGACGAGTTGCTCGTGCCCGGAGATGATCCGGACGACGCGTTCGGTTCGTACCCGCTGACGGCGAAGAATGCCGATGGCGACGACGTTCCGATCGTGACGACGCCCGGTGACTACAAGTACGTCGGGCGACTGATCGTCCAGTTCAACAGGCAGGGAAAGGTGAGCAAGGTCCGCAAGCGAAGCGGTCTCGTTCGCGTCGCCGGCGGTGACAATCCAGACGCGGTCAGGCCGAACCCGCAAATCCAGTCGCTCGTCACCGATCCGGTGCAGAGCTCGGTGGCCGGCCTGGCAGCGAATATCATCGCGCAGTCCGAGGTCGCCCTCGAGGGTCGCCGAAGCCCCGGTATTCGTACGATGGAGACGAACCTGGGCAACCTGACCGCGGACTCGCTCCTGTGGCAAGCGCGTCAACTGGCGTCGGGAGCTGGACTAGGTGCTCCTGACGTGGCGCTTCAGAACGGCGGCGGAATCCGTAACAACAACCTGATTCCGGCCGGGCCGATCAGCGTTCTGACGACGTTCGACATTCTCCCCTTCTCGAACTTCGTGACGCAGCTCGACGGGATTCCGGCGTCGCAGTTCAAGGAGATCATGGAGAACGCGGTCTCGGGGATCGAGGATGTGGAGGGCCGCTTTGCGCAGATCGCAGGTTTCACGATGACCTTCGATCTAAGCGGAACCGCGCAGGTCCTCGACGACGAGGGAAACGTCACGACACCAGGGACGCGCGTGAAAAGCATCGTGCTCGACGACGGCCGCGTGATCGTCCAGAACGGAGCGGTGGTTGCCGGGGCGCCCGCGGTGAACATCGTGACGATCGACTTCCTTGCGCGTGGAGGGGACGACTATCCGTTCCGAGGAGCCGCGTTCACGGTCCTCGGAGTCTCCTACCAGCAGGCGCTAAGGAACTACATCGAACAGGCGCTTGCGGGGAAGATCACGGCAGCGCAGTATCCAGAGGCAGGCTCAGGGCGAATCACCGAATTGCCCTAGCTCCTCTTCAAACTGCTCACGAACGAAGTGCCCCGGCCCGCCGGGGCACTTCTCTTTCCATCCAGGCGCGACGTCGAATCGAGCACACGCACGAGGATTGAGAACGAGTTACGGTATGCGCGTGCTCGTCTTTTCAACGATGACCTCGGCCATGCACGACTCTGAGAGTGAGCAAACGTGGGCTGTCGCAACCGTGGAAGTCACCGAGAACTGGAGAGAACGTGCCCGAACCGCAGCCTGAGCAGCCGGGGGTATCGAGCGCGGTGCAATCGGTTGCCGAGCGGCTGAGCAACCTCGCTCGGCTCGAGACCGAGCTCGCGAGTCGCGAGTTCCGTCGGAAGATGCGTTCTCGTCTCATTGCCGTCTTTCTTGTGATCACGAGCGCGGTGCTTCTTGGTTTCGCAGTCGCAGCGGCTCTGGCGGCGATTGCCGCAGGCTTCGCGACCTTTGTCGATCCGTGGCTCGCCATTCTCATTCTGGTTGGGATTCTCGTCGGGGCATCAGCCGCGTTCCTCATTCCGGCCTTGATCATCTTTCGACGTGCGGAAGCCCCCACACCGGATCAGGCGCTGGAGGAGGCTCGGGCAACGGCGCAGGTTCTGACGAGAAGCGCCGCCGAGCAGCGCTCGGACTAGTGGTCGCTCCGGTAAATACTCACGCCATCTCGCCGGCTGCAAACCGTCGCATCTCGTCGTCCTCGGTCGGCCACATACCGCTTGTGTATGCGGCCTCCTTGCGTCCTCGAGCTGCTTGGTTTTCGCCGGCCATACAGGCGCGGATTCACCGGAGCGACCACTAGCGCCGGTTCGACAGGAGATCACCGGCTAGATCTCCGTCGTCACGTCGATC
>CAYTCZ010000254.1:0-3016 GCA_964436315.1 uncultured Gaiellales bacterium | reverse complement strand
GCTGCCCCGTCGACGCCGCGACCGCCGATGTGGTGACGATCGCGGTGGCGACGACAAGCCCGAGCACAATAGCTCGCTTCACTCGGAAGAGTGTGTTGTGGTTCATCGGTCCTCCCTCCCTGTACCTTTCCGACCGCTGGTTGCGGTCTCTATGGCTCCAACGGAAGCCTGCTTTGAAGGTACGAGACCGACCCCCTGGGCGCATCGGGAGACCTCCCTAGATTGGAGGAGGCCGCTACTGATCTTGGCAGGTGAGGCCGAGCCGCACTGCCTCGGCGCTTGCGTGGCCTCGCGTTGGCACGTTGAGCTTGCGGAGGATTGCCGAGACATGACTATCGACCGTCTTCTGCGCGATGAAAAGACGCTCGGCGATTTCCGCGTTGCGAAGTCCTTGTGCGACGAGCGCGAGCACCTCGAGCTCACGCGCTGTCAGGTTCGCAGGGTTTTGTTGTGTCGTGGGGCGCGGTCCCCGCGGCAAGGCGAGGTCGCCGCGCTTGCGCAGTCGGCGAGCGACGATCGCACTTGCAGTCCGAGCACCTAACCGCTGGAACTCGGCCAACGCACGGCGCAGGGCATCGTCGTCGTCTGCGTTAGACAGCGCCAAGGCGGCCTCGTAGGGGCAGCCGATCTCGACCCAGAGCGTTGCGGCCCGCTCCCACTCGCCCCGCATCTGGAGGGCATACGGCTCGGCCGCGTCAGGTGGAATCTCCTCCCGGATCCCCGCGCGCCAGCGCCAGTAGGCGAGCTCGCCAATCAGCCATGACGCCTGGCGCTCCACCGCGAGGTCGAGAGCAGCCTCCGTCTCCTCTGCGACCAGCTCGTGCTTACCCTCGAGCCATGCGGCCTCGGCTCGCGCTGCCGCGACCGGCGCGATCCGAAACATCTCAAGGTCCCCGCTGGGCTCGGTGAGCGCGAGAGCCTCGTCGAGCGCCGGCCAGACCTCCGGATCGCCGCTGCGCGCTCGAACCAGGCCGAGTACGACGAAGGCGAAGCTACGGGGGAACGTCGCAATGCACCGCCCATGCAGGACGGGGAGTGCCGAGCTGACCGCCTCGCTCCAGCGCCCCTGGTCGAGCTCCGCCCGGGCACGAATGGCGAGCAGATTGTAGAGGAAGAGATCGATACCGTGCTCGCTGCAGTTCTCGATCCCGGCCTCGACGTATCGGTTCGCGAGAGCGTACGACCGCTGGCGAAAGGCACCCCACGCGAGGTTGAGATAGGCGAGCGCGGCGTGCTCTTGGAGCCTCGCTTGTTGTGCGTGCTTGAGGCTCCGCAGCAGCTTCTCCTCACCCCCCGGAGCGCCAGCTACGAACTCCATCCTCCCGGTCCAGATGAGGGCGTTGTTGAGAGCCTCGGTATCGTCGAGGTGCTCGGCGAGCTCGATCGCACGGGTGCCCCAAACGCGAGCTCCTTCCGCGTCCTCGGCGGCGGCACAGAGCTTCGACACGTTGCTGTACGCCATCGCGAGCTCGTGTCCGGGCGGAAGCTGCTCCAACAGAGCCACGGCCTCCCGGCCGGCTTGCGTCGCCTCTGCTATTCGACCGGGACACCAGAGAGTGCTCGAGAGTCCGCGGAGCGTGTCCCCCTCGCTCTGCCCGTCGCCAAGCTGTCGGTAGCACTCGATCGCGCCTCTCTGCGCCTCAACGGCCTCATCCGCTTGGTCGGTCAGGTAGCACTCGAACGAGCGACGCTTGAGGAGCTTGGCACGTGCCTCCAACGGCTGTTGTTCTGCGAACCTGAGCGCCCGTGCGTACTGGGCGGCGGCCTCTTGGTGCGCGCCGCGCGAAGCGGCCTGAGCCGCCGCTGCTGGCGCGAACTCGAGCACCGCCTCGCGGTCACCGGCTGCCTCGGCGTGGTGCGCGAGCCGCGCGAGCTCGGGCGCACCGGTGGGTGGGTCGGCGAGTGCCGCGAGCGCCTTCTGATGAAGCCCGACTCTCCGGTTCGGCGCCACCGACTCTTCGACGGCGAGACGGGCGAGCTCGTGGCGGAATGCCACACTCACCGAGGTGGCCGTGAGCATGCCGGAGGTCAGGCATTCGTCCAGCTGGTCGGCGACCTCAGCTGCGAGCGTCTCAAGGAGCCAGAGCTCGACCGGAGGCGGCACGACCGCTGCCGCCTCGAGCAACGTCCTCGCCGCGGAGCTCAGACGCGCGGCGCGGGCGAGCACGGCGTCTCTGACCGTCTCCGGGATCTCACCGTCACCTCCCGCCAACACCTCCGTGACGAAGAACGGATTTCCCTCGGTCTTGCGGTAGAGCTCGTCCGCGTCGACGCCGTGCGGCTCCGCAAGCGTCGCCACTGCCACCGGCGAGAGGGGCTCGAGCTTGAGCCGCTCGACCGCCTGGTCGCTCGCGAACTCGCCAAGCACGAACCGGAGCGGGTGGGCGCGATCGAGTTCGTCGCGGTAGCTTGCGAGAATGAGAGCGGGAGCCCCCTCGATCCTGCGAGCGAGCAGCTTCAGGACGTCGAGCGTGGCCTCGTCCGCCCAGTGCAGATCCTCCATGACGAGGATCGTCGGCGAGTGCGTTCGGAGCTCGCCCATGAGCGCCGCCGCGACCTCGTGTGGTATGGCACTGCTCTCGACCAACTCCTCAAGCTCACCGCCTGTGACCTGAGCGACGTCGAGCAGCGGCCCGAGCGGGCGCGGCGTGAACAGAGCGTCGCAGGCGCTCCACAGGATCCGTGCAGACCGACCGTGCTCCTCGCAAAAACGGCTCACGAGCGCCGTCTTTCCGACTCCTGCCTCGCCTCCCACAAGGACGAGCCGCCCGCGCGAGCTACTGAGGATGCCGGCCAGGGAGTCACCGAGCGCCGCAAGCTGACGAGACCGCTCGAGCAGCTCGCTCAGACTGGAGGAGACTACCTGCGTATCGCGCATCGACGTAGGCACGGCCTCGTGCCCTTCCGCACGAGTCTAACAATGCGGCTGAACCCTTCGAGCTCGCGATGGGCTCGGCCGAAACGGCTCATAGCTGGCGGCCGACGCTGATCTCATCTCCGGGCAACCTGGTCTCGG
>CAYTCZ010000253.1:0-3019 GCA_964436315.1 uncultured Gaiellales bacterium | reverse complement strand
AATCGCTTAAGACTTTCGGTTCGGCAGCGCGGCTATCCGAACACGAATGAAGATCCTATATGTGAACTTCTGAACGGCCCTCGGAGAGGGCCTTTGAAGGGACTATACTCCGAGGGCGCTGA
The DNA here is from genome assembly GCA_964436315.1 of uncultured Gaiellales bacterium. GTDB lineage: Bacteria > Actinomycetota > Thermoleophilia > Gaiellales > Gaiellaceae > CAYTCZ01. The sequence goes on along the minus strand of CAYTCZ010000253.1, from coordinate 2,897 downwards.
CGGCTGGAAGGGGAGGCTTTTCGACCACGACCTGGAGGCGAGACCTTCGAGTGTCGCCAGGCGAACAACCTCACGATCTACGAGGGCGTTGGCTGCGGCGTGCTCTTCTGATCAGCGACCGAGGACCGGCCAACTCCCGTCTGTCGGCTCGCTCTGCCTGCCAGCCTTCATCAACCGGTCTCGATCCTCTTGCGAATAGCCGTCGGAGCCGGGACGAGCGCAGCCCTCGTGACACTAGTGGAGAATCGTGTTTGAAATCCGGTCAGATGCGCCGTTCTCTGCTTGTCGCTTTTCTCGCTCTCGGTTGTTTCAGCAGCAGTCCCCGCACTCTGGTCAAGAACCAGGCGGCCGATGACTGGGTCTGTCCCACGACGGACATCGTCATCTCCAAGCATCGTGGGAGCGGCTGGGTCGCGAGGGGCTGCCGCCGGCAGGGCGTCTATCAATGTAGCCATGGTAACTGCTCCAACCTGCTTCTGATGGCACGCGAGCGAGCTGCGCGAGAGCACTCCTGCGAGGTCGACGAGGTACTGGTCCGGGAGATCTCCCCCTTTGTGTTCATGACCGAAGGCTGCGGAGTTCGAGCCAACTACCACTGCGAGATGCTGGGCGGTGTGGCGCGATGCCTTCTAGAAGCCGACGAGCGCGCAGCCTCAGCCGCTGACTGAGGAGTATGAGTAGAGTATAGTCCCTTCGAAGGGCCTCTCGGAGCCACCCTCGAGAAGTTGTCATATAGGATCTTTCTGCGAAGCCGGTGTTCGGGCGCCGCTGACGGCTGGAAGGGGGAAGGGGAGCTGCGCCAGGCCGGGCGACTCACGCGACCACAGGGGAGGATGCACCTCTCGACCGCGGCCAGCGGCGTTGCACGGCAGGAGTTCGAGAGCATCTACGAGGCTCTCGCGGCCTGACCCAATGCAACATCAGGGTAAAGTCCCTGCGCGAGCCCGAGCCCCGTCGCCCGCCCGAGGTCGGGCGCGACGAGGAGTCGGGGTTCCTCGGGTTGCTCCAAGTCCAAGACTCCGCGATCCTCGGCCAGATGTGGGGCACCGGCTCGATGTCGCTGCTCGGTGGCAGCTACGTCACCGTCGAGGACGAGGGCCTCGACGACTTCGAGGACTGCGGCGCCCTCGTTCGGCTGATCACCCGAGACTCGAACCCGATCGAGGCCGACACCTGCATCTCCGAGCTCGATGAAGACGGCGAGAGCTTCGCCTTAACCGTCGAGTTCGAGGCAGACGGCGAACACAGCTCGTGCGATCACTGCCCATTTTCGGCTCCGCGCGCAGCGGGCTCCGGGGCGGTGGGGCTGAAGCGAGTCGAGGAACCACCACCCGGCAAGAGCGCCCGGCGCAGGGTTTGACCACGCGAAACCGCCGTGCGAGGTTCGCACCCGTGGACGATCCCTTCGATTGCTCGCCCTTTTCCGTGGCTGTCAACGCCGAGCTTCGGCGGCTGCTCGAAACCTCCTGGAAGGGCGACGGCTACCTCATGATCCCAAAGACCGCCGGGACATTTGAGGCGCCGGACGCCGAGTCCGACGAGCAGGTCGCGTTCTACGATCCGGCCGCAGGGGTTCCCGATGTGTCGGCGGTGCTCCCGTTCCGCATTCGTTACCTGCAAGCCGCCCTATCGGGGATGCAGAGCAACTTCATGCGTGACGGGCAGCATGTACACAAGTCGCGGACTGCGTTCCTGTCTCGAAACCAACGCCCCTGGCTCACATTCTTCGGAACGAACTCGGGAGATGAGTTCGGCATGCCCATCGACGCCGCGGGAGACGACCCCGACATCCACCAGCTGATGGTCGGTGAGGGCTCCGGCAACGCCTGGCGACTGAGCGCGTTTCTGGCGGAGCTCACCGCAGCCTGAGACGAAGGGCCGACCCACCGGCTGCACCGAGACAGCGTGCTCGGCTGGCAGCTCGGCTCGAGTGCGGACGTCGCGCGCCCGATCGCCAATGAATTGGACGGGCATGCATCCTGATGAACTCGGTTCACCGACTCCACCGAGGAACAACGCGGAGAGCGTGGTCCCTTCGAAGGGCCTCTCGCGAGCGGCCGCGCGGGGTTGATACACCCGTTCTGCGAAATCGGAGCCCCGAGGGGGCTGGGGGTGCGCGGACGATGGGCGAGCGTCCATTTCGAGCGCGAGTAACCGCTGCATGAGCCCCGTGTTCCGCTCGGGGCGGTGGGGGCTCAGGCTCGGGGGATGGACCTTTCGAGAGCGGAGTGGGCGGAGCACCTGGAGCGCTGGCGCCAGAGCGGGGAGACGGCGACGCGGTACTGCGAGGAGCACGGGCTGAAGCTGGGCTCGCTGCGGTACTGGTCGGGGCGGATCCGCCGCGAGGTCGCGGAGTCGCTGAACGAGACGATGGAGCCGGCCGTGCGGAAGCGCCCCCGGTTCGCTCGGGTTCGACGACGTGGGAGGACGGAGGCGAAGAAGGAGGTCCGGTCTGCGCCACTTCGGCTGCACGTGGGCGAGGTACAGGTCGAGGTGCCGCCCGAGTTCGACGCGGACTCGCTCGGCCGACTGCTCGCGGTGCTCCAGGAGTCCGGAGGCGCGCGATGATCCCGCAGAACGTGGAGGTCTTCGTGGCGCTCGAGCCGGTGAACATGCACCTGAGCTTCGACCGTCTCGCGGGGCTGGTCACGGAGTGGATGGGGCGGTCGGCGAGGGACCCGGCGCTGTATGTCTTCCTTAACCGTCGTCGGGATCGAGTGACATAATGCCTCCTACTCAGTCGATGCCTGGGAGCTTGAGGGTCTTTCGCTCGCGATATTGGAGTATAGTCGCTTCGAAGGGCCTCTCGGAGCCACCCTCGAGAAGTTGTCATATAGGATCTTATAGGATCTTCTGCGAAGCCGGTGTTCGGGCGCCGCTGACGGCTGGAAGGGGAG
>CAYTCZ010000252.1:0-3026 GCA_964436315.1 uncultured Gaiellales bacterium | reverse complement strand
TCTGGGACTCCCCTGCGGGTCGCAGGCTCCGGGACCTGGGCAAGGATGTCCGACTCGCCAGGCGCGAGCGGATCAACGAGATCTATCGGGACGTCTGGGATCCCCTACCTGAGCCCGGGGGCGGGCTACCGCTCGTGCCCGACGACCACGTCCTCCACGCGCTCCAATGGCTCATGGACGGGGGCACGCCCGAAACGCTTTCCGTCGTCGAAGTCGTCGCGACACAGCGCGGGATCGAGCGCGCTACGGAGTACGCGAGCCTGCTGACAGCGGAGGCCATCTCGCGTGAGATACGCCGGTGAGGGGCCCACCCTCCGGAGGACGCCCTCAGTTCCGATTGTCGTCCAATTGAGCCCGGACGTGCTCGCCCGGTGCATACACCGGTGATACATCGCCGGACGAAAACGCCCCATTTGCAGGGACGTTCGAATCCCGTATGCGCCTCCTCCGAGTAACCCCCAGCTATCGGGGGTTCTTTCTGCTACCGATCAGAGGCCGTGAGCGAGGCGGCGACCGGTGCCGCGCGGACGCGCTCGTCACCGCAACTTTAGACCAAGCGAAACCGGACAATGAGTTTCGACTTCCGTCCGCTCCGATCTGTTGCGCGGACCTCGAGCCGATAGACCCGGCCCTTCTTGATCTGCTTGCCTGGGAGTCGCAAGCTGAGGCGCAGCGGACGTCCCTTCGACTTCCGCCGCTTCGTCGTATGTCGGATGACCCGATTCGCCTTCTTTGCCACGGTGCCGCCGACCCGACTTCCCTTGAGCAGCCGCAGCGCCCGGCTCCTGGATGGCCCGAGGACCCGAACCCGCACGGTTGCCGCTTTGTCGATCGAAACGGCTGGTGCGACGAACACGCGTGTGGCGTTCTGAGTGATGCGAAGTGGCTTTCGCTTGCTGCTCCGGACCAGTGCGATCTTCGGAGCGCTCGCGGAGGCAGCGTTCCTGGGAGATGGACTGACCTCGCGCACAGCAGTCGCCACCGCAGCCTGGTTGTTGGCTGGATCGACATCCGTCTCGTGCGACGTGACATCGACGCGCGTCGAGAACTCACCCACCGCGTCGAATTGCGCGACGACCGTCACGACGGCTTCCTGCCCTGGTAGCAGGAAGTCGAGATGGCATGTGACTGAGCCCGTTCCGACGCAACCCGCGCCTCTCGTCGATTGCGCCGAAACGGCCGCTGCGCCCGGTGGCAGCTCGAGCGTCAGGACGATTCCCGATGCGCCCCAGGCTGGATGAGTGGTCCGTACACCGGCGGTGTACGTGACCGTCTCACCCTGCGTTATCGACGCTTGGTTTGCGCCGAGCGAGACGCTCAATTCCGTCTGACCGCCTCCTCCTCCTCCGCCGCCGCCGCCGGACCCAGGGTCGTCTCCCTCCTGATACCACCCGGCGTTCCACGTGGCCGCCGCAAGCCTTGCCTGGCCGGCGACGGACGGGTGGAAGGCGTCGACAGTCGACAAGTCGCCGATGCCAAACGCGAGATCGAACACGGCGCCGCCGTCGTATCGACAATTCGCGAACTCGGCGCACACGGAAGCGAGTGCGTCGTTGTACTCGACGGTTCGCTGATGAACTGCTGCTTGGGTGGCGGAGGTGGCGATGCCGTCCTCGAAGAGCAGCGGACACGTTCCTGCCGGTCTCGGCTCGCTCGGGTAGTTCTGAGCAACCTGTACCCAGTTTGGGATCGATGCAATCAAGACTCGAGCATCGGGCGAGTTCCCGACGAGTTCATTCAGCCCGCTCCGGATGTGGCCCTCAAACGTTCCAGTCGGCGTCATCTGGCCAATCGACGTCACGTCCTCGCACAGGTCGTTCGTCCCAACGGCGATAGTGACGTAGCCGATACCCGACGCCACAAGACCCGCCTGCCGTTGAAGGTCTGCGGCTTTCTTGCCTGCGATTGCGTAGTTCGATGCCGCGATCGAGCCCACCTGCGCCTCGATACGAGATCGATGCGAGTTGACAGCCGAATGAAGTCCCGTCGCCCAGGAGTTGTTCGTATTGTCGGTCGCGACGCCCTCAGAGCCCCAGGCCGTCGTGAGCGAGTCGCCGAGGGCAGCAATAGACGCCGGCAGGGGTGCCGCCGACGCGCGGGCGGTCTGCGCGAGCAGGAGCCCCAGCGCGATCGTTGCGACCGCGCCGACCACGAATCCAACGGATGTCCGACGGTGTCTTGACGTATGCACGGCTCTCGAAGGGAGGAACCGCGAGACTGACATAGCCTCGAACCGCCAACGCTAACGCTCCACCGGATGCCGGCTCTTCGTCGAAACGGTTAGGCTGGCCATCCGAAGGGCTGGGCTCTCATCGTGCGAGGTCTAGCCGCGGCCGGAACTGTCGTGGTGCGACCTCGTCGCGGTGCGGGCTCGCCCAGTATCTCGAACTCCCTTGCTCTCAAGTTTCGGGCTACCGTCGGAGGGTGACGGTGATGCCCGACTATGCGGAGCCGATGGTCGGCTGCGAGTATGGGATGTCGTCCGGACAAGGGATGAGTTTCTGCTTCGCTCACGCGTTCAGGGGAAGCTCTGGGCGCCGAAGGCTGAGGCAGTTGCGCAGTGCTATCAGACTGCGTTGGAGCATCAACCGAACGCCAGGTGCGTGTGCGGGATTCACGCCGCGAAATCTGCCAAGCAGGCCGTCCCCTACCTCTCTCGTAGGTTCAAGCGTGAGGATCTCGCAATCCACCGCGTGATCGGACGCGTGTCTCTCTGGGGGACGGTCGTCGTGGGGAGCCGGGGTCTCTGCGGCCCGCTCACCTACCCGAGAGACATCTACGTTCCGGCACCTCGGGGATGGCTCCTACCCCGCCTCTCGAGTCTCTCTCCCCCAGTTCACCCGGCAAAAGCCATCGTCGCGAGCCTCCGCTCATACGGCGTACCCGTGGCGCCCGTCCCCTACGCTGATCTCCGCGACATCACCACAGTCCTCAGGCAGATCGAGCTACGAGAGATGCTCTCAGCGGCCGTGATGCTCCACGAGGGACGACCATCGTAGTCCGCGCGGCGACGCTGCGCCCTAGAC
>CAYTCZ010000251.1:0-3026 GCA_964436315.1 uncultured Gaiellales bacterium | reverse complement strand
CTTGGCGGGATCGACCGAAGCGCATATCGACAGGGATATGTGCGAGGGCGATCGCGGCGAGATGCGCCGCGTCTCAGCCGCCAGCCGGGGGTGCTGCACCTACCGGGATAGGCTCTTAGTCCGCGACTCTAACCCTCTCCGCCGATCTCCTCGGCGCTCGCCTCCTCAGCACGACAGTCCGGACAGATGAGCAGGTTCGACAGGGTGTCGTCGAGGAACTCGACGGCGTTGAGATCGACGTTCACCCACTCCTGAAACTCGGGCGTATCAGCCGGCGGTGTCTCGCGAAGGCAACGGGAGCATCTAAGACGTTGTTCTTCTTCGGCCACAAGCGCCTCCCACGTCCGTGGAGCCCCCGTCATTCGGGATCGTAGACGATGCTCCTTCCTCCGGACTGGAGCCGTCAATTGGCGGACGTCCGCATATCGACCTCGAGGGTCAGGCTGCGGAAGTTCACGAAATTCTGAGCGTCGAATCTTCGGCCTGGTCCAGTAAGGAGAAAGCGGCCGGTGAGTCCCTCTACTCGGCTGCCGACGCCTGTCCATACACCCTCGAACTCTAGACACTGGCGGACTGCGGTTCCGAGCGAGTTGTACACCTGCGCGGACCGGGTTCCCGTCAACGCGAACGTTCCAACGTCTGTCTTGAGCGTGGCTCTCCCCGTGTCGGCTCCCGTCATGCGCGCGGTGACTGGGCCTTGATATGCCACCCCCTTGCACTCGACTTCCCCACCTTCAACACGCTTTTCCGTGAACGAGAGCAGCATGGTTCCCGCCAAGCCGCCGGCGAGGACCTCACCCGAGGCCTCGACAAGGCAATCGGTGAGATTCGTCCCAGGCAGGCACGGCGGGCCTGATCCGCGCGGATAGAGTCTCCCTCGAGCTGCTTCGGGGAAAGTCCAGCTTTGTGGTAGCTCTCCGACTTCCGCTGTTGCGTCAGCCGGAACCCACACGAAGCCCGCCGTAGACGTTATGTCACCCGTCGCCGAACCTACGTCGATTGTCTCGACGACCTCGCCCAAGGCCGGGTCGAAACGAAGGATCGCGTTGCGTTCCCGGTCCACGATCCAGAGTTCGCGCTCCTGACTTGCGACCCCGGTGGGATCACCCCCGACGGAGATACGCTCGCCCACCGCTCGCGAGGTCCGATTCACTTCGACGAGACTCGCCGAGCGCCGGTCGACAATCCACACGCTCTCGTCCGTCACGGCCAGTGCCGAAGGAGTGAACTCAAGCGATACGACGTCGAGCACCGCAGCGGAAGCCGAATCGATGATGGAAATTCCATTCCGCTGTGCTACCCATAGTTCTTGCCCGGCGGCGGCGAGCGCGACTGGCACCTCGTCCAGGAGAACTGTGCGGCGGCCGGGCGCGATGCGAACGAGCTGGTGGTTGAAGACATCGGAAACCCAGACGGAGTCGCCGTCCGAGATGATCTCGTCGAAGACGAGGAGTCTTGGTGCGTTCCCGACGGTGGCCGGCAGTTCCTGGTCGATCAATGCCGTCTCCGCGTCAAGGTGCGTCACCGACCAGCGGTCGCTGAGGTTTCCGGGATCGTCGACACCTCCAAGCACCCAGACCGCCTCGCCGTCCGAGGCGATCCCGACGGGTTCTGCCCTGCCAATACCGGAACTCGTAACCGACCGTGACTCAGCGTCAATCTTCGACACCGTCCGCGACTCGCTGTCCAAGACCCACACCGACTCACCGTCGGTGGTTAGCTGATCGGCGCCGCTGACGGGGATGGAGGCGACGAGCTCACCCTTCTCAGCGTCGATCACCTGAACCGCGCTGCCGAGGGGCTCGGTGGTCGGTGCGGTGCCCGAGTCCTCCCCGCCGACCAGCAGGAAGACGGCGACGATGGCTGCGATCGCAATGAGGAGGGCCGCGACGAGTGCAGCTATCAGCGTCTTCTGACGGCGGGTGGGCACAGAGGCCGGCTTGAACGCGGGAAAAGCCTCCTGCGCCGCAGCGACGAGCTCGGCCCCTGACCCGTAGCGCCCCTCGGGCTCCTTGGCCATTGCGGTGGCGATGACCTGGTCGAGGGCCTCGGGAAGGGTCGGGTCGGCGTCGCTCGGCCTGGGTGGGGACTCGTCCATGTGCGCCCAGAGCACCTCAAGCTCGGAGTTGCGCGGGTAGGGGACGCGGCCGGTTACGCACTCATAGAGAAGACAGCCCAGCGAGTAGATGTCGGCCGAGAAGCCCCCTGTCCCCTCGCCGATCTGTTCCGGTGCCGCGTAGTCGCTCGTCCCGGAAAGCTGGACCGACTGGATGGCATCGTCTTTCGAGGACGCTGTGCGCGTGAGGCCGAAGTCGGAGAGGTAGACGTGCTCCCGCTCTTCGTCGCGGGCAATGAGAACGTTGGACGGCTTGACGTCCCGATGGATCAGACCATGCCTGTGGGCCGCATCGATTCCCTCGGAAGCAGCGGAGACGATTCCGAGCGCTCTGCTCGGCTCGAGCGCTCCCTCTTCAGCCAGCAGACGTTTGAGGTCGGTTCCCTCGACGTAGCGCATCGCGATGTAAAGCTCTCCTTCAACCTCTCCGGCGTCGAAAATCGGGATCACGTTTGGGTGGTCGATCGAGGCGGCGATGCGGGATTCACGACGGAAGCGCTCGCGGAAGCGGCGATCCTGAGAGAGCTCGGGGCTCATTAGCTTGAGGGCAACCTTGCGGCCCAAGGCGAGGTCCTCGGCTATGTAGACGACGCTCATGCCTCCCCGCCCGGCCAGCGCTTCGATCCGGTAGCCGGCGAGCTCGGTGCCGATGCGGGGGTCGGTTAGCTCTGATTGCGCCATTCGGATGAGGGTAGGCGGCCTCCGTCACCACGGTCAAGAGGCGCCGGACAGCGTGTATCGACGAGCCGGCTCAGCACTGGTGTTTCACAGCCTGGGTCTTCCCGGTAACGCGCCGGTAAGGCTTCCCCTTGCCCTGACCGCGCGACACGAGGTATCAGGCGAAGGTCGAGAAGAACTCGGCGAAGAACTGTCGAAACTCGGGCGAGACCTCGGAGCCGACCGGAGGGCC
>CAYTCZ010000250.1:0-3035 GCA_964436315.1 uncultured Gaiellales bacterium | reverse complement strand
ACTCCGAGACCGGAGCCTTCCTCGGCTCGGCGAGTCTCGGCTACCCCAGGCTCCAGCTCGTCGCGGCTGACGCGGAGTCCTTCTGGCTCGTCGCAGACGGCGTCCTTCTTCGCCTCAGCACCTCGTGGAGGCTCGAGGCAACCATCCCGCTCGAGCTGAAGCCGATCGATATCGCGATCGCGGAGGGCGCGGTCTGGGTCCTCGGCTACGCCGGCTCCCCCGTCGCTCACCCCAATCCGGACCGCATAGAGCTAATACGTATCGATGCGGAAACCAACGAGGTCATCATGACCGCGAGCCTCCCCGGAGCCTCCCACTTTGCCGTGGGAGAGGGAGCCGTCTGGATCGTGGGCCTTTCCGAAGGTGTTGTCTCCAGGTTCGATCCGGAGACCAGCCGCGTGAGTGCAACGATCGGAGTCGTAAACTCTCCGTCCCGCGTCGGCGTCGGAGCAGGCTCGGTTTGGGTGATCGATGGCCACGACACAATCGTGTCGAGGATCGATCCCGCTACCAACCAGTCCGTCGCAACCATCGACGTGGGGTTTGCTAACCCCTTCCGCATCCTCGGTAGCGAGGACGCAGTGTGGCTCCCGGTGGACGAGTTCCCGCCTGACGGCGAAGGCGATTGAGCTCTGGCCCTGACATGCTCTCACTGAACCGCTTTTCGGCCTAGAGCAGAAAGACCAGGCCGAGCACGGGGATCGAGTGCTCAGCGGGTGTCAGCCCGGAGTTCGCACGGAGCTCATCAGCCGCATCCTACAGACGCCTCTCTAGCGCGCTTGGGCGCAGAAAAGAGAGCGGCGTCGGCGATCCGCTCACCAAGCGCCCGCCCGAAGGCACGCCAGGAGCGGGCCAAGGGGGTGCGGGAGGCGATCTCGTCGGGCAGGGCAGGATCGAGCTCGGCCAGTGAGGGAGTTACGATCCGGGCGTAGGTCTTGGCGAAGAAGACGGCGAGGCGCCGGCCCTCGGGCGTAAGCTCACAGCGGTGGCTTCGCAGGGCAAGACAACCCGGGCGAGCGTGGCGGCATCGGGCGCGAGGCACAGGCCTCGAGCTGGGCGTCGAGGAGACGCTCGTTGACCTGGTGGCCGATCCCAAAGTCGTAGCTGTCGTTGACGGTCGTCTCCGTGCGCACCGCCCGCCCCTCCTTCAGGTACTGCTTGACCTTCGAGCGTTGTAGTGGACATGGATCCCGACCTGGTCGCCGCGGTTTAGCACCTTGGTCAGGAAGCGACCGGGCGTGATGGCGATCACTCTGCGGCCAAAGAGGAGCTCGACGCGGTCGGCCCGATCGAGCGTCAGCTGGTCGCGGAGAACGCGTTCGAACCAGCATATCCTCCTCGCTCGAGCAGCTCATGAGCCCGAGCGGCCTCCGCCGAGGGAATGCGCTCCGCCACGACCGGGTTGATGGTGCCGTCAGCCGCCGCCTCGAGGAGCTCGGTCAGCGTCACTCTCGACCAGTCAGATCTGCGTGTAGCGAGACGTCAAGTTTCTCGCCCATCGCCACCGTCCGACAGGCCACCGGCTACCGACGGCGTTGCCCGCCTCAGCGCGAGAGCTCCATCTCACAGGGACGGCGGTGCGCCGGCCGGAGGCTGTTCTACCTCACCCGCTTCTGCTTGGGCTGGTGGCTCGTGCCCGCCCCCCTCGAAGCGAAACGGGGGGTACTCGTCGCGCATGAGCGCCGCGTAGGCGCAGACCCGGTAGGTCCACCGGTTCATGCCCATCAGGAAGTCGAACAGGTCACGCGGGTAGCGGCCGCTGAAGAGGAGCCAGAGGGCGGCAATCACAACGACGATCCCGATCAGTCCGCCCGAGACCCAGGGGGTGAAGCGATCGTCGACGATGTCGCCCCAGCGCCAGGCCCAGGGCCAAAAGCCAAAGCCCCAGCCGCCGCCGAAGACGGCGATGATCAGGTAGTGGGGGATGGCCAGTAACCACCACTTGACGAGCACGAGTCCCCGCGAGAGCCGCTCGGGATAGGCAACCTCGAACCGGGCGGGGTAGTCGGGGACGTCGTCGAGCGTGAAGGGCGGGTAGCGATCCGTTCCAAGCGCGCTGTAGGCGTAGAAGCCGACCCGCCAACTCCAGCGCAGGACGCCGACGTTGAAGGCGAAGATTCCACGGGGATAGCGCTCGGTGAAGAGGATGGCGAAGAAGGCGACCACGGTCAGGAGCAGGAAGGCGATCCAGAGAAAGGCGAGGACGATGTAGTGGGGGATGGCGAGGAGCCACTTGAAGAGCCAGAGCCAGCGCCCGAGGGTGGGATCGAGCGCTCCCTCGAGGCGCACCGGATACGGCGGTACGCCGGGCGGCTCGGCCGGGGCGCCGGTCTCTGCTGCGGGCGCCTCGGCGATCGGGGGAACGGCGGCGCTGGGCTTTCCCGCTCCCCGGGCGCCGACGACGGCCAACGTGAGCCCGCCGGCGAGGAGGAGGGCCCCGCCGACGAGGAGGCCGACCCCAAGCCAGACGAGCCAGGTGACCTTCGCGCCGATCGAGGCATCGACCGCCACGCCGGGCACAGCATCCGCGTTGGAAACGAGGATCGCCCAGCTGCCGCTTCTCGGATCCCAGCTGAGCGTCTGCGTGCCGGCGCCCTCGACGCTTGCCTCCCAGAAGTCCTGCTCGCCGGGCGGGGCCAGCTCGCCGCTTCCCTCCTCGATCCGGTAGCGGGCGCGGAAGGGGAAGTAGTCCAGCCCGACGATCTCGGCGTAGGCGACCCCGGCGAGGTAGTCCTCGATCTCGCGCTGGGGGGCGATGCCGATGAAGACTGGCTCTCCTGAAGTCGCGTTCGTGGCGCGGATGCGGACCGTGCCGATCGCATCGGCGACGAGCCAGTCCGGCGTCTCGGCATCGGCGCCGAGATCGATCTCGTCGGAGGTGAGCGCGTAGGTGTCAGTCTCGAAGCGCTCGGTCGGAGTCGTATAGAACCCCTCGTCGTCCCGCTGGGTGGTGTGCGCCCACACAGCCGCACCACCGGCCGCGAGCAGCACGATCGCGACGAGCGAGAGGATGCTCCCGATGACGACGAGGGCGA
>CAYTCZ010000249.1:1688-3108 GCA_964436315.1 uncultured Gaiellales bacterium | reverse complement strand
CGGAAGAGCTGGATGTTGTAGTAGGACGCTCTCTTCCGTGGAGCCCAGCGGAACTTGACCTTCTTGCTCTTGGCCAAGACCCGGATCGTCGCGCCAAGCCTTGGTTGGGCTAGGAGTATCGCTCTCGGTGTCACGATCGCTGTCGCGACCGCCGAGCGGTTCCCCGCCTTGTCCTCCGCGACAATTTCGTAGCGATACTCGACGTTGTTCTTGAGCTTGCGGTCGACGAAGCTCGTCTCTTTGCCGCGGTAGACGACTCTGCTCACGGCGGTGGCCGCGAGCGTGCTCGGCGTTGTCCGCGTAACGACGTATTGCTTGAAGTCAGGTGCGTTGACCGGGTTCCAGCTGAGCCTAGCCTTGTGATCGCCCGGCCTAACTCTGAAGTTCTTGGGGCGGGCCGGAGCGTTGAGATCGATCTTGGTAACGATCGTGCCCGGTTTGACGCCAACCGGCACCTTTCTGACATCGAGCAGTACGGTTGCAGAAGCTGACGTGTTCCCCGCGTCATCGGTGGCAGTGAACGTGAGCACGTTCGAGCCCAACGGGTACTGGGAGAGGTCGGGACTCACGTCAGTCGATACAGAACCGTCGACGATGTCGGTCGCTTTCGGGTTGAAGAGCGCTCCGAGCGAGCTCTTCTTGATCGCACTGTCCGTGTCCTCGTAGACGACGACCTTCTTCGGATAGCTGGGTAGAACGGGCGGCGTCGTGTCGACAACACTGACGTCGAAGGAGCCATTGCTTGTATTCCCGTGCCCATCGTCTGCTGAGCAAGTGACAGTGGTCGTGCCAAGAGGGAAGGTCGAGCCATTCAGCTTGTTGCAGAGAATCTGGCTCGGCGGCACGGGGCCGAAGCCGGGATCGGTTGCACTCGGATCGGACCACGTAACGGGAGACCCTGAAGGGCCAGTGGCTTCAGCCACAAGATTGCCCGGGACAGTGAGATCAGGTGGAGTCGTGTCTTGAACCGTGACGGTGAACTGGGCAGATCCCTGATTTCCGTTGCTGTCGGTCGCGCTGCAAGTGACATTTGTGTTTCCCAGGGAGAAGTTGCTCCCCGACGCCGGATTGCAAACGGGGGTAATTGCCCCGTCAACGGTGTCGTTGGCAGACGGAGCTGGAGAGTAGACAACACTTGTCGACGGCCCAGACGCTTCGACGGTCATCCCGGCGGGCACTGAAACGTTTGGCGGAGTCGTGTCGCAGCCGTTCGCGTCTACCGGCTCTCCCGGTGGAGTCCCAGGACACAGGTCGAGGTCGTTCGTGACTCCGTCGCCGTCGTCATCTTTCTGCGACTCGGCGCAGCCGTCGGCATCGACGCCTTGCCCGGCGGGCGTTCCGGGGCAGAGATCGACGTCGTTCATAACTCCGTCGCCGTCGTCATCTTTCTGCGACTCGGCGCAGCCGTCGGCATCGACGC
>CAYTCZ010000249.1:0-1588 GCA_964436315.1 uncultured Gaiellales bacterium | reverse complement strand
AGAGATCGACGTCGTTCATAACTCCGTCGCCGTCGTCATCTTTCTGCGACTCGGCACAGCCGTCGGCATCGACCGGCTCCCCGAACGGGGTATCAGGACAAAGATCAAACTCGTCTGGGACACCATCACCATCAGCGCCGCCTACGGCCGATGGGATCAGGATGAGCGCGGCGAAAACGAGCAAGCTCGCTAGCAGAAAACGGCGTCCCGGAAGGTTCCTCATTCTGTTTCTGGGGGGATTGACGTTCCGACTGGCGGGTGCCACCGCGGGACACAGAAGCTGGGTTCCCAACCTCTGCAATCGGCACTCGCCGTCGGCAGGGTAGCGACAGCGCCCGGACGACTCCAATCAGAACTTCGCTACTTGCGCAGAGTTCAGATGACCTCGTCGACCGGAAGCTCTCCGCTCAGGCGGGGACAAAGCTTGATGAGGGCGCTTGGGGCTTTGACTGGGCTCACTCTGGTCTAACTGTCACCCAGACGCCGTCGTCGTTGGCGGCGATGTCGGTTGGGATACCGCCGACTTCGATGTCTCGGACGTCGAGTGTCTCCGGGTCGATACGTGAGACGCTGCCGCCTCGGGCGTTTGCGACCCAAACGGCGCCGTCGGCCCACACTGCGGCGACGGGCTGACGACCGACGCGTACCTCTCGAGCCTGACGGTTCATCGAGCGGTCGATTCGCTGCACCGCGTCCTGAGTCGGTGCCGGTACCCAGACGAAGCGCTCGCCGAGCGCGAACGCGGCGGGGAGACCCGCCCCGGGCAACACCTCCGCGGAAACAACCTCGTTCGTCTCGCGGTTGGCCTTCCAAAGAAGCCTCTTGTTCTCTCGGGAGAGAAAGCCCTCACTGTCGTAGTGGGGGGTCAGAACCCAGACGCTCTCCTCGCTAATCTCTATGAGTCGAGCTCCGCTGTAATTCGACCTGAACTCATCGGTCACCAGAGGGATCGTCGAGGCCGCATCGGCTTCGCCATCTAGAAAGCCGCGAAGCACGGTTGTGAGGTCGTCGATGCTCGTTTGTTCGGTGATCCAGATTTCACCGAACCCGAGGGCGAAGAGAGTAGTGTTAAAGGAAACGTAAGGTCTCCCTGAGGCAACCTCCGTGAGCGTGCGTTCAGCTGGGTCGTATGACCAGACGGGCGTTCGACCACGGGAAGATTGAGGGCTAAGGAAGCTGGTCAGAACAGCTTGATCGGCGACTTGAACGTGTTGCGCCGCACCGCTGTCCGCTGGCACGTTAAGCGCGACGGACTCGGCGACCGTGCCCATCTCGGGATCGACGCGGGAAAGTGTTCGCTCTCTCGTGTCCAAGAGCCAGACGCCGGCCTCGCCGGCGGCGAGATCGTCGGGCGTTGACTCAAGTTCGATCGTCCCAGCTAATTCACCGGTCTCCGGGTCGATGCGCTGTACCGAATTGGTCGTGATCAGAGTCGTGCCCTGGGACTCGGGCTCCGTTGACCCGCCGGTGAGCAGAATCGCCGGAATCCCAATCGCTGCCGCGATCAGGAGGGCGAGAACGCTTACAGGCGCGGCGAGCTGCCACCAGGGCCTCCTTGGCTCCGGAAATGCAGCGGTGGCAGCACCGG
>CAYTCZ010000248.1:0-3122 GCA_964436315.1 uncultured Gaiellales bacterium | reverse complement strand
ATGATATTCCACTGGAGTGAGTGAACCCATCACGGAGCCGGCGGAGGACGACGCGGATCGGGAGCGAGCGGCCCGCGTGCGGGCGATGCTCGAGCGATTGCGCGCTGAGCAACCGGACCCGCAGGAGCCTGCCTGGGAGCCTGGAGATGTCGAGCGACTCGGCTTGCGCCAGCCTGGCACTCCGGCCGACAAGTGAAGCTCGTCCACGCGAACCGGCTGATTCTGGACACGGCCATCCTGGGCGAAGTCGTCCACCCGCGGAAGTACGAGGCGACGAGAGACTGGCTCGCGGGCGCGGTGGAGAACTGGGAGGTGCTGGTCAGTGAGGTGTGCGACTACGAGCTCCGGCGGGAGCTTCTTCGCATCGGCGCCGAGCGCTCCCTACGCCGACTCGAGGAGTTGGGTCGAGAGCTTCGCTACCTGCCCGTCACCACCGCGACCTGGCGCGACGCTGCGAGGTTGTGGGCCGCCGCGCGGCGCTCCGGTCGCCCCACGGCATCTGCCGATGCTCTCGATGGCGATGTGCTGATCGCAGCGCAAGCCAAGACCGAGGTGGCCATCGTCGTCGCCCCGAACTCGAGCCACTTCGAGGCCCTCGGTGTGGACTCCCGCGCGCCCTCCGACCTCGGATGATCCACTGCACGGTCAAGTCGACGCCAACCTCATCACGATATCGCCGAGAGAATCGCTGCTGGCTGGAGTCTGCGACGCACCGATGTCCTACTGCTTGGCAGAGCCGATCACGGTCCACTGTCCCATGGCCTCGGACGCTCGGCCTCGATCACTTCAGCGGCAGCAGCCAGCTCGGCCGCCGCCTCCTCGAGAATTCTGGGCCGAGCCATCAGCCGAGCTTGGCAAGTAGCTCGTCTACGTGTTCACGCGCATCGAGCAGCTTGGCGGTGCCGGCTTCGAGCCGCTCCAGGCGAGCGGCGATTTCCTCCCGCCACGCGTCGCTCAAGCCCACCGGCTTCAGGCTCGCGCTCAGCGCGAAGACCAACTCCTCGCGGGCTTCATCGGAGAGAGCCAATGCCTCCTCCAAGACCTTCTTCGCGGCCGACGTCATGCCCTGCAGTGTGGGCCCGAGGTGTGACAGGTTCCATTGGCGGCGGAGCCGGAACGGACACGAACGGTCACATGGAGCGCAAGTGCTTGATATCCTTAATCCTCATGCCGACCTTCCAAGCCGACGGTCGGGAGTTCGAATCTTCCCGGGGGCGCCGCCGTGGCTCCGCGGAGCCAGGTCGAGGCTACCGAGCGGGCCCTCACTCGCACAGAGCTTCGAGGGTCGCGACAATCTTCTTGCGGAGCTTTGGCTCCACGACGTGCCCGGTGAGCCCCTCGCGATAGCGTCGAGCAATTTCGGAGATTCGACTCACAAGGGTGGAGTCGAGCTCGTGCTTCCGAACTGTCTCGACGTGGGGCCGGATCTGCTCGTCGTCATCGCAGTGGTCGAGAGCCTCGACCGTCTGGCGAAGTACCTCTGCACGCATCGATTCGTCATCGGCGAAATACGCCGCCGCGCGGGCGACCCCGTCGGGCTCCTCGGGCATCGCGAGCTCTTCCCGGCGATGGGCTGCGAGCACCGGATGGTCCGGCTCTGCGATCTCGAGCGCGCCGAAGCGGCCGAGCTCGGCGAGGCGGTCCGCATGCTTCCGGAGCACCTGCGGCGGGAACCCTCGGACGACGCCTCCGACCACACCATCCTCGGGGTGCTCGACGAGGAAATCCAGCATCGGAGCGATCCACCGAGGGTCGATCGCGAGAGGGGTGCCGAGCTGCTCCCGCCGCGCCGCGAGGGCGATGGTCTTCACCTCGCCCGGCGCCAGCGTCTCGTAAGTCGCCTCGGGGCCAAGATTCTTCATCACCGCGTCCACCACGTGTCCGCGGTTGAACTGCTGCATACTCGTCATCGCAGCGCCCGGGTCGGCAAGCACGCGACCGAAGAGCTCGCGCACCGTCGTCTCTTCCAGCCGCTTGCCGAGGCTCAGCAGCGCGTACCACCAATCCTGCGAGTATGGGGCGGCGTCGAAGACCGTCCTCAGCTCAGGGTCCTCCGGAGGATCACCGCGATCGAACGGAGCGAGCACCGCCTCCTCGAGCATGGCCACGATGGCCCCCTTGCTGCTCGGGTCTTTCCAATGCGCTTTCGCCTGCCGGGCGTAGTGCAACACCCGCTCATCGACGAGCCCTCGCCCGATGCACCACCGCACCATCTCCGGCTTCTGCGCGTAGACGGCGTTGAGCGACCACTCGACATCCGACTCGAAGCGAAAGCCCGCCTCGTAGAGCGCCTCGACGGTCTCGACGCTGTCGGTGAAGAGCGCCGAATACGCCGCCGGCGTGCCGTCGGCGTTGGTGGAGCCAGGGTCGGCCCCCGCCTCGAGCAGCGCTTTGACCGCTTCCACGTTTCCTTTTGCCGCCTCCGACGAGAGCCGCGACGTACCCCGAACTCGAGCGTCGCGAACCTGCGGATCCTCGATAGCGGCCCGAAACGCCTCTGGGTCCTTCGCAAAGGAGAGCGAGCGCAGGTCGAGCTCTGGAGGCAGTGGCTCGCCGCCAGCCGCCCACGCCTCCTCCAGGTGAACGACTTCGTGGGTGCCATCGCGCGAAGCGAACACACGCCCGTCCTGGTCGAAGAGGATGGTCGGTGCGATCCCGTCGAGTGGGAATGCCTGGCCCTCACGAACTCCGTACGCCGCGACGCCCACGGCGAAGACCCGGCCGCCCAGTGCGGTCCACACCTCGGCTCGGATGCGGTCGGTCATCACGTCGTGAACGACCTTCCCGTCCTGGAGGAGCTGCCACCCCTCCCGGGTCGCCCGGACTTCACCGCCCTCGACCTCACAACGGTCCACTGGCTCCGGGGCATCCCGGAGGTCCGGTAGCCGCACATCACCCCACCCGCCCGGTCGTCGAACTCTCACGTGCATGACGACGTGAGTCTACCGTACGCCGGCCAGAGCCTGACCGACGGCGACACGAACGGACACATCGAGCGCAAGCGGTTGAGATCATTCGGAGCGTCTCTGGCCTTCCAAGCCGACGGTCGGGAGTTCGAATCTTCCCGGGGGCGCCGCTTGGCTCCGCGGTGCCAACGAGGCTGACATGACCCGTTCCCATCA
>CAYTCZ010000247.1:0-3160 GCA_964436315.1 uncultured Gaiellales bacterium | reverse complement strand
CTAGATCGGGAGGCACCCAAAAAGCGCCTGAGCGCCGCGGCGGTCTGGTCGCTCTGTGGCGGTGCGGCGATCGACCTCGGCTCGGGCACGCCCCTCCACTCGGTGAGCAGACGCTCTCTTCGGCTTCGGCAGGAGTGGCTTCGGGCAGAGGCGTTGCAGCCGCCATCAGTCTCGCAACGGCCAGTAACCTCCTTCTCCCGCTTGCGTTGTCCTGCCTCTGACCGAAATCCGGTGGCCGTCATGGCAGCCAATGTGAGCCACCGTCGACCTGCCTCTCGGCGGGCGACGGAGCAGTCGCCGGCATGGGTGACGCCCGGCTAGGCTTCGCGGACGACGCGATGGAGACTCCGAGGACCAGGTATGCGCGCGCCTCGGACGGGGATAGCATCGCGTACGTTGTCACCGGAGACGCTCCCCTAGATCTCGTCTTCGTACCCGGTTTCGTCTCGCACGTCGAGACCTTCCTGACGGAGCCGCCGAGCGCGCGCTTCTTCGAGCGACTGGCCTCCTTCTCTCGGCTGATCCTCTTCGACAAGCGGGGCACCGGGCTGTCGGACCCCTTGCAGAAGCCCCAGCTTCTCGAGGAACGGATCGAGGACGTCCAGGCCGTCATGGAGGCGGCCGACTCCGAGCGCGCGGCTCTCGTGGGACTGTCGGAGGGCGCGGCGATGGCGGTGGTATTCGCTGCGACGTACCCGGCTCGGACCTCCGCACTCGTCCTGTGCGGAGCGGTTCTGGGCGGGCCAATCGGCGAGCATCCTGCCGGCGAGGGTGGACGCGAGGCCGAACAGCGCTTTCTGGCTGCCGCCGAGCACTGGGGTGACGGATCGACAATCCGGCTGATCGCCCCGAGCTCGGAGGCAACCGCCCGTCAGCTCGGGGCGCTCGAGCGGTCAGCCGCCAGCCCACGCATGGCTCGGGCCGTGGTCTCGATGTGGCAAGAGACGGACGTTCGCGATGTTCTGCCGACGATCGCGGTACCCACCCTCGTCCTGCATCGCACCGAGGAGATCTTCCCCGTGGAGGTAGCACGCGACATCGCCGCGCGGATCCCGGGCGCACGCCTGGTCGAGCTCCCCGGTCGCGACCACAGTCCGTGGCACGGCGACTCCGAGTCCTACGTGGCCGAGATCGAAGAGTTCCTAACTGGCGTCCGCGAGCGCGGCCGCACCGACCGCGCGCTTGCGACCGTCCTCGTGACGGACATGGTCGGCTCGACGGAGCGGGCCGCGGCCATCGGCGACGGCGCCTGGAGAGACGTCGTCGCCCGCCATGACGAGCTCGTCCGCCGCCAGCTCCGACGCTTTGACGGGCGCGAGGTGAAGCAGACCGGAGACGGCTTCCTGGCGACGTTCGACGGCCCAGCGCGTGCAATCCGCTGCGCGAAGGCGATCGTCGATGCGGCCCCCGAGGAGCTCGCGATCGGGATCCGCGCTGGCATTCATACCGGCGAGGTCGAGATCGTGGGCAACGATCTTCGCGGCCTCGCCGTTCATCTCGCCGCCCGGGTCGCCGCCCTTGCAGATGCTGGCGAAGTGTTGGTCACAAGCACGGTGAAAGACCTCGTGCTCGGCTCGGAACTCGAGTTCACAGATCGCGGAACCCACTCGCTTAAGGGAGTCCCCGGCGAGTGGCACCTCTACTCGGTCGGCTAGCCACGGGGGCAAAGAGAGGTGGTAGCCTGCCGAGCTTCGAGAGGTGGGCGAGGAGGGAGGTCGGTGAGCGAAGAGCACTTCGACATGATCGTGATCGGGTCCGGCCCTGCCGGGGAGAAAGCTGCCGCGCAAGCGGCCTTCTTCGGAAAGCGCGTCGCGGTCGTCGAGCGTGCGGATCACCTCGGAGGTGCGCCCGTCAGCACGGGCGGTATTCCAACGAAGACGCTTCGCGAGACAGCTCTGTACCTGACGGGCTTCCGCCGGCGAGAACTCTACGGCCTGGGACTCGAGCTGAGCGCCGAGTCGACGCTGGAGCGGCTTCGTGCTCGCGAAGCTGAGGTCTCGGCAACGATGGCCGAGGCCGTTCGGCGAAACCTCGAGCGGCACGGCATCGCGCTCGTGCGGGGCGCCGCCGTCCTCGATCACGAGCGAACCGTGACCGTGATGGATCCGGCTGGTCGGAAGCACGCCGTCAGGGGAGAGGTGGTGCTCATTGCGACGGGTTCGCGTCCATTCCATCCACCCGGAATTCCGTTCGACGATCCCGACGTCCATGACTCGGACTCGATCGTCGCTCTCGATCGAATCCCCGCCAGCATCGTGGTCATCGGCGGCGGCCCGGTTGGCTGCGAGTACGCCTCGATCTTCACCGCGCTCGGGGCAGCCGTGACACTTGTCGATGCCGCCGACCGTCTGATTCCCTTCCTCGACGTCGAGATCTCCTCCGTGCTGAAGGACGAGTTCACGGCGATGGGGATGCGAGTGCTCGTTACCTCGCCGCCGGCTCGGGTCGAGCGCACAGGCAAACAGCTTCGCGTCACTCTTGGTGAGGGCGATGTCCTCACACCTGACAAGGTGCTCTTCGCCGCCGGGCGAAGAGGCAACACCGAAGGGCTCGGTCTCAAGGAAGCAGGGGTGGCGCTCGACCAGCGAGGGAGGGTTGTCGTCGACGACCGTTACCAAACGACGGTAGACGGCATCTTCGCAGCAGGCGACGTCATCGGTCCACCTGCCCTCGCCTCAGTCTCCGCCGAACAGGGCAGGGTCGCCGCGTGCCATGCCTTTGGGATCCCCTTCAAAGAGACTGTCGATCCCTTGCCTCCGTACGGAATCTACTCGCTCCCCGAGGTCGGGATGGTCGGCATGACAGAGGAGGCGGCTGTTGAGGCCGGGATTCCCTACGGGGTGGGTCGGGCGCGTTTCGCTGAAAACGCGCGCAGCCGGATCGCTGGCACGACACAGGGTCTGGTGAAGGTCGTCTTCAATAGAAATGACCGGCGTCTCCTCGGCGTCCACATCGTCGGCGAGGAGGCCGCCGAGCTCGTCCACGTCGGCCAAGCGGCGATACATGCGCATGAGACGATCGACCGGTTCATCCATTCGACCTTCAATGTGCCGACGAGGGCCGAGGCGTACAAATACGCGGCATACGACGGTCTCCAGCACATCCAGGTCGTGACACCGCTCGCCGCTGCCGCTCACGAGATCACGCGGTGAAACGGACA
>CAYTCZ010000246.1:0-3171 GCA_964436315.1 uncultured Gaiellales bacterium | reverse complement strand
GGCTCTGGACTGCCCGCCCGTCCAGCGAGGCCGGAGCCCGGCTTGCTGGAGCGGGGCTCGCAACAGAGCCAAAGCCGAGACCACTCGGCAGTACGCTCAGGTACGGCGAGGGGGTCGGGCTGCAGGATCTCGCCGCGAGCGTCGCTAAGGGCGAGGCGAAGCGGGGCTTTGCCTCGCGAGAGCCCGCCCGGCCAGCGAGGCCGGAGCTACGTGTTGATGCGACCGGGTCGGAGAGGGCGCGCCTGATCGCTCACCTTCTCGAGCGTGTGCACAATTGCCTCGAGTCCGCACTCGAAGCGATGGAGGACGTGGGCCTCGATGAGTGGACCGCCGAGGCGTATGTCGAGCTCAGTGTCGGGTTCAAGGCCGGGTATGCGGACACGACCGCCGACGGCGTCGAGCGGCTTGCCGGTCACCCGGCGCGCGACTTCGAGACGTTCGCCAACGACTATAAGGCGGCGTTCAGCTAGCGAGTCTTCCACCGCTTGAACGGCCGGCATGAGCCGCGGATCGAGAAGGTCCGTGCCGGTCGGCTCAGCCAGCCTACTCCATCGACAAGAGGAGTTTCCGGCGCGAAGCGAGCGCCCTTCTTACGTCACGGAGTCCGCGTGATTCCTAGAGTACGCTGCCGCCGACTGTACGAAGGAACAGGGAGAGCGTGAACGCAGACTCACTCGAAGTCCCCGCAGAGAAGCTCCGACGACGACTCGATCCAGCCGACCTCCCATTCAAGACCACGGCTGAGGTTGAACCACTGACTGGAACAATCGGGCAGCCTCGTGCCCTCGACGCGATCGAGTTTGGGCTCGAGATCGGCACGGTGGGCTACAACCTGTTCATTGCCGGAGCTCCCGGGTCTGGCCGCGAGAGCACGATTCTCGACTACCTCGCCCGAGTCGCCGAGGGCCGTCCGACTCCGGGCGACTGGGTGTACGTGTACAACTTCCGAGAACCTGACCGGCCAAACGCGCTTCGCCTTCCGGCAGGTGTTGGAACTCAGTTCAAGACGGACATGGACGAGTTCGTCGCCGCCGCAACCCAGGAGATCTCGCGGGCATTCGAGAGCGAGGAGTACGAGCGCCGGCGGCGAGACGCCATCTCTGGCATCGCGCAAGAACGTGAGCGCCTTACAGAAGCACTAAAGGAGTTCGCGCAGGAACGCGGCTTCGCCCTCGAATTCACTCCGGTCGGCGTTGTGACGGTGCCGCTCTATCGCGGCCAACCCCTGTCAGGAGAGGATCTCCAGCGGTTACCGAGCGAGCAGCGTGACGCCATCGAGCAGCGAGCGAAAGAGATCAGGGAAGAGACCGCCGGCGTTCAACGACAACTCCGCCAGCTCGAGAAGCAGGTCGGCGAGCAGGTGCGCGAACTCGACCGGGAGACCGCGACGTTCGCCGTCGGTCATCTTCTTGATGATCTCCGCGAGAAGTACCGCGAACTCTCCGAGGTACTCGAGTATCTCGCGGACGTCGAAAACGACATACCCGATCACCTTCGCGACTTCCGGCCGGAAGCGGCGGACGAAGAATCTCCGGTCGCGCAGCTTCAAACGCTCGAGCGTGAGTCACATCTCACTCGCTTTGCCGTAAACGTGATCGTCGACAACGCGCAGACGCAAGGGGTTCCGATCGAAGTCGAGCGGAACCCGACGTACTACAACCTCGCCGGACGAATCGATTACCGCTCGGCCTTTGGGACGATGGTCACGGACTTCCGGCAGATCAAGGCGGGTGCGCTTCACCGCGCGAATGGAGGCTTCCTTGTCCTCGACATGCTCGACATGTTGCGCCAGCCGTTCACGTGGGACGCGCTGAAGCGCGCCCTCCTCAGTGGGGAGGTTCGTATCGAGAACCTCAGCGAGCAGTTCAGCACCATTCCGACCGCGACGCTTCGGCCCGAGCCGATTCCGATCGACCTGAAAGTCGTTCTGCTCGGCTCTCCGGTCGTGTACCACCTTCTCTATCAGCTTGACGGCGACTTCCGGGAGCTCTTCAAAGTTAAGGCTCACTTCGCCCCCGACATGGACTGGTCGGACGAACACGTCACCAACTACGCTGCGTTCATTCGACGCTGCGTCGAAGATGCCGATCTCCGTCACTTCGGAACCTCCGCCGTCGCTCGAGTTGTCGAACACGGGGCTCGACTTCGGGACGACCAGCGCAGGCTCTCGACCCGGCTACTGGACATCTCGGATCTTGTCGCTGAAGCAAGTTTCTGGGCCGGGAAGAACGGACACGAGGTCGTTCGGGCCGACGACGTCGACCGTGCCATCGAGAAGAAGGACTACCGGTCGAACCTCGTCGAGGAGCGAATTCACGAACTGATCTCCGACGGAACCTTGATGATCGATGTCAGCGGGGAGCGAGTGGCTCAGGTGAACGGACTCGCCGTTCTCGACCTCGGCGACTACGTGTTCGCGAAACCCTCTCGAGTCACCGCCCGTGTCTCACTCGGGCGGGGCATGGTCGAGAGTATCGAGCGTTCGATCGAGCTGTCCGGTCCGATTCATTCGAAGGGTTTCATGATCCTGTCGGGCTACCTCGCCGGAACGTATGCACAGGAGCTGCCGCTCGCGGTGAGAGCCACTATCACGTTCGAACAAGCATACGACGAGGTGGAAGGGGATTCCGCCTCGTCGACCGAGCTCTATGCCCTGCTTTCCGCTCTCTCAGACCTTCCCCTCAAACAAGGAATCGCAGTTACCGGCTCGGTCAATCAGCATGGCGACATCCAAGCGGTGGGGGAAGTGACGCGGAAGATCGAGGGTTTCTACGCCGTCTGCAAGGCCAAAGGCTTCACGGCCGAGCAGGGCGTGATCATCCCGAAGGCGAACGTATCGAATCTCATGCTCGACGACGAACTTGTCGAGGCCTGTGATGCCGGAACCTTCCATATCTGGGCGATCTCGACGATCGACGAAGGTATCGAGATCTTGAGCGGGCGTCCCGCGGGCGTCCGCCAGCCGGACGGGACGTTCTCGAGGGACAGCGTCCATCGCCTCGTCGAGGAGCGTCTTCGCGAATACGCCGAGCGGCTGCAAGCCTTTGGAGCGTCAGAAGACAAGCACGAAGATGGCAACAACGAGCCGCCTGTCTAGCTGGTTAGGCCGATCCGTCCTAAGTCGCTCCGTGATCTGAAGGAAGATCCGAACGGGGCTCGTCGTCGATGAGC
>CAYTCZ010000245.1:0-3312 GCA_964436315.1 uncultured Gaiellales bacterium | reverse complement strand
GGATAGAATCGAAAGGCGCCCGTCTCCTGCGTTTGCCTCGCCAGGGCCGACGATCGTGTACTCGCGGGAGCGCAGCTCCGCGAGATCGCGCAGGCGCACGATGGTGCCGACTTGAACAACGTCCTCTTGGATCTCGTTCGGCTCAATCACGCGGGCGGTGCGCAGGCGTTCCTCGAGGAGGGCAATTCTCCGCTCGAGCCGCTCGTACTCGGTCTGGGCCTCGAGGTACTCGCTGTTCTCAGCGAGATCGCCCGCATCCTCGATCGCCTGTTTCAGGCGTGCGGCAACCTCAGAGCGGCGGACCTCGGTCAGATACTCGAGCTCGGCGTGCAACGCCTCGAGCCCCTCGGGAGTGAGCGGTGCTTCCTCGGTCGTATTGTCTATGTGGTTCCTTCCTGCCTCGCTCATCCGCCGTTGGTGCCGCTTGCCCGAGTTCCTGCTCCGAGACGAAGAAGACACTCTTCTGTTCGTCGCTCCCGCCTACCTTGTCGGACCGTAGCAACGCTGAGAGGGACGACAAGCGACCCCGCGGTCAAACGTGCGTGACGCGCCTGCGCACACCTCGTCAGTCGGCTATCTCAGCCTTCTGTTAGAAGTTCGTGAAGATTGCCCAGGCGATGTTTGTCGGCTCGCATCACCCGACCATCGGCTGGCGGCAGCGTGGTTGAGCAATCTGCCATTGGCGAGGCCGGCTTCTCGACAAAGTGAGGTGAGCAGGAGCTCAACCTCAGACTCCGAGCTGAGCGCACAACGCTGCTACGGTCGATCGCGTGCCCGGCTGCGAATGCGAGAAGGAAGGACTTGCCCATGATGACACTCACCGAGACGGCCGCCGAGGCAGTGCGCGGTATCGTCGCTAACTCACAGGCACTCTCCGAGGAGACGGCTGGCCTCCGCCTGTTTACGGAGACCTCTCCGGCCGGTGAGCCGCAGATGAAGGTGGCCGCGGCCAAGCTCCCGACCGAGGGTGACCAGGTGATCGAGGACGGAGGAGCACGGATCTTCCTCGAGGCCGAGCTCGCTGCCCAGCTTGCGGACAAAGCGCTCGATGCGCAGATGACAACAGAGGGGGCGGAGTTCAGGATCGTCGCCCAGCCCTGAGGAGACCGAGACGCGCCGCTTCGTCGAGCGGTGGACGACCGCGTTCCTCGAACCCGCATCGGCGTGAGCAGGGATCGCCCGTGGATGAAAGGGCGAAAGGTTGAAAAGCCACCCCGGCCAGCGGCTAGGGCAGGATCTCGACGTACCCGTCTGTTCCATTGACGCGGATCCGCTGCCCATCCCGGATCTGTCGGGTGGCATGCTCCACGCCCACGACGGTCGGCAAGCCGTACTCCCGTGCGATCACTGCGCCGTGGGTCATCAGGCCCCCCACCTCCGTCACCAGGCCCGTGATCGCGACGAACAGGGGCGACCAGCTGGGGTCCGTGTAGGCCGTGACCAGGATGTCGCCCGCTTCGAGATCGGCCTCCGCCATGTCCAGGATGACGCGGGCCCGCCCCTCGACGCTCCCGGCCGAAACAGGTAGGCCGACCAGCCCGCCCGTCGGCACGCTGTCGCGTCGGTACGCCCCGGCGATGACCTCGCCATCCGACGTGAGCACCCGGGGCGGCGTGAGCGCTTGATACGAGCTGAAAGAGTCCTTGCGCTGGCGGATGAGCTGGTCATCCACTCGGTTGGTGCGCACGACATCGTGGAGCTCCTGGAACGTCAGGAAGAAGATGTCTTCCTTCTCGCGAAGCACGCCGGCCTGGACAAGGCGCTCGGCCTCGTCCAGCAAGGCCTGCTTGTAAACGAAGTAGCGGCTGACCATGCCGTACTTCGGATACTCCCGGTACCCGATGAAGGTCCGGACCCGGTCGATCATCCGCTCGGCCTCTTCGGCCTTCCGCTCCCCGTCCGGCAAGGCCCGCAAGCGCTCGAGCAGCTCCTCTTCCTTCTTCCACGCCTCCCGCCGCCCCTGCTCGAAGCGCCGCTCGCCGGCGCCCGCCCCGAATTTCTTGATGTTGCCGAGAATCGCGGGCACGAGCGTGATCGGGCGTTCGCTCCAACGCGGCCTCGTGATGTCGATCTCGCCGACGCAGCGCATGCCGTACTTGTCGAGGTAGGCTCCGATGGCGTCTCGCGCTTCCCGCCCGCCCGCGAGCTTCGCCAGCTCGTCGAGGAATCCCTCGTCCTCGACGTCTTGCAGAAAAGCCACCACCTCGGGATGCGGTCGGATCACGTCCGCGACGTCGAGGAGTGCCAGCCCCATCTCCGACGTGACGTTGTGGGGGACGGACTGCGTCAGCGTGTCGGCCGCGTTCTTCTCGCCCAGCCACGCCTGCAGCTGCTCGTTGAGCCACCACGTGGCTTCCATCGCCGCCATGATGACCTGATGGCTTTGCGGATCGAACAGGATCCGCTTCAGCTCCCGGATGTCCGCCAGGATGAAGTCAAACAGAGCCGTTCCGGACTTCGTCCGGATATTGCGCTTCAAGGCAGCGATGGAAGCCTGGCTGCGCTCGATCAGTTCGGCGCCGATGGCCGGATCCGTCTCGATCGGGGGTGGCGTGCCGCCAGCCGGCACCCCGCTGGGTCCCTCGTCCGGGAGCGACGGGATGAAATCGCCGCGATCGAGGACGGTCTCTAGCGCGTCCATGATCAGCGGATCGGACTTCCCCAGAACCTCGAGGAGGCCGGCGCGGCTCACTGGCGAAGCCAGGTCCTGGATGACGTCGACGAACAGTCTCCCGCCCGCCTCGTACATCGGCCGGGCCGCTGTCAGCTGCCACAGGGAGAGGCCCAGGGGCTTCATGGGGTCGGTCATCATCTGCTGATGACCGACGGAGACGTAGACGTGGTTGGCTCGGTCGTCGGCCGCGGGGATGGGGAACAGCGTCGTGATCGGCCGGCTCTGGACGATCTGAAAGCCATCGTCGACCAGGCACCACTCGATGTCCTGGGGGTGGCCGAAGTGCGCTTCGATCCGCCGGCCCAGCTGCGCGAGCCGCACCACCTGGGCATCCGTCAGCGCTGGCTGCTGCTGCCGCTCCGGGTCGATTGCCCGCTCCCGCGTCCCGCCTGCCGGCGAGGCGTCGATGGCAACCTGCTTGGTGGTGATCGCCTTGGCGACGACTTCGCCGTCCCGCACCTTGTAGACGTCCGCGTTCACCAGGCCGGAGACCAGGGCTTCGCCGACGCCGAATCTGGCCTCCACGGAGGCGACCTTGCGGTTGGACGTGACGGGGTCGGCCGTGAAGAGGGTGCCGGCCACATGCGGGAAGACCATCTGCTGCACGACCACGGCCATGTGGACCTTCCGGTGGTCGA
>CAYTCZ010000244.1:0-3319 GCA_964436315.1 uncultured Gaiellales bacterium | reverse complement strand
CGGGCGGTGTCCCACAGTGAAGAGGGCGCAGGTGTGATGTCTGTGCCGCCCGCTGTCGACACGATACGCGGGCTCGGCCCCACATCACGTGGTTTCTCGTAAGGAGTTCGTAAAAGCGGGCTGCCGCGGAGCCGGAGAACAACGATAGCCGCCAGTAGATGTCGAAGTTCAGCTCTCCCGCCGGCGTTCTCCTCGACCACCGTCGGGACGAGCGGGGCCCGGGGCGTCCGTGCGCGGCTCACCGGCTCCTGCCGGGGGGCATTATGTACGCGAATACTGCCTACGGAGGCATTCTCTTGGCGCTGCAGGCGGCTGACCCGAGGGTATGCATGCCACCGCTAAGCGGCTCTGACCGCGAGGATCCGGTAGCCGCGCCGACCGCCCGGGGTCTCGACCTCCACCGTTGCGCCCTTCTTCTTACCGGCGATCGCTTCGCCGACCGGTGACTGAATCGAGAGCCTTCCGGCGCTCGGATCCGCCTCGGCTGGCCCGACGATCGTGTACTCGTTCGAGCGCCGCTCCGCGAGGTCGCGCAGGCGCACGACGGTGCCCACTTCCACCACGCCCTCTTGGATCTCACCCGGCTCGATTACCCGCGCCGTGCGCAGCCGCTCCTCGAGGCGGGCGATGCGCTGCTCGAGTCGCTCGTACTCTGCTTGAGCCTCGAGGAACTCGCTGTTTTCGGCCAGATCACCAGCATCCTCGCGGGCCTGTTTGAGCCGTGCGGCAACTTCTGCGCGGCGGACCTCACTCAGGTACTCGAACTCTGCATGCAGGGCCTCGAGGCCCTCGGGCGTGAGCGGTGCTCCCTCGGTCGTGTTATCCATCCGGTTCCTCCCTGCCTCGCTCATCGGCGATCGGTGCTGCTCGCTCGGGCTTCTGCTCAGAGACGGAGAAGACGATCTTCTGTTCGTGGCTCTTCGCATCGAGCACCTTGTTGTTCAGGTGGAGGAAGGCAGCCTGTTCGAGGTAGACGCGGACGTCGTCCTCCTCGAGCAGGAAGTCGTTCTCGGCCGGTGCCTCCACGATCTGGATATCGAGGCGGAAACGATCTTCGCCCACGGGCTCGGCGCGGATGCGCAGTCCGCTGTGCTCGCCTGATTCCGGTCTCTCGGCGACGAGCCTCCGGACGGCTTCGCGCGCCCGCTCGGTCAGCACCAACAGGTGGGCTCACCCTGTCTTCTCGCCTGCACGATCAATCACCGTAGCAACCTCGAGCGGGACGACACGCTCTCCCCTCGGTAGCGGAGGGCAGGGCAGTTGCAGCGTTCCCGCACGCCGCGCCCGTCAGCCGTCTGTCCCCCAGCCTTGGCAGCCTTCTGTTAGGAGTTCGTGAAGATTGTCTTCGGCGGTGTGTGCCGGCTCGCGCCGCCCGACGATCGGCGGGCACCAGCGTGGTTGAGCACTCTCCGAGGCCTGGGGCCGGCTCCTCGACCGACCGGACGATGAGCAAGCGCTCAGACTGAGGCCACGAGCCGAGCGCGCGGCGCTGCTACGGTCGGTCGCTTACCCGAGTGAGAGAAGGAAGGATCGAAGCCATGATGACGCTGACCAAGACGGGCGCCGAGGCAGTGCGGGGTATCGTCACCAACTCCGAGGCGCTCTCCGACGAGACGGCGGGGCTTCGCCTCTTCACCGAGGCCAACCCGACGGGTGAGCGACAGATGAAGGTGGCCGCCGCCGAGCTTCCGGCCGAGGACGACCAGGTGATCGAGGACGAGGGGGCGCGCGTCTTCCTCGAGGCCGAGCTCGCAGCTCACCTCGCGGATAAGGCCCTCGATGCCCAGATGACCACGCATGGAGTCGAGTTTAGGATCGTCGCCCAATCCTGAGGAGACCGCGACGACTACTCTCCAGGGGGCGCCGATCGAAGCCCAGCAACAGCACAAAAGCTGGATCGAGTTCGCCGTCGCAGAGGACCGGATCGAGGTAGCGGAGTCGTATCTGGCCCCTCTTCTTAGTGAACTCGAGAAGCTCGATCGGGAGGCCGCCGCGTACGAGGCCGCTGCGGCGGCTGCCCGCATCCGTCAGGGCTGCCGAGCGCTCACACTGCGAGAGCCGCTCGAGCTGAGCCGCGCCGAGGCATGGGCGATGCTCCGCGCGATCGAGCACCTGCGCCGGTTCGCACCCCTCGCCGTCGATCTCCTGCGGCTGCGCGATCGACTCCAGGCTGATCTCGGGCTGGCGGCGAGCAGGGTGGGCTACCTCGTCTGCGACCGCGAGAGACACGAACGAGAAGAGCACTTCACGAGCTTCTCGGGCCCGTACGCGACCGGCGATCGGCTGGTCACGACGGACGGGCGCGCCTGGCAGATCCGACACGTCGAGGTCGCGGCGCCCAGTGAGCCCGGGCGCCTCTTCGTCGAGCCGTGGACGATGGTACCCGTCGAAGCTCCATCGTCATGAGCAGGGATCGCCCGTGCAGGAGTTGAGCCTCTTTGGCATCTCGCTCGCCGGCTCGGGCGGCCGGCCACTCCTGCTCTTGAAGACGGCCGAGGGCCGCCGCTTCCTGCCCATCTGGATCGGCTATCCGGAGGCGGCGGCGATCCTCGCTCTGCTTGAGGAGGTCGACCTTCATCGGCCGCTGACCCACGACCTCGCGAGCTCGGTGCTCGCCGAACTCGGCGCTGAGATTCTGCGCGTTGCAATCACCGCCGAGGAGGAGGGCATCTACTACGCCTCGATTACGCTCGCGACGAGCGATGCGAACGAACTCGAGCTCGATGCCCGCCCGAGCGATGCGATCGCGCTCGCTCTCCGCGCGGAAGCGCCAATCCTGGCCGCCGAAGAGGTGATCGACCTCTGCACCGTCGAGGTCGAGAGCGAGCAAGGAGAGGCCACGGAGACGCTCGAGGAGTTTCGGGCGTTCCTCGACGAGGTCAGCCCTGAGGAGTTCGGCTTCTCCTGATCCTTCCCCGGTCAAGCAGCACTGGAGAGGGAGGTGAAAGCTCCCAGCGCAAGGAAGCGACGGAGTCGGCGCAGACACTGGGGGTCGTCGCGTTCGGGGCTGAGGAGACGGAGTGCTGAAGCGCCGGCAAGCGCTCGTCGGATACCTGGCCTACCGGGCGATGAAGCCGCTCGCCAAGCGCGCTCTGCGGAAGAAGAGAGGCCCGCTCCTCGGCGCCGTGGTGGCGACGGCGGGAGTCGGGGTGCTTGCTGCCTGGGCTTGCAGCTCGTGCGAGGTCGAAGAGTCGCCGACGAGCCTCGAAGCGACGAGGCCGGGTACAAACCACTGGACGGAACAGCGAATCCACAGAGGATCCTAGCTCGGGGGCAGACCGCACGACGTCAAGGCACGCGCGAAGCTCCTCGTCGTCGC
>CAYTCZ010000243.1:0-3338 GCA_964436315.1 uncultured Gaiellales bacterium | reverse complement strand
GTGACCGCCACGGGCGTCGTCGCCGCGATCCTGATCGCTTTCGGAGTCGCGGCGCTCCTCGCATACAGCCGCCGTCTTGGCCTCACGGTCAACGCCTGGCGGCCCGTGTGCTTCCACTCTCCGCTCCAAGAGCCCGGCTGAGCGGCGCGACCCGGGCGTACTAGCCGTGGGCTAGGTCGCTTCAGGGTCACAGATTCGTGCCCAGCGTCGGGCCGGCCGCGACGGCCAACGCCCTGCGGAAACCGCGAGTGATGAGAGGAGGTGAAGACAACTGACTAGACACCGTCTCCTGGCCCTTTGTGCGACGGTCGTCGCCCTCGGGATCGGCACGGGCACCGCAGCTGCGGCCGAGCCGGATCCCGCGAGCGAGGAACCGGCTGCTGCAGAGGCGGCCGCTCCGGAACCGGCTGAGGCGAGCGAGGAAGCCAGCGCTCCCGCAGAACCGTCCGCTGAAGCAACCGCCACCGCAGAGTCTGGCTCTCAAGAGGCCGGCGAGAGCACAACGGCCACGGCCGAGCCGGAACCCGAGCAGAGCTCGACGGAGCTTCCGCCGAATCTGCCCGAGCCGGACCCCGACCCGGATCCGTCTGCCACGGAAGAGCCGACCACCCAGTCGGCAACAGGCGCGACGAACGAAACAACCGCGACTGCCGAAGCATCGACGAGCAACGATCCGAGCGAAAGTTCGACCGGCGAGTCATCTGCCGCGAGCGAGGAACCAGCAGCTCCAGCGGAGACTTCTGAGGCCGATCCGGATGCATCCACGGAAGGCGAGCCCGCAAGCAGCGAGGAAGCCGCTGTGGAGTCCACAGCGGGTGCTGCGACAACCATCGAGGAAACCGCTGCGGACGGCGCAGACCAGCCGACCGGACTGGACGAGGGCACGGGAACCGAAGCCGGAGGGGAAGAGCCGATCTATGAACCCAACGGCGCGGGTACCGAGGAGACGGGAGATGACGGCACGACGGAGGGCGAAGGAGACGCTGAAAGCTCGACCTCTGCCCCACCGCCGGACGGCACCGACCAGAGCGCCGAGACGACGCAGACGGCCGATGCCGACGCCCAGACGGACGCCGACGGCCAGACGAACACCACGGTCGTCTATGCCGACGCAGACGACGCCGACGACGACGGCGACGTCGATATCGGCCCGACAGACCAGACGAACTCGGCGCAATCCGACGCAACAGCGTCGACTGACGTGGACGGAAGCCAGACAGCACCGGATCCGGACCCGTCAGCTGAGTCGACCGAAGACGCGGTCGAAGGCCAAGGGTCGGACGACCCGCCCGGTGAACCCGGGCCCGCAGACGGGCCCTCTGCTGAAGACGAGAGTAATGCTGATGGCGACGCCGGAGACGCCGGCGAGCAGGTCGACGCAGCCGAAGGCGCGGATCCTGCCCCGGACGGCCAGGAAGCCGACAGCACTCAGCAGCAGAGCGCGACCGCAGATACGACACAGTCAAACGGCGGCAACATCGGTATCTACATCTGCGACGGCGTCGACTGCGAGATCGGCGATATCACGCAGACCAACGACGCCGGCTCGAGCGCGACGGCCGGAGGCGAAGCCGATTGGGAGCAAAGCGGCGCTGACCCGAGTACGGAAGAACAAGGTTTTGACGGCGCCGAGGACGGGGAGACCGCCGAGACGTCAGGCGAGAGCGCCTCGGCCACTGCCACCCAAACGAACATGGGGAACCTGGCGGTCGTCACGTGCTTCGATGCCGATTGTGATAATCCGGACATTACTCAGACCAATACCGCCCACGCGGAGGTCGAGGGGCCGGACGACGGAACCGCGACCGCCACTAGTGATGGAAATCACAACATCGCAGTACAGGTGAGCGTCGGTGGCGAGACCGAGCTCGGAGAGGTGAACCAGTACACGGGCGCGACCGCGACCGTGAACGGCGAGACGACCTCGTCGGACGGCGAGTACGTCTCGAGCTACCCAGCCGTTGCCATTGAGAGTGATGCAAACAACACAAGCGTGTCCGTTGTAATCAAGGACTCCGACCTCGGCTCGCCGTGCGGCGAGATCGCCGAGGGCGAGGTCTGTATGCAGACCTGGAACTGGTACCTGACCGATCCGGACTACGAGTACGACCCCGACGACATCGACGGCTGGAACTGGACTTTCGGCGACGTCCCGGACGGAGTCGAAGCGACCTACACGACCGTCGATGCGTCTGATGCTGAGCCGGGGACGTTGCTCTTCAAGCTCCTGCTCCAGAACGGCGAGGCGCCCGAGATCAGCTACGACCTCTCGCTGGCGATCGGCTGTAACTGCATCTGGCTCTGGAACTGGTACTTCCTCTTCGGAACCGAGTCAGACGTTGCCGCTGAGGACGCGGACGAGGACGAGGACGAGGACACGGGCACCCCGAAGAGCGTCGTCATCAAGGTGTCGGATCAAGAGGATGGCGCTGACGAGGGCGGAAACGAGTCCCAGAGTGACACCGAGTCCCAGAGTGACGCCGACGAGGCGCCCGCGATCTCGCAGTCGAACACGGCGTCCTCATCCGCCGAGGCGATCGCGACCATGACGATCGGCCAGTCGATTGACCAGTCCTATGGTGACGGCGCCGTCGGTGCCTACCAGGCGGCCGTTCAGGCCATCTACGGGGAACAGACCGCGATGGCTGCGGCCCAGGTCATCCAGCACGGCGCGAGCAACTACAACGCGTCGATCGGAACCTGGGTCGACCAGACGAACATTGCGGCGGTCGCCGCCAGCGCGATCACAGAAGCGACTCTGTGGCAGGGTGTCGATCAGTACGCGGGCGGCCCGGATTCCTACCACACCCAGCAGGTTGCTCAGGCGATCGGGTTTACGCAGACCGCCAACTCCTCCGGACAGGTCGCACAGAAGAACGTCAAGAACCAGAACCTCTCGACCGGCGGCACGGTCGTGCAGTACACGGGCACGCAGGCCAGCGGCTCCGCCCTCGCCGCCACGAACGCCACCCAGAGCGTCGTGCAGATCCAGGACGGTGCCGGTTCGGCTCAGGCCCAGGCCGCCGATCAGGGCGCCCTTGCGGGACAGGCTGCTGCCGGAGACGCCCAGTCAGCGCAGCAGAATCTCGAGAACGAGAACGAGTCGACAGACAGCGACGTCGATCAGTCACTCACCGCCTTTGCGGGAGCAGCGGGCCTCGCGCTCGCGGGCACCTCGCAGATCGTCAACCAGGGAGCCTTCGGCGCCGGCTCGGTTCAGAGCCAGGGAGCGACCCAGCTCTCTCTGACCGCGCAGGTTACGACCGCTGTCTCTCAGGCCGCTCAACAGAACGCCGCTACTTCCAACGCATCCGATGGGATGTCGGTCTCGGTGTCCT
>CAYTCZ010000242.1:0-3386 GCA_964436315.1 uncultured Gaiellales bacterium | reverse complement strand
GGTGATCACCATGCCGCCGTACGAATGACCGCACAAGACAATGTCCCCCTCGACCCGATCGAGCAGATCGCGGACAGCCGCCGTGTCTTGTTCGAGCCCTGTCGAGACCTCGACGTTGTTTCCGCAGCTCGGCAGGTCGACGGCGTGCGCTTCGATCGCTTTGTCGCGCAGTAGCGGAAGGACTCGCTCCCAGATCCAGCTTCCAGCCCATGCACCATGCACGAGGACGACCGTCGCGAGACTTCTGGTCAGCGGGACCCCCTGTCTCTTGGTGCCAGCAGATCCCACCGGTTCCCATAGAGGTCTCGAAACACCGCCACTATTCCGTAGGCCTCCCCGCGTGGTTCCTCCTCGAAGTAAACCCCACGCGATCGCATCTCGTGGTAATCACGCCAGAAGTTGTCCGTGTGAAGAAAGAGAGCCACGCGACGGCCCGTCTGATTACCCACGCGCGCGAGTTGACCAGGAGTTGCAGCTCGAGCGAGGAGAACAGCCGTTCCTCGCGAGCCAGGCAGGGCGACCAGAACCCACCGCTTGCCGTTTGCGAGGGAGGTGTCCTCCAGTAAGTCGAAGCGCAGACGCTCCGCGAAGAACGCGATTGCCTCGTCGTAGTCTCTTACGAGAAGCGTGACATGGCCGATCGTCTGTCCCATGACTTGACAGCAACCGCTTCAGCGAGGCCGATCGAGGCAAGTACCTTTCGCGGGGCTGGGCCCGGACGTGCGCCACAGCCCCGCGACGATGGACCTTGTCTAGGCCTGAGCCGGTTCTGGCACAGCGCCGAGCTGCTGCAGGAGAGAGAGCATGTCGAAGTAGTGACGGCTCTCCTGGATCTTCTCTCCCTTGAAGGTGATAACCATGGCGGCCGGGGTCACCTGGCGCCTTCCGGTGGGAGGAATTGTGCCGCCCGGGCCCGCAAGCGGGCCGTCCTGCGTCCCCTCCCAGGTGATCTCGAGCAGCACCGTATTGCCGCTTGCGACGGCATTGGTCACGGTCCCCTCAGCGTCGGGCAGCGCCTCCTTCCATCCCTGCCACGCCTCGATGAACGAAGCAGGACCATCGATCTGGCGGCCCGTGCCGACTTCGTTGTAGATGGCGTTGTCTGTGAAAGGCGCTGCCGCGGCTTCCCAATCGCTGCGGTTGAACGCCTCGATCACCCCCTGCGCCAACGCGATTCTCTCCTTCGCATTCATCGCAACCTCCCATCCCAGTGAAACCGACTCGGCAATCGACGATAGATCCGAGCTGGCCGGTGGCCACTCGTTCGTCTCGTTACGCCTGCGACGAACTCCGGCATTCTCGGTGCATGCTGCCACTACGTCAAGAAGCCGTTCCGTCCGGCAAGAGCCCCGCATCGGATTTAGTCGAGGTTCAATGCGCGTGACCAGTTTCAGGATGCCCCCCCGCGCTGGGATAAGGTTCTGCGTGCTGTTTCCCGGCCTCGTTAGACGAGGTCCGCTCGGGAGAACCCAACAAGACTTGTGCCCTGTCATCAGAAGGAGACCGCCGGGATATGAGCAGCCGAAGCCTCGAGGATGTACTACAGGAAGTGGCCAGTCCCGTGGAACTGGCACGGAACTCGCAGATCGGGCCGTATGTCTATCCGAAGGTTCCTGCCGAGTTTTCAAACTGGAGGGACGAACAACTCGCCTGGCGCGAGACCTGCGCCCTGTTCGATCAGTCCCACCACATGACGGATCTCTACGTCGAGGGTCCTGATGTCGTCAGACTGCTCTCCGATCTTGGGGTCAATACCTTCGAGAATTTCGCCGTCAACAAGGCAAAGCAGTTTGTGACGTGTAACCACGACGGCTATGTGATCGGAGACGGGATTCTCTTCTGTCTGGATGAAGAAAGCGTCCTGCTCGTCGGGCGTCCGTCTGCCCACAACTGGGTTCAGTATCACGCGGAGAAGGGAGACTACGACGTTACCGTCGAGCGCGATGAGAGGACCGCTGTTAACCCAACCGGCCGACGAAAGCTCTATCGCTACCAGGTCCAGGGCCCCAACGCCCTCGACGCTCTCGAACGGGCGACCGACGGGTCCTTGCCCGAAATCAAGTTCTTCAACATGGGCGAACTCACCATCGCGGGCCGGAAAGTCCGCGCCTTGCACCACGGCATGTCCGGCGTCCCCGGAATGGAGCTGTTCGGTCCCTGGGAGGAGGCGGAGGACGTTCGGAGCGCCATCGTCGATGCCGGTCGAGATATCGGACTCCGGCAGGTCGGGTCGAGGGTGTACGCCACCAACACCCTCGAATCGGGGTGGATCCCGTGTCCTCTTCCGGCGATCTTCACCGGCGACGAGATGAAGGCCTACCGCGAGTGGTTGCCGGCGAACGGCTATGAAGCGACGGGTTCTCTCGGCGGCAGCTTCTATTCCGACGACATCAGTGACTACTACCTGACGCCGCATGAGCTCGGCTACTGGCCGTTCGTCAAATTCGACCACGACTTCATCGGCAGAGAGGCACTGGAGAAGATCGCCGATCAGCCGAAGCGGAAGAAAGCGACCCTCGCCTGGAACGGCGAAGATGTCGCCCGCGCAATGGGAACCTTGTTCGAAGCCGGGGACGCGGCGAAGTACATCGATCTCCCCCTCTCGAACTACGCGACTTGGCCGTACGACAAGGTGCTGGCAGACGGAGAAATCGTCGGCCTCTCCACGTTTTCCGGCTACAGCTACAACGAACGGTCGATGCTCTCGCTGGCCATGGTCGATGTCGACGTCGAGCTGGGCACCGAGGTCACGCTGGTTTGGGGAGAAGAGGGTGGCGGATCCGCAAAGCCAGTGGTCGAGCGCCACGCACAGGCCGAGATCCGGGCGATCGTCAGCCCTTGCCCGTACTCCGAGGTCGCTCGCACGTCATACGCCGAGGGCTGGCGCACCAAGGCCACAGCCGTCTGAGGCGGCGGGGGCGCCCCGGCCGCATCAGTTCGTGAGCGAGTCGGGCTACGCCGTGGACGAGTCGTCGCCCCACCACGAGCCTGCGCGCACGTGGCTGGAGGAGCGTCTCTCGGGCTCGGAGACCTTCGCATTCTCGTGGTCGGTGCTCCTCGCGTTTCTTCGGCTCGCGACGCACCCGCGCGTCTTCGAGGTGCCGCTCGAGCTCGATGAGGCTCTCGATCTCATCGACTCCTGGCTGGCGCAGCCGTGTGGAACCGTGATCCATCCCACCGACCGCCACAGTCCGCACCTGCGAGAGTTGCTCGGTCCGCTCGGAACTGCCGCCAACCTCACAACCGATGCGCACTTGGCGTCCCTCGCGATCGAGCACGGCGCCGAGCTTTGCTCCGCCGACACGGACTTCTCTCGCTTCTCCAGGCTGCGCTGGGTCAACCCGATCGATCGCGGCGAGGCTGGCTGAGCTTTCGCCGGGGCCGTG
>CAYTCZ010000241.1:0-3394 GCA_964436315.1 uncultured Gaiellales bacterium | reverse complement strand
GGACTGTCGCGATCACGGGGCCACTCAGCGTCGTTTCCGCGACGCGAAGATCGTGGCCTTCGATCGTCACCAGCCCAGCGGACGCCGTGCCGACGAAGAGGTTCGACCCTGCGAGATCAGCGACGTAACGGGTGCGAGGGCGTAGGCGGATGTCTTCCGGAGTTCCGACCTGAGTGATGGCGCCCGCTTCGATCACAGAGATCTCGTCGGCGAGCAGGAAGGCCTCGGTGGGGTCGTGCGTGATCAGAAGCCTGGGCCCGTCGAACTCATCTAGATGCTCTGCAAGCGTTCTGCGGAGTTGAACTCTGGTGGCGACATCGAGCGCCGCGAGCGGTTCGTCGAGGAGGAGGAGATCGGGTTCGATGATGAGGGCGCGGGCAAGCGCGACACGTTGGGCTTCTCCCCCTGACAGATCCCCGGGCCTCCGGTTCGCGAGCCCGTCGAGCCCGAGGCGGTCGATCCACTCGGCCGTCTTCTCCCGAGCAAGGGAGCGGCTGACTCCACGGCTGCGGAGGCCGAACGCGATGTTGCGGGCAACAGTCAGATGCGGGAAGAGGATGTAGTCCTGAAACACCACGCCGATCCGGCGCTTCTCTGGCGGGATGAAAACCCCGCTCTCGGCGTCATCGAGGGTGATCCCGCCGAGCTCGATACGCCCGTCATCGACAGCAAGCAAGCCTGACAAGGCTGCCACCGCGGTCGACTTGCCTGCCCCGTTTGGGCCAAGTAGTGCGACCGTGCGCCCCGGTGGAATCTCGAGTGCAGCGTTGAGAGCGAAGTCGTCGCTTCGCCGAACTCCGAGGATGGCATCGAGACCATGAGCGGAGTTCATCCGGTCCTCCACCATCGTTCGCGGAGTGAAATCAGAACAGTCAGCGAGACGACGACCATCAGCAAGCTCAGCGCAATGGCCGTTTCGCGATCGCTTTCGAGAGCAACGAAGACTGCGAGCGGCAACGTCTGAGTTCGCCCTTGGAGGTTTCCAGCAAATGTGATTGTCGCGCCAAACTCCCCGAGGGCGCGGGCCCACGTCAGCACGAGCCCGAGCGCGAGCGACGGAGCGATCATTGGCAGGGTTACCCGTAGGAGCACCCTCCAAGGCTTGGCACCGAGACTCGCCGCTGCCGCCTCGTAGCGAAGATCGAGATTCCGCAGTGCTCCCTCGACTGTAATGACGAGGAACGGCATCGCTACGAACGTGGTCGACAGGATCACTCCCCAGATCGAGAAGGGGAGCACGAGGCCGGTCGCATCGTTCAGCGGCTCGCCGATGAGGCCGCGACGCCCGAGCGCGAAGAGAAGTGCGGCCCCTCCGACAACCGGGGGAAGGACGAGAGGCAGAAGCATTAGCCCGCGGACGATCGAGCGTCCGGGAAACTCCACTCGCGCCAGCACCCATGCCAACGGCACCCCGACCACCAGCGCAATTCCTGTGGCGGCGAACGAGGCAATGATGGAGAGTCGGAGTGCGTCGATGACGACGTCGCCGGACAGGAGCGCCGGCAGGTCGCTCCACGGCGTGCGAGCAAGCAGCCCCATGAGCGGCACCACGATGACGGCGAGCCCGAGCGCCGCAAGCACGAGCCTAGGCATCGGCGGTCGGCGCCGAGCCCGACTCCGTCGTCGACGAGTCCGCCCCGCCAGGATCACGAGAATCCGAATCGACGGAAGATCTGCCGGCCCTCCTCCGAGAGCATGAATCCGACGAACCTCGCTGCCGTCTCAGGGTTTCGGGCATCGCTGATCGCGGCAATCGGATACTCGGCGACGACGTTGTAGTCGTCCGGTATGTCGATCCCATCGACCCCACCGTCGGCGGAAATGACGTCGGTGACGTACACGATGCCGGCGTCGAGTTCTCCGACCTCGATCTTGTTGAGTAAAGCCCGCACGTCAGGCTCGTTGGTGTCGATCGCCGCGGTGACTCCAGCGTTCTCGAGCGCCTGACGGCCGAAGTCGCCGCAGGGTACTCCCTCGGCGCAGAGTCCGATCAGCAGGTCGTCCCGGCCAAGATCAGCCAACTCCATCACCCCGGCGGGATTGCCCGCAGGAACGGCGATCTGGAGGCGGTTCCGGACGAAGACTTGAGGCTCGCCGTCAGCGAGTCCGGCCTCAACGACCCGCTCCATGTTCGAAACGTTTGCCGAAGCAAAGACGTCAACCGGCGCC
Source organism: uncultured Gaiellales bacterium (assembly GCA_964436315.1). Classification (GTDB taxonomy): domain Bacteria; phylum Actinomycetota; class Thermoleophilia; order Gaiellales; family Gaiellaceae; genus CAYTCZ01. The sequence continues at coordinate 1,225 of CAYTCZ010000241.1, read as the reverse complement.
CCGCCAAGTATCTGCTCGCGAAGCGAGGAGCTGCCGCCGAGGTTTATCACGACGTCAACCCCGGGATTGGCCTCCTCGAAGGCCATCTCAGCCTCTTCAAAAGCGTCCGTCAGAGACGCTGCCGCCGAGACGAGAAGTTCCTCCCGCTCCTCGCTGCCTGACTCACCGCCGCATGCTGCGACAAGCACCGCGACGACGAAGCCGGCGAGACAGAGGCTCGCCCACACCGATCGCCCGCCCGTCACGCAGCTCTAGCTCCGCAGTCACTGAGGTCGTATCCGCCGATTGCGCCCAACCTGCGTTGGAACCGAGCACCCGAGACGACGTTCATGGCCTCGGCAAAAGACCGATCTGTCTGCCATTCAGCGGCAATCCACACTTGCACTTCGTGAGTTTCGAGCGAATGAAACTCCGCTCCGACGGCCAGGGCCGCGGGTTCGATAGTCACGGCGGGGAGGCCCGCAATCACCGCCCGTCGGGCCGCTGCCAGATGAGTGCTGACTCGCTCTCCTGGAACGTGTCCCGACTCCCCCGGCACCGCTTCGTCGAAAGCGCGTTGGGCATTGGCTCCTGGCTCACGTTGGACTACCGAGACGCGGCCGGAGAGCGCCTCGCGCCACCAGCCTGGTGGGGCCCCCGGTGGCCCTGCGAGTCCTACGCGCCACCGAGCAAGAGTGAACCGCTCCACGTTCTTCGCTTCGACGTCGAGGGAACCCGGGGGGCCGTGGACAACCGCGGCGTGGATTCGTCCAGCGATCAAGGCCTCGATGGCAGCGGTACTCGACGCGGCCGCTGCAACCGCCGCCATTCCCTCCTCGCGCAGCAGGCGCTCCAAAACTTCGAGGCCAGGCTCGCAGCCGGCGACGACGATCCCTGGGCCGCGCGGCTCAAACACGGTCAGGTGTCCGTGCTCGACGACGCCGTCGGCGACTCCCCAACCCTCGGAGCCGATTCGAACCGGAGCGGTGACGGCGCGGTCTCCGACGAAACCGGCACGCACCAGCGTGCCGTCAGCCGGTGTTTGCCCACTGACGGCGTCGACCGGAGCCGAATCAGAGGCGAACAACGCTTGAACGTCGACGCCGAGTACGCGCGCCAGTGCGAGCGCGGCGTCGACCCGGGGAAGGTGGCGACCCTGTTCGGCGGCTCCGACGAGCTGACGGCTAACCCCGGCCTGTGCGGCGAGCTCGGCCTGCGTCAGCCCGGCAGCTTCACGGAGGGACCT
>CAYTCZ010000240.1:0-3454 GCA_964436315.1 uncultured Gaiellales bacterium | reverse complement strand
CCGCCTGTCGGGCTCCCTGGTTACGCCCTATTGTGCCTCTGCTCCGGCCATTTCTACGACGGCTCAGCGCCGCGTGCTGGGTCGTGCTCCGGCAGGTAGGGGTTCAGGTCGGGCAGGTACTTCCACTCGGGGATCGGTGGCTCATAGTCATGGTCTGGGACGTACTTCGAAGTTCCCTGATAGGTGTAGTGGTGGATATAGCGCGGGCAGTTTCTGAACACCTCGGTGGCGCGCACTCTCACAATGAACTGCGCACCTGGATAGCTGGACAACAGGTCGTCGTCCTCGCTGATGTGTGCCTCCCCTTGCACCCGGACCCGGCCCGGGTGCTCGAAGTCGATGAACAACATCCCGACGTTCGGGTTCTTCAGCAGGTTGCCCATCGTGAGGTAGCGACCGTTTCCGTCGTAGTTGGGAAAGGCGAGCCAATGCTCATTCAGCACCCGCACGAATCCCCGCCGACCGCCCTTGTACGAACACGTTGGCAAGCCGCGGTGATCGCAGGAGGCGATGAAGAACATGTTGCAGCGCTCGATGAACTCTGTCGCCCAATCCTCGAACTTGGCCGATGTGCGTACCGCGGCTGAGCGATCAGCCAGCCTGCGAGTGTCGAACCGGTCCTGAAGGTAGCGGTTCCCGTCGTGATAGTCGTGAATCAGGTCGCTCATATCCACCTCGTCGAGTACGCGACCAGTCTAGACGTCGAGACCGGTGGCGTAGAGTAGTGGCCGAGCCGACCAGCCAGAGCGTCCACCTACAAAGAATCGGAGCTGCCCCTGAGCGAACCGGCCAGCCGACTCGAGGCCGAGGCAGGAACATCGCGGCCAAAGTTGGGCCGAGCTGGTCAGCCAAGCTGTCGCAGTCGGCCGGTCACATCACGGCCGTGTCGCGAGTGTTGCGGTCACACCACCGGCGGGGCAGGCTTCCTCGTCGTCGGGATAACCTGCGGCAGCCAGTCACAGGGAGAAGGGAGAACCTTGTGGAGAAGCACGAAGCGGCTACTCTGGGCGACGTCCCAGAGTCCATCGACGTCGACCTGAAGCGGCGGCTGGGCCGCTACCGAGCGGACGCAGTCGACGAGGCACTCGCAGACCTACGGGCGAGCTACGCGGAGCTATCGGATTCGAGCACCAGACTCCGCGAGGAGAACGACGCTCTTCTCGAGGAGATCGAGGATCTCGCGGAGGAACTAGAGGGCTACAAGGCCAGGGAGCAGAGTGTCAGTGATGCGCTCGTACGGGGAGAGAAGACGGCGGCCGAACTTCGCGAGAAGGCCGAACTGCAGTCACAGGAGATCCTCGCTAGGGCTCGCAAGCAGGAGAAGGAGTTCCGCTCGGCGGCGAAGCAGGATCGCGCCCGACTCGAGGAGGAAATCCGCCAGCTTCAGGCTGCCAAGGAACAGATGCTGGAGGAGTATCGGCTCTTCCTCCTCGATGCCCTGAAGGTGGTCAATCGCGAGAAGAAAAGGAAAGTGGGAGCGGAGTCCTCTCCCGAAGTCGAACAGGAATCACCTGCCTCTGAAGATTCGGACTCCCGCGAGTAGAGGCTCCATCCACTCAGTGCGGCAACCCGGCTCGTCGCCCTCTGCCGCCGCTGAACCCTCGGTCGTCGAGCAAATGCTCGACCACACTTCCAACTCCTGCTCCACCCTCCCGGACAGAGGCAGGCACCCGACACCGGCATGAGCCAGGCGGTGTCGGGTGATTGAGGGGGTACGCGCTCGAATCCTTCGACACTCCCACACGGCTCGTTGAGCCCGAGTATCAAGGGGCGCGCACTCCTTTCGCCATCGACCTCGATACTCGGCGAGTGATCACCCTTCGGAGGGCGGATTAGCGACACGAACGGGGGACTTCGGGCTCCTTGCCGATGCCGAAACCGGTCGCGGCCGGCGCGAGCGTCTCGAGTTCGGCTCCCGGGATATGCTGTCGCCCCCGCGAAAGGAGGAGCCCAATGCCGATGATTCTCATCTCCCCCGAGTTCACGCAGGAGCAGTACGAGGAGACCGTCCGCTTGCTGACGGAAGGCAAGAAGAGCACGCTGGAATCACCAGACGACTGGCCCGTCGAAGGTCTGCTCGCGCACATCGCGGGACAGGGTGAGAACACCTTCCGCGTCGTCGATGTCTGGGAGTCCGAGGAGGCCCTCAACCGCTTCGCTGAGGTCGTCGTCCCGATGCTTCGTGAGGCCGGCGTCGAGGGCGACCCGGAGGTGTATCCGGCGCATACCTTCATATCTGCCTAGGCTGTCACGCTGGTTTTTCGCGTACGCGATCCGGCCATCGCGACAAAGCGGAAACCATTCGCGAATGGGCCGAGGCCGAGTCGACCAGCTGGAGCGCCCAAGGAGTTGGGGAGGTAGGGTCATGTGTCTCGTGACCGTTCATGAGTACCTCGACTCCGCTCCAGAGCCGCAGCGGCGTACCCTGATCAAGCTCCGGGCGATGCTCGCTTCGATCCTCCCGGACGGCGAGGAGGGACTGTCATACGGGGTGCCTGCGGTCAGCGTTGATGGGAAGGTGGTTGCCGGGTATGCCTACGCCAAGAATCACTGCAGCTACTTCCCCCACTCGGGTTCGGTCATTGACCAGGTCGAGCCGGAACTGCTCGAGGACTACGACTGGGCGAAGGGCACGCTGCGGTTCCCAGTAGACCGACCACCCGATGAGGTGCTCGTACGCCGCCTCGTCGAAATCCGTCTTGCCAATCTCAGGGGCTAGCGAAAGCTCAGGCAGACTCCAATCGGCGTCGATAGCGCACCTGAACAGGATCTGCCTCTCCGATCAGCTCGCGCTTCGTCGGGCCGTCGATCTGCCAGCCCAGCGCCGCATAGAAACCGCGAGCTCGTGCGGCTGCTTCACGCACCCAGAGGATCGCAGACTCGAAGCCCGCTGATCGCAGCTCGCGCACGACTTCGACCATCAGCTGTCGCCCGATGCCGCGTCGCCACACGCCGGGGTCGACTTAGAGACCGGACAGCTCGCCTTCGTCAGCAGGGGCGTCGGGGGTACGGGACGGCCCCATGTGCGCGAAACCGACAACTTGGCCGTCGATTTCGGGCGACACGCTAGCTGCGGTTCTTGCTTCCCGACGCGGCGCCGCAGCCGCTTGGCTCTCGCGACATGGCCGAGAAGCAGAGGGGCCGCCACGCCGTAGGAGACGGCGTCGCTTCTGCAGAGGAGATAACCTCGGCGTTCGCGATGTCGTAATTCGTGAGGCGGGGCATTGGGTCAGCCTCGATCAGGTCCAGGGACTCAAGAACTCTCGACTGACGATGTACACAGGGCCCGCCGCGGCTGCGCGGCCGAGCCGGTGGTCGGCTCGCTCACCCTGGCCTTTCGAAGGACCGGGGGAGGTACGAAGGAGCCCTCGAGCGACGCATCGCCGATGCGGCTCTCGCAGCATGAAGACTTGACCGACTTCTCAATCTTTCAGCGGCCAAGCGCCGCTAGGGG
>CAYTCZ010000239.1:0-3540 GCA_964436315.1 uncultured Gaiellales bacterium | reverse complement strand
CATCTCTTCCCGCCAGAGCATCCAGGTTGGGCAGGTCGGTAGGCAGAAGCCGCAGTGGACACAGTCCTCGATGAGCTTCCGGTCGATCATGCGAGAGTTCCCGTCGGATCGAACTCGGCCCGAAGGCGCTCGGCGAGCTCTGACCACCGCTCCGTCCCTTCAGATCCCGCATCGGACTCAGGGTCGGAGGTGAACGCGTAGCACGTCGGACCGAGCCGAATGAGCCCGGTCGGCGTCTGTTCGAGCACAGCCTTGAGGTCGCCGGCTCCGAAGTGCTTTCGGGTCGTCGCCCCACGCTGTCGCTCAGAGAGCTCAGCCCAGGCCTCGCCGTTTTCCCGCGCACCGAGCAGCTCGGCTGCGTGTGCCGTCTGGTCGTCGACGGCTCGCTCGCTTCCCTCAAAGAGGAGGACGAGCCTGCCCGGCCAGAGGAGATCCGCGGCCGTGGCCTCGAGCGGTGATTCGAGTAGGAGTCTCGCCGCGCGGACCGCATCATTTGCGGTGTTGACGTCGGCCACCAGCACTCTCGAGACCTCGGGAATCGGATGGAGCCGGAAGCTCGCTCGGACGATCAGCCCGAGTCGTCCCTCCGAGCCCGAGAAGAGTTTGCCAAGGTCGTAGCCCGCAACGTTCTTGACCACCTTGCCGCCCGCGTTGGCGACAGTGCCGTCGGCGAGCACGACTGTTACTCCCAGCAGGAGATCGCGGGCACGCCCGTAGCGATACGCTCGCGGGCCGAAGCGGTCTCCAGCTATGACGCCTCCGATGCTCGGATCGCCAGGCGGGTCGAGCGAGAGCATCTGGCCATAGGCCTCGAGCAGTTCACGGAGGGCGCCGAGTCGAAGCCCCGACTCGACCGTGATCGTGAGATCTCCGGCCTCATGCTCGAGCACACGGTCGAGCCGACGGGTCGAAAGAACGAGATCGCCTCCATCGCGATCGATCGAGACACTGCGTTGCTGCGCTTGCGCCTCTTTGAAGACCGCGACGGCTTCGCCGAGCGTCGACGGCTCAGTAACGCTCGGCAAGTCCGACCTTTTCGAGAGGGTGTTGTCGATACGGACCGGGAACCTCGCCGCACAATCGGGGCGTTGGAAAGAGTTTGCCCGGGTTCGCGAGACCGGCCGGGTCGAAGGCGCGACGAACGCGCTGCATCGTCTCCAAGTCGGACTCAGAGAACATCTTCGGCATCGCGCACGCCTTGTCGAGGCCGATCCCGTGCTCCCCGGTCAGCGCCCCACCGGCGTCCATGCACGCGTCGAGGATGGCAGTCGCCAACTCCTCCGCGGTCTCGGCCTGGCCCGGCTCACGCTTGTCGTACAGGACGAGCGGGTGGAGATTCCCGTCGCCGGCATGGAAGACATTGCCGACCCGAAGGCCGTACTCCTTCTCCAGTTCACCGATGCGCCGCAGAACCTCGGGCAGCCGAGTTCGAGGGACGACTCCATCCTGGACGTAGTAGTCGGGGCTGACCCTGCCGACCGCGGCGAATGCGGCCTTTCGCCCCTTCCAGAGGAGTGCCCGCTCGTCGTCCGACGACGCAACGCGTGTCACGCTCGCACCGCACTGTTCACAGATCTCAATGACGCGCGCGAGGTCGTCCTCGACCTGGATCTCAGACCCGTCGAGCTCAATCAGCAGGATGGCCGGAACGTCCGGATAACCCGCGCCAACCGCTTCCTCGGTCGCCTCGATCGTGAGTCGGTCCATCATCTCGATCGCGCTCGGCAAGATGCGCGCACCGATCACGCCGGAGACCGCCGCCCCCGCTGCGTCGAGGGAATCGAAACCGGCCAAGAGGGTGCGCACCGACTCGGGTCGCCGGACAATTCGAACAACGGCCTCCGTCGTTATCCCGAGAGTCCCCTCTGAGCCGATGAAGGTCCCGAGCAGGTCTGGCCCCTCATCACCGACTCGGAGTCGAACCGCGTCACCATCGGGCAGAACCACCGTCGCCTCGAGGACGTGATGAACCGTGAAGCCGTATTTCAGGCAATGGGCACCGCCGGAGTTTTCTGCGACGTTGCCGCCGACTGAGCAGACCTGCTGGCTCGAGGGATCCGGAGCGAAGAAGAAGCCGTCGCCCGCGACGGCCTCTGTGATTGCCAGGTTCGTCACGCCCGGCTGGACGGTCACCCGGCCTGCGTCGAGATCGATGTCGAGGATCTGATCAAGCCGTGCCAAGGAGATGACGATGCCGTCGGCGACCGGCACAGCACCGCCCGAGAGTCCGGTACCGGCACCGCGGGCAACGAACGGAATCCCCCAGTCGTGGCACGCCTTGACCGAAGCCTGAACCTCCTCGGTCGAGGTCGGGAGGACGACCAGACCTGGCACCACGCGATTGCCCGTCAGCCCGTCGCACTCGTAGGTCCGGAGCTGCTCGGGCTCACGAATAAGCGCCTCGGTGCCGAGGGCCGCCTCGAGTTCGTCGATGAAATCCGTCGGAAGACTCAGGCTTCCAGTCTATTTCGCAGGTTTGGCCGCGGGCGTTACTAGTGGTCGCTCCGGTAGAGGCTCGGCATCGTGCGGTCTCTGGCGATTGACGCCGCAGAATTCGATATAACTTCACCAACTAAAGTACTTCAGGAAATGAAGCGACGCACGGCAGATCCATACCGCCAGACCGACGTCATCGACGCCTGGGCGCCGAGGTTCAATCAGGCCACGATCGGGTCACTGGCGCTCGTGGCGTTTCTCGCCGATTGGTGGCCGCTCCTTGCGATTCTGGCAGCGCAGCTTCTCGTCGGCTTGGTCTTCGGCCGCCGCTACTGCCTGCCGTGCCTGTTCTATTTCGAGGTCGTTCAGCCGCGCGTGGGAGAGGGTCCGATTGAGGACTCACGGCCCCCGCGTTTCGCGAACATCGTCGGCTTCGTCACGCTCAGCCTCGCGTCGATCTCGCTCGCGGTCGGCCTGACGATCCTCGGCTGGTCACTCGGACTTCTCGTCGCAGGCCTCGCCCTTCTCGCGGCGGCGAGTGGAGTGTGCGCCGGCTGCGAGCTCTACAAGATCGGCGCGCGCCTGCGAGGAATCCGCGGACACCTTCTCGACCAGGTCGATCTTGACGATTTCGAGCCCAATTCTGGGAGCAACCTGGTCGTCCAATTCACGCACCCGCTCTGTACCGATTGTCGCACGCTCGAGCGCGAGCTCCGAGACGAGGGACGCAGTGTTCTGACGGTCGACGTCTCCGAGCGCCCTGAGCTGGCGCGGAAGTACGGCGTGGCGGTGGTGCCGACCGCGGTTGCCGTGACGGGCGAGGGTACGGTCGTCGCGCGGCTCGCCGGCTAAGAGCCCATACCGGTAGGTGCAACACTCCCGGATGGCGGCTGAGACGCGGCGCATCTCGCCGCGATCGCCCTCGCACATATCACGCTCGATATGCGCTTCGGTTGATCCCGCCGAGCTGCTTGGTCTTATCCGTCCCCGACGGCACGGCACCTCCCGGAATGGGCTCTAACGGGCGCCGGGGACATCTCGCGGTCGGCCGAGCGGCCGGCCGGCAAACGGCCGGCAGCCCGATCCCTGGGGCTTACAGGTCGG
>CAYTCZ010000238.1:0-3552 GCA_964436315.1 uncultured Gaiellales bacterium | reverse complement strand
CAGTGCAGGGATCGATCGCGCGGCGAGAGTCCTGCAGTCGACGCAGCACCGCGGGTGGGATGCCGCTGCCGGAGTCGGACACGATGACGGCGACCCAGTCCGGGTGCGTTTCGGTTCGAAGACGCACGTGGTTCGGCTGGTCCGTCCCCGCTCCCGATTGCACGGCGTTCGCGAGGACGTTGAAGACCGCCCGAACGAGCTCGGTGCGGCACATCGCGACGCGAACCCCGGGAACGTGCGCCGCATGGACGGTGGTTCCCGAGCGGACCAGGGGCCGCACCATCGCGAGGGCTCGCTCCAAGGCCTCCGCGAGATCGCTCGTCGCCAGGCCATCGCTCGCGTGGTCGCCATGGATGCTCATCGCGATCCGGGCGGCGAGCTCGTTGGCATGCTCGGCATCGAGCACGTGCTGGTGAATGCGCCTGGCGGCTCCTGGAGCGCCTGACGATGACTCGAGGAGCCGCCGGACGATCGTGAGGCTCTCGAGCGCGCTGGTCACCGCCCGACCCATGTCGGCGACCGCAGGGTCGGACACTCGGACGACTCGCCTCGTGGGTCGGTCGGCGAGCGGATCGAGCGGTCCCTTCGCGGAGTTGGGTCCGCCGCCCCCGTGCTCGCGGGGGGTCACAGCGACACCTGCAGCTGGAGCCGGATACAATGGTCGCCGGCGTCGATGTCGGAAGCCCAGAGCCGACTGTAGTCGAGCTGCACCTTGTACGGGTGACGACCGGGGTAGTAGCTGAAGCCGACCGTCAGCTCGTTGCCGTCCCCGAGACTGGTGCTCCCGCCGGTGCCACGGACGAAGGCGAAGCGAGCCGCGAGCTCGAGGGGCTGACGGGGGATCAGGAAGCCCGCCTGCAGGTTGACCCCGACCCCATCTCGCGGGTCCTCGACCGGCATGGGGACACCCATGTTGTCCACGGCGTCTCCCGGGTTCCGGTTTCCCCGTCGGTAGCCCGCTTCGCCGATGAAGGAGAAGCCGGCCCACTTGAACATCACGTCGCCGAAGACGTGATGGGTGTCGGTCGTGCCGCCATCCGCCGGGGTCGAGCCCAGGATGCCTCGGTTGCGGCGGGCACGATCGATGAACGTGTACCCGAGCCCGATGGAGAGTCGTGGACCACCGCGCTGGAAGTCGGACTCGCTGTAGTCCTTGAACGATCCCAACGGAAGGACCTCGATGCGGCTGAGGTACATCATGCCGAAGTCATCGTTGCCGCGGGCGCCACGACCACGACCCATGTAGAGGCCGAGGTAGTAGCGGAGCACGTCGAGCCCGAAGAGATCGCGGCTTCGAAGATCGAAGCCGACATCTCGGTCCAGGGTGAACTCGGAGTTGAAGATGGACCGGTCGACCAGCTGCAGGTTGCCAGACGAGATCACACGCTGACGGTTCGACGGGATCTTGTATTGACCCACTCGAATCTCGAGATCTCGCAGCGGGCGAAAATCGATGTAGAAGTCGAGCAGCGGCGAATGTCGGGGGATCCGTCCGTCGTCGTCGAGGCTGTTGGAGATCCCCATGTCGTTGGGCGACACCGCCAGCTCCATCTTGTAGCGGACGGACTCCGAGAACATGTAGCCACCCAGCTGCAGCCGAGCGCGACGGAGCCGGACCTGCTGACCCCACTCCATGTCGCCCATGCCCGCGGCGCCGGTGACCTCCCACTGCGGCTGCACGCGAACCCGGATTTGGGTACGAAAGCGATGATCCGCGCTGGTGAGCTCGAGCCCCTTGCCAGGCACGAAGCGAATGGCCGAAGGCTCCACGGGGTGATCGGCCATGAGCTCTTCCTCACCTTCGGGCACCCGAGAATCTTCTTCGGCCTCCTCGACCTCGCTCGCCGGGGGCGGAGGAACCGACTCCACGGGCGCCGCGGTGACCGGCTCGGCCGGGGCGGGTTCGGGCTCCACGAGCGCCGCGCCGACGGGCTCGGTGTCGATGGCCTCCGGCTCCATGGGCTCCGTGACGACGGGCTCGCCGTCGACGGGATCGGCGTCGACGGGTGCCTGCGAATGGGCCACCTCGACCGGCGTGACGCATCGAATCAACACCGCCAACAAGAGGCCGCGTGGCGCAAGGGCCTTCTTCCGACGTTCTCGCCCCTCGGTGGGCGGGAGTGCTTCGCTGACTGAGTTCCTCATGAGGGGGCCTTCTCCGTTCTCTCTCTGGACGAGCGCCTCGCGGTCGGCTCGTGCGTGTTCAATCCCCCCAAGAGCGCCGCGATGCGTTGCGGCGCAGCAATCAGACCGGCGGCGTCCAGGCGCGCGGCAGCGGCCGGCATGCCGTAGACCGCCGAGCTCTCTTCGTCCTGGGCCACCGTGGACGCACCCGCGCGACGAAGGGAGAGCAGCCCCTCGGCTCCATCCCGGCCCATGCCGGTCAACAGGACCCCCACCACTCCTCCTTGGTGAACCAAGGCGTGAGCAGACTCGAAGAGCACGTCGATGGACGGCCGGTGGAAGTGCCGTGGCGGGGAGTCGTCCAGGACGAGCCGGCCGCTGGGCGTCACGCGCAGATGGCAGTCATCGGGCGCCACGTAGACGTGGCCGGGTGCGAGCGTGGTGCGAGACTCGGCCAGAACGACTCGAGGCGTGATCTCTCGATCCAGCCACGCGGCAAACGCCCCGACGAACCCGGCCGCCATGTGCTGCACCAGGAGAACCGGCGGCGAAGAGGCGGTGAGCTCGGAGAGCACCTTCTGAACCACCGGCGGCCCGCCGGCGGACGCTCCGAGCACGATGCAGCGTTGCCTCGACCCGATGCCCGATGGCCGACGGGCGCGCTTCGATCGAACCGGCCGGCGGCGAACGAGCTGCACCTCGGCCATCGCCGCCAGGTGCTCGACGAATCGACGACGCATGGCCGGCGACCGAGCGAACTCCCGACGGTCGGGCTTGGGACAGACGTCCACGGCGCCGGCACGGATCGCCTCGAACGTCAGCGGAGCGTCCCGGCCGACGGGGGTGCTCGTGACGATCACGATGGGAGTCGGGCGCTCGGCCATGATGATCCGAGTGGCCGCCAGCCCATCCATGTTGGGCATCTCCACGTCCATCGTGATCAGGCTCGGCTCCAGCTCCGCAGCGAGCCGCACCGTCTCGCTGCCATCGCGGGCCTGCCCGACGACCTCGAAGCGCGAATCCTCTTCGAGGACCTGAGCGATGACGTACCGGACCGTGGGCGAGTCGTCGGCGACCAGCACTCGAATGGGTGTGGCCGGCGAGGTCACAGCAGCCGTCGCACGGTGGCGAGCAGATGCTCCTGCTCGAACTCGGTCTTCACGATGTAGGCGTCCGCGCCGACCTCGAGACCGGCACGCTTGTCCTCGTCGGAGCCGAGAGAGCTCACCAGGATGATCGGTAGCCGCTCGGTGTCCGACTGGCGCCGCAGCTCCCGGGTGAGTGTGAGCCCATCCATTCGCGGCATCTCGATGTCCGAGAGGACGAGGGAGACCGGCTCGACCCTGAGGGTCTCGAGGGCCTCGGCACCGTCGCTCGCGGTCAGGACCTCGTAGCCAGCGACCTCCAGGATGTTCCGTTGGAGTGTTC
>CAYTCZ010000237.1:0-3628 GCA_964436315.1 uncultured Gaiellales bacterium | reverse complement strand
CGGCCCTTCGTGTACGAAGAGCTCCTGGCCCGGATGCGCGCCGTCCTGCGGAGATCAAACGGGCCTCGCCACACGCGGCTGAGCGTCGATTCGCTCGAGATCGACCTCGCCTCGCGCATTGTCAAGGTCGACGGTGAGCCGATCCGCCTCGCGGCCAAGGAGTACGAACTGCTCGTCGCGCTTGCTCAAGATCCAGAGCGGGTCTTTCGAAAGGAGGAGCTCTTGCGGGACGTCTGGGGATTCAGATCGCTGGGGCGGACTCGCACACTCGATTCTCACGCGAGCCGGCTACGCCGAAAGCTCAACACGAACGGCAGGACGCAATTCGTTTTGAACGTCTGGGGAGTCGGTTACCGGCTCATCGCGCCACGGCCGTGAGAGCATCGGCCTGGTCAATCGTCCGCGCGCTGGAACTTGGACGTCAACTGCCCGCGTGAGCGCACGCCCAGCTTGCGGTAGATCTTCGTCAGGTTCCACTCGACCGTCTTGGGGCTGACGAAGAGCGCGTCGGCGACTTCACGGTTACTCTGGCCCTCGGCGACGAGCTGTGCGATCTGCTGCTCCGTGGGAGTCAAGTCGGAATCCGAGGACGCGCGTCCGCTGACGCGCTGAAGCTCTGCTTCTGCACGTTCGATCCAAAGAGCGGCTCCGAGGTCCGTGAAGATCTCGAGCGCCTCGTCGAGGGCCCTGCGCGCGGGCCCCTTCTTCTTGTCACGACGAGCGATCATGCCCTGCACGAACAGGGTTCGGCCGCGTTCGAACGGCTCGCCAAGCCGCCTGTGTTCCTCGAGGCTGTGGTCAAGCGCGTCCAGGGCTTCCGTCACGTCACCGGTTGCGGCGAGAAGGAGCCCCCGACATCGTGCCGCAGTCGCAAGTGCCCAGGGACGCTCGAGCCGTTGCGCCTGCTCCTCGAAGACCTCGAGGCGCTGCTGCGCCTGGTCGAGGCGGCCCAGTCCGACGAGCGTCTCGATGTCGTCGGCCTGGTATCTGAAGTCCAGTCCGGGCTCGGCGAAGCCGGTCTCTGGCACTTCACGCGATAGCCGATCGAAGTAGAGGGACGCGTCGTCCAACTGTCCGGCTGAGAGTTCGAGAAACCCGAGGATGTGGAACGCTTCGAATCTCGCCGGCTTCGAGTGAAGGCGGCTGGCGATGTCGAGGACCTCCTCGGCGTCTTGGCGAGCCGCGTCGACGAGCCCGAAGTGGGCGCTGACAAGCCCTTGCGTCGAGAGTGCAAACATGCGTTCCATCTCCTGGCCTGTCTGCAGTGTGGCTGCGTGGGCGTCCTCGGCGTTCTGGAGAGCCTGTGGCCAGTTTCCAGCGAACAGGTCGACGCGGCCGAGGGAATTGAGGACGAACGGCAGGGAATGCTCGTCGCCGGCCTCGGTGGCACGTTGTCGGAGGTCTTCGAGGATCGCACGTGAAGCGTCGAGTTCGCCGGCCCATTGGAGCAGCATTCCCTTAATCCAACTTGGCCGCCCCATGATGCCGAGCCGGGCGGTGACCTTCTCCTCAAGCCGCACGGCTCGCTCGATCAGATCGTTCGGAAGTCCGTGACCCATAAGGAACTCGAGAAAGGCGAGGTCAGCGAGTGCGCTTCCGAGTTGGGCAGGATCGTCGAGTCGTTCTGCAGCCTCGACTGCGGCGCGAGCGTGCACGCTGGCGGTGGCCAGGTCTCCATCGTGTTGCTCGCACCAGGCTTGACCCCGCTCGGCCTCGATCTGAATGCCGGGCTCGCCTCCGGCCTCGGCCAAAGCCTCACGGAAGAGAGGCGCGGCCTGGCGATAGCCCTCGTCCGTTATCACGCTCCAGGCGAGCGGGATGAGAACCCGCGCACGGCCCAGCCCAGGAGACGACCCGGCAAGGGCTTCCTCGAGCAGTGCTCGTCCTCGCACACTGTTGCCGGACTCGTCGTGGTAGTCGGCCGTCCTGACGAGCCTCCGCACCCGATCGTCACCGAGTTCGGGCGGCGTGAGACGACACGACTGCTCCGCAAGCTCGGCCGCTGCCTCCGGCGCACCGCGGGCCCTTGCGAGCTGCGCTGCTTGCTCGAGGGCGGTGGCGACCGCAGCGTCGGGCTGGTCGGCCGAAAGCGCCATATGTCGGGCTCGTTCCTCGGTGTCAGCAAGGATCTCGGCCAGCCGCTGGTGGATCTCCCGGCGCCGTTGAACGCTGGACTCGCTGTAGAGCACCGACGCGAGCAAGGGGTGCGTGAAGCGAATTGTTCCGTGGTCGAGCTCCAGCACTCCGGCCCCGGTAGCCGTTGCGAGCTGGGCCTCGCCCGTCCGGGGGTGCAACGCAGCCTTCACCAGCTCCACCGTCGGATGCGGGAGCGCGGAGACAAAGAGAGCGTACTCACGCACATCTTCGGGCAGTCGCTCGAGCCGATCGCGGGCCAGGTCACGCAGGCTCTCGGGAACCGGAATCGCATCGTTCGCCGCCCCCACGTCCGCCTGTGCCAGAGCCCGGCCGAACTCGAGTGCGAAGTACGGGTTGCCTCCCGACACCTCTTGCAGCTTCTGGAGGTCCGGGCGGAAGACCGGGGTATCGAGACGCTCACGCAAGAGATGGTCGATCGCGTCGACGGTCAGCGGCGCGATCTCGAGTTTCTTGAGCCGATCTGGCGGGACGGTCCGTTCAAGGTTCAGCTCAGCCGTTCTGCTGGTGCCGGTCCGCTGAGCTGCGAGGGTGCCGACACGCTCGTCTTCGAGTCGTCGGAGCGCAAACTCAAGCACCCGGGCCGACGGCGGATCGAGCCATTGGACGTCGTCGATCGCCACGAGCACTGGACTCTCGGCGGCGAGAAAACGGAGCGCCCCGAGGGTGCCCAACCCCACGGCGCGTTGATGGAAGTGCGGTCCTTCGGCTGCGGAGCGGAGCAGGGCGACCATGAGCGCTCGTTCTTGTGGTTCCGGCAAGGACGCGATTACCTCGTCCGGCACATCAGCAAATAGGTCGCCCAGTGCGGCAAACGGGAGTTTCGCTTCTGCCTCTACTGGCCGTGATCCGAGGACGCGGTACGAGCGATCGGTCGCCTCGACGACGCCCGCACGCCAGAGGCTGCTCTTTCCGATTCCGATCTCGCCTTCGAGCAGCAGCGTCGCTGAGCGGCTCTCGATCACGTCTAAGAGCCCGTTCAGAGAGGCGAGTTCGTTTTCACGTCCGATGATTTCGATGTCCAGTCGCTGCATGAGCCGCGCTCACATGCTCCCTCGCCGAATCGAGGGACGCAAGCGGCACACCCTGAGAAGACTCGGGGTCGTGGCGAGGATTCGTCAACCGGGACCACGGACGCGGCGAACCCCCCGAGAGTCGCCCTAATCCCGCTCGGCAAGCGGGATCGAGCGCTTTTCATCTAGATCGGGACAAAAGCCACAAACTCAGCCAAGACCGAGATTCCGGGGATGTCAGGCTCCGAACTCCGGGGGAATCCCCGTTTCCAGGGGGCTCCGGCGGCACTAGCTTGAGCTCGGGATGCGAACCGAGGCGAAGGAACTCCCGCAGGGCGGTAACGAGGTTCCTTGCCGAGCCCTTACCTCAGCGTTGCCCACCCGGCCCAGACTGACCATCAGTCGAACACCGCGACCCAAGGAGATGGAACGATGAGCACACAGGAAGGAACCACTCTCAG
>CAYTCZ010000236.1:0-3637 GCA_964436315.1 uncultured Gaiellales bacterium | reverse complement strand
GCTGGGCTCGAAATCCTCGTTCGGCCGATCGAAATCCTCGAAATCCTCGTTCGGCCGATCGAAATCCTCGTTCGCGAAATCCTCGGTCGGCCGATCGAAGTCCTGGGTCGACCCCTTCCCCCTCAGCCCGGTCGGAGACATGGCGGCCACTGGCTTCGGCTCGCCGAGCGAAGGTCGCCTCTTCGAACCTCCGCCCCCGTCCCCGCGCGCTGTCGGCCCTGCCCTTCGGAGGAGAGCGCGTCCCTCTCCGAAGAGTCGGTGAACAGGCTCGAGGGAGAGCTGAGGGCCGGCGTCCTCGCCGCGCTGAGCCGAGCTGCGCTTCGCGATCGCCTCTGGATCAAGGCCTTCGTCCTCCACCCAAGAGTCCAGCTGCCGGCGCTGATCGAAACGAACCCACGCGATTGATCCAGCCATGATCAAAACGACAACGACCAGCCAGAGGAGCTTGAAGGCGATGCCAACGAGGAGCAGGAACAGCGTCGCGCTCCCCAGAGGGTGTTGCTTGATGATTTGTGAGAGTTTCGCTCCGAGTTCAGCCACGGTTTCCCCGCTCCTGTCTCGGCGTGGCCGCCCGCCGTGTGTTCTGATTCTCTCTAGATAATCGCCGCTCGCGGAATTCCTGAGATCCCCCGCTTCAGTGATTTCTCGGCAGAACTGAACTGGTTGTCTCGAGGCCAAGGAAGTTCGACGCGTCGAGCGAACGCTGCGATTCTCTCTCCACCGACGTCCCCGGCAGGCTTGGTCTTCAGCGGGCCGACACCACTTGTCGAGATCCGCGACTCGTTCGGCCGCTTCGCTACCGAACTGCAGGCCCGTGACGCCGCGGAGGCAGGCGCGTCGGTCGAGGTCCTAGCGTCACCGTCGGAGTCGATCGCCGCGACTCATGGGACGAGCGACCGATCGCAAGGCTACTGATAGCCGACGAAAGCATGTCGCCACTGAGGGCCAAGGGCGAAGCGGCTCTTCCCCCGGCGCGTACGCTTTCGCCCAAGCCACGCAGGCGTGGTTTCGGCGTGGTGCCTTTCTTTCGGCGATAACGAACCGCGCCTCGAGTGGCCGTTCGCTCACGTCTAGTCGAACGACAGGGCGGAAGCCGACCGGACAATCCGCTACATCTCTCCGAGCCACGGCAGTGAGACTCGTTGTCGTGAGAGTTGCTTGGTCGCCGAGGCCAAGATGCCGGATTCGCGCACCGCCCTCGAACCCCCACTCTGGGGGATGTCAAGTGTTTTGGGGCAACTGACGATCCGATTGAAAGGGCGGTGCAGACCCCGCCAGGGGGGCTGCGCTGGCCCCCGAAGCCAGAAAGGAATCATTGACAGTGCGACGGATACATCGACAACGACTCTCGCCCTTCCTTCTGGCCATACTTGTGGGAACCGCTCTCCTCGTTGGCGGCTCAGCGGCATCCACCACGCCTTGCACGATCATCGGCACCGCCGGGAACGACCTCCTGGTCGGAACCGCAGGGAACGACGTGATCTGTGGACTCGGCGGAAACGACACGCTGAAAGGCGGGGGCGGGAACGATGTGCTTCGCGGTGGGGCAGGGGACGACAGCCTCCGCGGAGGGAAGGGAAATGATCTGTTGCGAGGCGGCGGGGGGAGCGATCTCCTCGTCGGCGGGCCCGGTGAGGACGTTCTCAACGCGGGAAGCGGCAGCGATCGCCTGCTCTCACGCGACGGCTCCTACGATCGCCTGCGCGGTGGCCTCGGCAAGGATAGGGCGAAGATCGACCACGGTCTCGACCAGACGAGCGGGGTCGAGCGCTTCCTCGATCCCCCCTGCACGATCGAGGGAACGGACGGAGACGACGCGCTGCTCGGCACCTCCGGCAACGACATCATCTGCGGACGCGGCGGCAATGACACCATCTTCGGGGGGAACGGGGCCGACACGATCCGGGGCGGGGCGGGCAACGACCTGATCGAGGGCGGTGCCGGAAACGATCTCATGCTCGGCGGGCCCGGCGATGATCTGTTCGATGCCCGCGATGGGACGACGGATACCGTCAAGGGCGGTCCGGGGATCGATACGGCAACCCGGGCTGACTCGGTCGACCGGTTTGTCGGGGTGGAGCTCCATCGGTGAGCGAGCGACAAGAGCTTCGGGCAGTTCTGCCCACTCGGGGCTTTCCCCCGACTAGCGGTCTGTTTTTCGCCTTGCGAAAGGCCGCCGAAGAACGGACGAGGAACCCCGTGAGACGAGCAGCGACCACGGTCCCACGCGGAGAGTCCCCCGCGACGACGCTCCGGCGCAGGCACGGATGACCAACCAGCCCGCAGAGAGCCCGTCGGAGTTCGGCTCCGGTCTGCGCGCCCAGCTCGCCAGCCGGGGCGGTAGCCCCCGCAGCCCTGCTGAGGCATTGGAGGCGCTGCGGGAGGTGCTCCGCGAATCGGAAGCGCGTGAGCAGGCAGCGCACCAGTCCCTCGTGCTGGGAGAGCCGGAGCTCCTCCGCAAGGAACTGCACGACTCCGACCGACGGGCGGCGGCGCTCGCCACCGCGCTCGCGAACGAGGTCATCTTTCCCAAGAACTCTCCCGGCGAGCTCGACGAGGAGACGCTGAACGCCTCCGAAGCCCGGCTCGAGATGCGCGAGCACACCCTTGCAGAGCGGGCAGAACGGCTCGCCGAGCGCGAGCAGACGCTCGCCGTGGAGTCCGACGGACTGCGAGCAGAGCAAAGCGTAGTTGCCGAGAGGCGCTCGCAACTGACGGCGGTCACGGAGGAATTGGCCCGGAACAGGAAGGAGCTCGAGTCGCGCGCGCTGGCCGGCGCTGAGACCGAGCGGGCAATCCGCAAAGAGGCGCAGGACCTCGCAGAGCGCGAGCGCGGGCTCGGGCGACGGGAAGAGGCACTCGCCCGTGCAGCTGATGCACTCCCCGAGCTGGAGGAAGAGACGTCCAAGTCGCTTGCGAGGCGAGACGAGTCTTGCGCAGCGGGTGAGCAGCGGCTGCTGGAGCGCTTGGGAGTGCTCAAGGAAGCCGAGGCGATCGTTGCCCGTTACGCTCGATCCCTTCGCGAGCGCGAGCAGCGTCAAGAGGTCAGAGAGCGGGCGCTCCAGAGCTCCGAGGCTGAACTTCGCGAGGAAGAACTCGGCTTTCAGGAGCGGCGGGCAGTGCTGGCCGAGGGTCCGCCGTCGCTCGCGGAGGCCGCGGCGCGCGAGCAGGCGCTCGCCGCCCGTGAGCAGGCGACAGGACGACGGGAGCAGGAACTCGAGCGGCGCGAGGACCAGGCGCGCGCCGGCCACGGCCAGGTCCTTGAGGCGGATGCGCTGGACAAGATCAAGCAGGGCTTCATCGCGCAGGAGGCCGCGCTTGCCGAGCGGGAGAGGGAACTCCTGCAAGCGGAGAGCCTCCTCCAGTCGAGCCTCGGACGTCTCCAGCAACAGGAGACCGAGGTGAGGGCACGGGAGGTCGAGCTCGAGGGCGAACTCCGCGCCCTCGACCTTCGTGAAGAGCGGGTCGTGGCACGGGAGCGGGACGGAGAGGCCGCCGAAAGCGAGCGCCTGAGTGAGCTCGAACGCCAAGAGCAGGCCGCTGAGGCGGAAGAAGCGCGTCTCGTCGCCCGAGAAGCCGAAATCGCGGCGCGCGTCGCTGCCGTCCAGCGTGCGCTGGTCGAGAAATCCTGAGTGTT
>CAYTCZ010000235.1:0-3660 GCA_964436315.1 uncultured Gaiellales bacterium | reverse complement strand
TCCCCGTTGCGCGCGCGGCTCTCCAGCTAGAACCCGCCCGAAGTTCCGGCTTGAAGCGGCCGCACACCGATCCATCACCCCCGGCATGCCGGGGGATCATCGAGCGCTTGCGGCGGCGTGGCGTGCCCTCCACGCCCTAGGCTCGGCTAGGGCGCATGAGGAACCGGCGGGGAGCAGTCCGTGGGGCAGGACTTCGAACTCAGTCCAGAGCAGCAAGCGATAGTCGAGCATCATCCGGGGCAACACGCGAGGGTGCTCGCCGGTCCAGGCACGGGAAAGAGCTTCACAGCAATGGTGTGGCTTGGGCATCTCGTAGAAAAGCACGATGGCCTCCGAGCCAAGTTGTTGACATTCACGCGTGCAGCCACGGCCGAGTTCGCTGAAAAGTTGCGGTCGGGCGGACTTGAGGAAGTCATCGACGCTCCACAGACCGTTCACGCGCATGCGCTGTCCGTCCTAGTTGGCACGCAGGATCACGCGCTCCCATCTCCGCTGCGGATTCCCGACAGTTGGGAGACAGGGGTTCTCGTGCACCCCTACCTCGCAACGCAACTCCGGGCACGCGGCCATCGGGACGCGACGGTTCGGCTTGTCCGCAAGCTCGAAGGTGAGATGGCCGCCGCATGGGAGACGTTGGATCCTGAGCGCATGCTGCTCACGGATATCGATCCCGACCTACGACGGGCCTACGTCGCGGCCTGGAACGAGCACCGGAGGACCTTCGGGTACTCCCTCCTGGCGGAGCTCCCATATCGGGCAGGGCAGGCTCTCGCCGACCGGGGTGAGGACTTCGAGCCGGCACTGGACCTCTTGCTGGTTGACGAGTACCAGGACCTGAACCGCGCTGACATTCGCTTCGTGACGGAGCTTGCTGAACTAGGAGTGACGATCGTTGCCATCGGCGACGACGACCAGTCCATCTACGGCTGGCGACATGCCGCACCCGAGGGCATCCGGCAGTTTCTAGAATCCTTCGAGACTGACGCGAGCTATCCCCTGACTGTGAGCCGACGCTGTGGCACCAACATCCTGGAAGCGGCCCGCGAACTCATCGAAACCGCTCCCGACCGCGTGAGTAAGCCCGCGATGTCGTCGCCAGACGACGCGACGGACGGGGTCTTCGCGTACGTCCGCTTTCGAACGACGGAGGAGGAAGCCACCGGTGTCGCCCGCATGGTCGCGCAACGCGTTGCGGAAGACGTGCCAGCGGAGGAGATTTTGCTACTGGCACGCTCCAGCGTGGATGCCTGGTACCGGGTCCTAGAACCGGAGTTCGCCGCTCGCGACCTGACCATCAGTTCGGTTGCCTGGGTCGACGAGGCCCTGAACGACCCGGCACTCAGACGGATGATCGCTGTCGGCAGACTCGCAGAGAACGGCGAGGACTCGCTCGCATGGTGGGCGCTGACTATTGCTTTGAACGACCGAGTTGGCCCCACTTTCTACGCATATGTGAGTGAGCGAAGGACGCCCGACGAGACATGGGGTAGCGCTCTTCTGCGGCTCCACCAAGCCGGCTTCCCCGACCTGCCGACCGGAACGAATCGTCGGGTCAGCACTGTGATCGAAGAGGTCACAGCTCTCCTGACCGAGCTTGACATGGGGGCGGAGCTCGGACTGGCAGGCTGGGGTGGGTGGTTGGTAGAGCGACTTGGGCAAGGTGATCTCAGCGCCAATGTCGCCAAACTCTTGGAAGACGTTGGTCAAGCTGTCGATCCCCGTGAAGGGCTCTCCCAATTCCTCAACAAGTTGGAACCCCTCGGAAAGGATCTCGCCCGTGAGGAGACGGGAGGTGTCCGACTGATGTCAATGAGCCAGTCGAAGGGCCTCACGGTCAATTCCGCCATCGTGCTCGGGGTCGAGGAAGGAATGGTCCCTCTCGACCGACCCGGCATAGACGTAAACGAGGAACGACGACTTCTCTACGTCGCAATGACGCGCGCGACTGACTTCTGCGTCCTCACCTTCTCGATGCGTCGCACCAACCAGCTAGCCCGGATCGGGCGCCCAAATGTCCGAGCGGCACGAGGTCGAAGTCCCCTCCTATCGGACCTCACCATCGGGCAATACGAGGACAGCCCCCAATTCCTAGCTCGAATAGGGGCCGACTCCGGGAAGTGAGTCTGGCCGCCCGTCGTCGATGCGTCGTGTGTATGCCAAGGATGGCACCGAACGGAGGCCGAGCCAAATGTCGACATCGGAGCAAGAAGCGCTCGATGCGTATCTCAAGCGCTTCCAGGAGGGCGACGAGCGCGTCTCATTTCTTGAAGCAGTCGTGCGTGACGCCCGGGAGACCTTCGACGCGGGCAACGCGCTTTGGCTGGCCGCTATCGGCTACCTCATTACGTTGGAGCAGGTGGGGCATACCGTCAAGCCAGCAGGCGCCCCTACCGAAGATCGACGTGGAAGCCGCGCGGCCTTTGTTCTTGCAATCCGAGATTTCGGCGACGAGGCCGTGGATGACGAAGGCGCGCATGCCCTGTATGACATGCGGTGTGCCCTCGCCCATCAGTACGGACTGAACAACCGGCCGAACAATCCAAAGAACGAGCCGAGGATCTTCGCCTACGCGCGAAGTGGGCCGTTGCTGCGACTGCCCCCGACCCCCTGGGACGGGACGGTCGCGGGGGCTCGCGACCTGCCGATGACGACTGTGGTCAATATGGACGCGCTAGCAGACTTTGTTGAGCGGGTCGTGGAACGGGTGCGCGCAGAACACGAGGCGGGCGGAGTAGAGCTCATCGATGGCCTCTCCGCCGATGAGGTTGTGGCAATGCTTTCCTTCAGGCTCGAACCCGTGGGCGAGTGAACCAGCGCTGCTACCGCAAGCCCGCGGTCAGTCATGTGCGCATGGCTGCCCAAGTCTTCGCGCCCACAGCCACGGTTGCCGTGCGGTCGCCGTCGCAGCCCGTATCGCTGGCAGGCCCTCGTTCGCCGAGCAACTCATAGCGGGCGACACAGACCGTTATCCGAGGTGACTTTCGGCCCTTGTGCTCTTCGGCACCGCGGAACAGAATGCATTCATGAGCAGTTCAATGCCTCGCAGTGGGCTGATGATGCAGATTGTCGGCGCCCTGATGCTGCTTGGTTCCGTCCTCTATCTGTTCTTGGTGGAGGACCCTTTCCCGATGTGGCTGCTCATCGGTGGGGCCGGCCTCATGTTCATCGGGGTCGGGTCGGCGATCCAACGGCAGCGCTCCGGCGGAACCCGGGGAGCCCGCTGATAGGTACCTCAACGGCTGAATACGTGCCGGTCTGATCATGTGCAGCCCTCGGTGGCACTGCGCGATCTGAGTTGTCCTGGCTGCCAGGTACCGACCCAACTCAGAGCCCGCCAATCCAGAACGCCTACGAGGTCACGGGCCGCTGGGCGTTATGAGCGGGTGCGGCCTCTCGGACGGGCGCCCAATACCACGGCTTCGGCTGGGTCAGGGTCGACAAGTTCGGCGACGACCGAAACACCGCATCGGCTGTCTCTACCGGCGCGTCACCGTTGCGAGATGCGTCCGCTGCAGGCTTCGCGTCGGCCACCCCATGGTCGTCGATGCGAATCGAGTAGTTCGGTCTCCTTCAGAGCCCGAGGTCCTTGGCGACGATGGTCTTCATGATCTCGGTCGTCCCGCCGTAGATCGTGGTGATCCGGGCGTCGACGTACGCGCG
>CAYTCZ010000234.1:0-3685 GCA_964436315.1 uncultured Gaiellales bacterium | reverse complement strand
CGCGTCTCAGCCGCCATCCGGGGGTGTTGCACCTACCGGTATGGGCTCTAAGTACACAAATCCGCCGCCCTTTTGCCTAGATTGTCGGAATGCAGCCGGAGGGAGGCGGGCCCCGCCGCCGCAAGAAATGGCTGCTCGCCGGAGCAGTGATCCTCATTGCAGTTCTCGCCGCCGTCGCGGCGGGAGGCGTCTGGCTTGCTCGCGGCGCAGAAAACGAAATTCCGCCCAACGTCATCATCGGAGGCGTCAACGTCTCCGGTATGTCGCTCGATGAGGCACGGTTTGCCCTCCGGTCGGTACAGGACGAGGTTGCCACAGAGCAGATCGTCCTCACGTTCTCGAACTCGCTCGAGGAGACGGAATCGGTTGCCCTGCCTGCCGCCGAGAGGACGATCACCGTCTCCGGTCGAGAGCTCGGCGTGAGCGCCGACATCGAGTCGGCCATTCTCACTGCCGCCGAGAGCCGCGGCGCCGTTTCGCGCCTGTTCGCGCGACTTGGCTTCAACGATCCGATTGAGATTCCGCTCGAGTTCAGTCCCGATGAGAAGCGCGTTGCCGCCTTCGTCGACCGCG
This sequence comes from uncultured Gaiellales bacterium, assembly GCA_964436315.1. Classification (GTDB taxonomy): domain Bacteria; phylum Actinomycetota; class Thermoleophilia; order Gaiellales; family Gaiellaceae; genus CAYTCZ01. The sequence goes on along the minus strand of CAYTCZ010000234.1, from coordinate 3,112 downwards.
TCGAGGAAACCGTCACGAAGGCGCCCGTATCGGCCCGACTCGCACTCGACAACGGGGAAATCGTCCACGAGCGGGCCAGGTTCGGGCGAGCGCTCGACGCCGAGGCGTTGACTGCGGAACTGATGACACTCCCGTCATCTGTCGAGATCGCCCTGACGACCCTGGAGCCTCCGATATCCGACGACGCTACTGAAGCGGCGAAGCGGATAGCGACCGAACTCCTCGAGGATCCGCCCGAGATCGTCTTCCAGAAGACGACCTACAAGCTCCCGCGAAACCTGATGCGCGACGCGCTCCGCATCGAGTCGACCGGCCAATCGTACGAGGTCTCGGTCCGTCCGAAGGTGCTCGTCGATCCGCTGAAGCGTGCGTTTGCGAAGTTCGAACGCGAACCGACCGATGCGGGCTTTCGAGTCGACGGACCGAAGGCGTTCGTGGTTCCAAGCAAAGAGGGCCGTCGAGTAGCCGTAAACCGGACCGTCGCGCGGCTCGTCGAGAAGGCAGACGCGGAGAAGGTGAAGGTTCGATTCGCCCCCTGGGTACCGGATCTTACGACCGAGGAGGCCAAGGACATGGGCATCAAGGTCGTCGTCTCGTCGTTCACCACTCCCTACTCCTGCTGTCCGCCCCGGGTGACGAATATTCAACGGGCCGCCCAGATCCTCGATGGCCAGATCATTCCCGCCGGCGAGAAGTTTTCCCTCAACGAGGCCCTGGGAAAGCGCACGCGCGATCGCGGCTTCGTAGGAGCGCCACAGATCGCGGCCGGCGGTCGCCTCGAGGATGCCGTCGGCGGCGGCGTTAGCCAGGTCGCGACCACGATGTACAACGCAGCGTTCTTCGCCGGCCTCGAATTGATTCAGAGCACGCCGCATTCCTTCTATATCTCGAGGTATCCGATGGGCCGGGAGGCGACTGTCTCCTGGGGTGGCCCCGAACTGATCTTCCGCAACGACTGGCCCGCGGCGATTCTGATCAAGGCGTACGCAGGGTCGAATGCGATCACCATCGAGTTCTATTCGTCGAAGCTCGGAAGACGCGTGGATACCACGACGAGCGAGCCCTACAACTACACCTCGCCAACCACGAAGACGATCTCCAATCCCTCACTGCCCGCCGGCTCCCGAGTGGTCGTCCAGGGAGGCGGGATCTCCGGGTTCAGCGTCGATTACACGCGCAAGGTGTTCCAGGGCGAGACGGTCAGGCGGAACGAGAAATACACAGTGCGCTACCAACCGGAGCACACGTTCGTCGAGGTCGGCCCGCCGGCGCCGAAGCAACCGAAGGAGAAAAAGAAGACGGCTGCAGATGAGGGAATCCCGGCTCTGGAAGACGGCACGGGCGGGGCGCCCGCCGAGGAGCCCCCGGCTGAAGAGGCACCCCCGCCGGCCGAAGACAGCGAGCAGTAGAAGCAGCAGATCACGCGCCGTCGCCGGCAGTTCGCCAGAGATCGACTGCGAGCTGGACGACGTAGTCCCTTCCCTTCTCGCCGTTCTCGAGGCCACCTAGCCAACGGGGAGGAATCGACGCCGCGCCGAATCGAGCTCCCGCGACGGCTCCGGCCATCGCGCCGATGGTGTCGGCATCGCCGCCGATTTGAATCGCGAAGGTACACGCCTCCTCGAAGGTCTCGGCACGAATCGCCGCCGCGAGCGCGGCCGGCACCGAGCGGAGCGCGCTCGCGTCGGACCCGATCGTCCTCGCGACTGCCACAGCCGGCCACCGCTCGCGGACCGCGGTCTCGACGACGCGCAACGCCCGCTGAAACCCTTGCTCCTCGGCGAGCCGGCCGGCAACCTGGAGTGGATCGTCTCCGCACACGGCGCCACAGACGGCTCCAGCGAGGATTACGGCACCGTCAATCCCGAGCGGATGAGCGTGTGTCACGCGCGCACTTCGACTCGCGGCCGCCGCCAGTCTGGCCTCATCGCCGATGAAGTGCGCTCCCACCGGAGCGATCCGCATCGCGGCGCCATTTCCGAAGGATCCCCCGCGAAAGATCCGGGCCGCCGCCTCGTCGACGGACACGCCTCTCTGCCAGAGGGCGAAGACTTGGGCAGTACCGGCGCCGTAGCCTCGGCGGGGGTCATAGCTGTCGAGGAACTGCCGGGCGAGTCGTTCCTCGTCGACATCACCCACCTCCCGAAGCACCTCTGCGAGCGCGATCATCATCTGCGTATCGTCGGTGTACGTTCCCGCACCGAGACGCGCCTCCTCGAGATCGAGTGGCTCAGGTGCGACGAGCGGAGGAGCGCCTTCGAACGGCATTCCCAGGGCGTCGCCAACAAACGTTCCGAGCAATGCACCAAGGCGCCGATCGAACGTCACAGATTGAGCTTTTGATTCAGTCACACGGCGGGGCTTTCCGAGGTAGCCTTCTGCTGCACGTCGTACACCGAGTCCTCAAGGAGCGAACACACACCATGACAGTCCAGATCGGCGACAAGATCATCATCGCGTCCGAGAAGGCCGGCTTCTCGGGCCGGGAGGGAATCATCGAGGAGGTCATCGCAGAAGAGCCTCCACGCTACCTCGTCCGCTGGAGCGATAATCGCCAGAGCATCATCACTCCAGCGGCTGGGCAAGCAACGATCAAGAAGCGTCGGACGCGAGCCACGAAGCCGAAGGCGAAGGCCAAGACGAAGGCCTAACCGGCCACACGCTTCCCGCTGCACTAGCGGCGGCGGAGCGGGTGATCCGGCGGGACCTCGACGAAGCAGAGTCCGATCCCGTCCGGATCGCGGACGATCATCTCGAAGAGCCCCCACGGTTTAATCTGGGGCTTCTCTTCAATCGGCACTTCGCGTGCCTCGAGCTCGGCATGGGTTGCTTGGAGGTCCCTCACCTGGAGCCAGATCCGGAGGGCGTCGGTGGGAGTGGTGCTGCTCGACCCCGAGACTTCGAGAAATCCGCCCCCGAGGAAGAACACGACCGAGCGAGTCGCCCCCTCCCCCCACTCTCGATAAACGGGCAGGCCAAGCGTGCGTTCGTAGAACTCGACGGACGCTTCGAGATCGCCAGGCCGAAGCAAAATCCGACTCGAGAGGATGTCCATGGCGCGGAGCCTAGCGTCGGCGTCGTTCCCTTCCCAATCAGACCGACGACGCTCGAC
>CAYTCZ010000233.1:0-3731 GCA_964436315.1 uncultured Gaiellales bacterium | reverse complement strand
GCGTCGATCTCGAGGGATCCAATGGTCTTCGGACTCATCCGAACTCCTTCTGTCGGCGACTGCAGCCAACCGCGATCGGCCGTGTCCTTTCGAGGCGCGGGGGCACCTGTTCCACGGTGGGCTGGATCTCCATGCAGCATCCCGCCTCAGCTCTCCAACTCGAGGAGATCCTTGAGGTGAGAAAAACTCGTCTCGAGTTCGCGCTGGGCCATCCGGGCAAAGACGGGCTCGGCGAGCCTGAGAACGCCGCCCTCGTGGATCTCGCCTCGCCAGGTCAGCTTCGTTCCACCGTCGAGGGGCTCCAGAGTGTAGGTGCCGTTCATCGGCACCTCCCCCGAGGTGGTCTCGAATGAGGAGGTGCGGGGTGGCTCGTACGCCGTGATCCGGAAGGTCGATTCGATCCTCTGCCCGAAGAACTGGCGCGTCTGCTGAAGCTCGGTTCCAACCCCGAGGTGCTCTGGCTGCTTCGACTCGAGCACGTGGGGCTGCCAGCGGCCGATCTTCTCGAAGTCGTGGATGAAGGCGAAGACTGCCTCGGGCGGGCGCTCGATGAGGATCGTGTGCTCGAAACGACTCATGCTGCCTCCCGTGAGACGATTTCACCTACTGGAGCTCGCCACTCTTCTCCCGGTATTCCTCGCTGCTGATCTCACCGCGGGCGTAGCGCTCGGCGAGAATCTCCCGTGCTCGGGCAGTCGGATCTCCGCGCCGATCGGGCTGATCGGGACGCTGGGCGCGGGCGAGCGCCCAGACCACGAAGCCCACGAGTGCGACGAACGCGACCATCATCAGTGTCCCCCACAGCCACATCCAGCCCCCACCCCAGGCACCGTGGTGGTCATCGAACTCGTCGGCGAGGAAAACGCCAAAGGTAACGAGGGTCATCATCTGTGCGCTCCCTTGCTGGCCCGGGTTGCCTCTCTGCGGTCAGACACAGCCGACTCGAAGTGGGCTAGTCGCTCGGGGCCGATCAGCGGTTCGAGACACCATGGCGACTGGTTACTCATAGAGAAGCGCCTCGATGATGTTGATCCTCGACGCTCTGCGCGCGGGCGCGATTGCTGCGGCAACACCCGCGATGGCCGCCAGGATGAGCACGGTGACGAGTAGCGGATAGGGAATCGAGAGGACGAGGCCCTCGTCCGCAAGTGCCTCTACCGCGACGACGGCGAGCGCGAGGCCGATCGCTGCCCCGATGATTCCGCCGATCAGAGCGGTGATCACGGATTCGTAGCGGATCATCCGGCGAACTTGCCGCCTCGAGGTTCCGATCGCCCGCAGCATGCCGATCTCTCGCGTCCGCTCGTGGATCGTGAGAATCAGCGTGTTCACGACGCCGAACAGCGCGATGATGATCGAGAGGGCGAGGAGCGCGTAGATGAGGACGAGCACCTGGTTGATCTGCTCGCGGATGTCAGCTTCCAGTTCGACCTGCGAGCGCGACTCGACGTTCGGGAAGCGTGCGGCGAGTTCGCGGTCGATACCAGCGCGTACGGCCTCTGGGTCCGTCCCCTCGTCGTAGCGAACCATCACGCCGGAGTCACCATCGACGCCGAAGTTGAGAAGGAGCGTGTCCCGAGGGATTGCGAACGTCTCGATCATCAGGCCGGCCTCGTCGCGCACGCTACCTTCGACCGTGTAGCGAACCTCCGTGCCGAGCGGCGTCGTCACCCGCATCGTGTCGCCGACGGCGATGCCGTTGTCCGCACCCCAGTCGGCCTCGATGATCGCGCCGCTCGCGCCGAGTCCCTCGAGGGTGGCGTCCGAGCCCTCCTGCCAATCGAAGGTCGCGACCCGAGTCACGGTCTCGGGGTCGAGTCCGGCCACCAGAGGCGTGCCGGAGACGCCGGCGACGATCGCATCGCCGTCAGTGCCGGGCGAGGCGATCGCCACCCCTTCGACCTCGCTCACGACCTCGGCCACCTCGGGTGAGATTCGGCGAAAGCCACCGTCGGAGTTGGTGAGGATGAGATCGCCCGCAAACTGGCGGTCGATCGCCTCGTCGATCGATTTGGTCAACGCCGAAGCGAAGGTGGCGACGAAGACGACGAGCGCCAGTCCGATCATGAGGGCGGCCGCGGTCGTTGCCGTTCGGCCCTTATTGCGCTGGGTGTTCTCTCCTGCCAACTGACCGGGCACCCCGCCGAGGCGCTCGAGCGGCCAGCCGATCGCCGAGGCGAGAGGCCCGATCAGCCGGCTGCTCAGCAAGGCTACGCCGAGGAAGAGGAGGAGGATACCCGGGCCGAGGAAGACGAAGGCCGCTCCGAAACTCTTGGCCTGGAAGAGCCCCCAGAAGATCGCGAGCACACCAAGGGCCAAGACGACGAGGCCGATCATCGCGCGACGCAACGAGGGTCGCGGCGTCACTCCTCCCTCGCGCACCGCCTCGAGCGGCGCCACGCGGGTGGCGCGTCGCGCCGGGGCGAGCGAGGCGATGACCGTCACGATCACGCCGACGAGTAGGGCGACGATCACCGTGTCCGCCGCAAGCACGAGGCCGCCGGAGGGAAGCGCTAGGCCGAAAGTGTTGAAGAGCGTCGTGATTCCGGTGACGAAGCCGATCCCACCGAAGAGGCCCAGGATCGATGCGACGAGACCGATGAGCGCTGCCTCAAGCAGAACGGCGCCGAGGATCTGGCGGCGATGGGCGCCGACCGTGCGGAGCATCCCGAACTCGCGCGTCCGCTGGGCGACGGTAATCGAGAACGTGTTGAAGATGATGAAGCCGCCGACGAAGAGTGCGATCGCTCCGAAGACGAGCAGGGCGTTCGAGAAGAAGCCAAAGCCCTCTTTCACGTCCGCCGAGGCCTCGGCGGCGTTCTCCTCGCCGGTTCGCACCTCGAGATCAGCGGAGATAACCTCCTCGACGGCGAACTTCAGTTCCTCGGGTGCGACGCCTTCCTCGGCGGCGATGACGATCTCGTCGAGCCGTCCCTCCTTCCCAGTCAGCCGCTGCGTCTCGGGCAGGGTTAGGATGGCCAGACTGGCGCCGAGGAGCTCGGTGCCGTCCCCGTACTCCGCAATCCCGGAGATCGCGTACTCCTTCGCCTCCCCTCCGGTTCCGGCGATCCGGACGCGATCGCCGAGCATCCAGCCCTCCCGATCGGCGGTGAAGTTGTCGATCCCGAGCTCATCAGCAGTCTCGGGCGGTCGGCCCTCCGTGTAGTTCCAGGGGCTGAACCGATCTGGCAGGACGCTGGTGGCGATGTGCGGTGGGTGTGTCGGACCGACTCGCTCGCCTTGCTCGTCGAGAACGGAGACGGTCGGGTCAGCGACGCCCCCGGCTGCGTCTGCGACCCCGTCAACGGTCCGCACCTCGTCGAGGACGGCGTCGTCGAAGGCCGGCGGGAGTCCGCCGCGAGAGTCCTCGATCGTCTCCTTCTTGGTGACGCTGACGTCGACGCCGGCGTTGGCATCGGCGAAGATCTGGTCGAAGGAGCTGTTGACCGAGTCGGTCAACATGAGGGTGCCGGCGATCATCGCGACGCCGAAGAAGACTGCGAGGGCAGTCAGTGTGCTGCGCAGCTTCCGGGCTGCGAGGCCTCGGAGGGTCACCGCTAACATGGCTCACTCCACCTGCATCAGGGCGAGTACCTCGTCGGCCGCGTCCACGCGGCCGTCGTGGGTAACCACTCCGTCAGAGAGGACGATCACCCGATCGGCGTACGAGGCGATCCGGGGATCGTGCGTGACCATCACGACGGTCTGGTCGAACTCGTCGACCGCCCGTC
>CAYTCZ010000232.1:1836-3829 GCA_964436315.1 uncultured Gaiellales bacterium | reverse complement strand
CCTCGATCGCAACGTCCTGATACGGCGAGTCCTCCGGCCGACAGAGGTCGCTGTCGACGAAGAGGCCACAGCCGGGACACACGTAGTGGCGAAGGACGAGATCCTCGTCCACCTGCGTGAGCGGGTCAATGAAGAGCTCGGGGTCGATTTCGGGAAGCCTCGTCTCGAGACGCCGGCAGCCGATTCGATAGCCGTCCCCAGGCGTTCCGAGCGGAGCAAGGCACTCGGCACAGACCAGACGATAGTCGCCGCCCACCGAGACGAGCTTGACGGTCTCGATCGCATACCCGACTTCGACCGGCTGGCCCGAGAGCGGATCCTGGGCACGATCGGGCGCACTCGCCTCCTCGAGACGGCGCTTCCTGATCTCCGCTCGCTCGCCGGCAGTTTGTGCTTCATCGGATGCCCCGTCGACCAGAATGACGCCGTAGATCCGACGCGCATCGGCGACCGAGAGCCGGCCGGAGCGCGTATCTTCGGCCACGCGCGCCGGGTCGCGGAGGAGCGGATCTCCGTGTCCCGCTCCCATCGGCGGCATCACCTCGAAGAGATCGGCCGCAGCAAGGCGGTTGTCAAACTTCTTCGGGGGCGGAGCCTTCCCCTCCGGCGCGAGCTCGCGAAGAGTCTCCGGCGTCGAAGGCAGGCGACCCGCCGCGAACTCCTCACCAACTGTCGTCTCCGTCGCCGACCAGAACGTGCCTCCGGTGCCCGGATAACCGCCCGAGAGACCCTTGCCCTGCGTAGCCGATTGGAAGAGTCCGCCTGATGAGATAAAAGACTCGGACGTCTTGTGGCCCGTCCAGCCGGTGACGATTCCGGCACCGCCACGCCAGGCACCATGCCCGCCGCCCTCGGGCACCTCCCGACGGTACAGATAGAGGAACGGAATGACCCGTTCCCATTCCTCGACGTTCCCGATGCCGAGTTTCGGCGAGATGATGCTGCCCCCGTGGTCGATGCCGTCACGGAACGAACACGCGCCCGAGCCACCGCCGATGCCGTCGAAGGGAAAGTTCCCGTACGGCTGCCCCAGCTGGTCGACTCCGAACATCTGCGTGTAGACCTGCGTATGGTGCGCCGAGGCGCCGAGCATCCTGTTCTGTTGACTCGGCGAACTGCCGAGCATCTTGCTGATGACGAACTTGGCCTGGGTGATGGCGTTCGTCGTGCCGAGCGAGGTGCTCACTGCGGCCGGATGTTGCGCAGAAGTGATCGTTCCGAGCTCGGGCTCGAATTCGATACAGCGGAGAACGCCGGCGCCGCAGAGGTATTGATCGTGGGCGAGGAGCGGAAGCGCGGCGTTCAGCACGTCGCCACGCCAGACACCCACCGGGATGTTGAACGAGCCGTACGTCGAGTCGGCACCCCGGTTCGAGAAGGTCATCGTGGAGCCCCGTTTCTCGAGCGACAACTCGAGGCGATGGAGTTGGCGGTCGTCTGGGAGCCCGCCCGCGCAATAACGCACGTCGCGCCACCATCCGTCCGGAATCGTTTCGAGGCGTGCCCGGACGGCGCGCTCCGTGTTGTCGATCATCCGGCGCATCACGCCTTTCACCACGCGTGTCCCGTACTCGGCGATCGTTTCCTCGATGCGGCTCTTCGCGAACTCGACCCCTGCGACCTGCGACTTGAGCTCGAGATGACACAGCTCGGGCAGGCGTGATCGTCGGATCCAAGCATCGACGAGATCTTCGCGCCAGACGCCTCCCTCGACGAGCTTCATGGGTGGGAACGCGGTCGCTTCCCAGTACGTGTCCGGCGCCTGCTGAATGAACCCGCCGGGCTCGACACCGCCGAGCTCCTGCTGATGGACACAGTTGTAGACCCAGCAGAACAGCCGATCCTCGACGAAGATCGGTGCATAGACGGCAACGTCCATCTGGTGGTTGGTTCCGACCCAAGGGTCATCCTGGATGAAGACGTCTCCCGGGCCGATCCCCACGTTGGCGCTCCGGTGCTCGAGTGTCCACTTGACAACGAGATCGGCGCAGCC
>CAYTCZ010000232.1:0-1736 GCA_964436315.1 uncultured Gaiellales bacterium | reverse complement strand
CCACGTTGGCGCTCCGGTGCTCGAGTGTCCACTTGACAACGAGATCGGCGCAGCCGGCAAAGAAGAGAATTCCGGGGCCGAAGACGACTCCGTCGCCTTCCTCGGTCTGGATCGACGTGTTGAGATCCCACACGTACACCGTTACGCCCGAACCCGAGATGCGGCGGACGGTGTTGAGCTGATCCTCGTTGATCGACCACAGCCGAGACCGGAGAACCTCGTACGTGATCGGATCGATGTCCTCGGCGAACTCGCGGTCGAGCTCGAGCCCTGGTGCGATGTCGAGGTGATCCGACGGCAGGTACCCGTCGCGCAGCGATGTCCAGCGTCGGCTGTACTCACTCTCGTTCACGCTTGACCACCTTCCGCCGATCCGATCCTCACGACCGCATTGCCGAAGTCGTCAACCCTCAAGTCGCCGCCGGGGCGCACCACCACCGTCGTATCGGGGAACTCGACGACAGCAGGGCCCTCCAGACGGACGCCGGAGGCGAGCTGATCCCCGTCCCAGATCTTGGTGGTCACTCGTTTGGCGAGTTCTGCCCAATAGACGTCCCGCTGTCTCGCCGATTCGGCCACAGGTGGAGTCATGTTGTCGGTCCCATGGCCGGGTGCTGCCGTCGGCTTGCGTACCGGCCGATGGACGCGGAGGCCGAGTCGGGTCATGATGATGCCGGCCTCACGGTAGCCTGCTTCCGCACCGTACCGTTTCGCGTACGCGTCCTCGAAGTTGGCCGCAATTCGCTGAATCGACTCCTCGTTCAGTTCGCCATCCGGAACCGGCGTCTCCACCTCGTAGACCTGGAGCCCGTACTTGCAGCTCGCATAGCGCTCGATTCGCAGCTGCTCGGCGATTGACGGGTCTTCGAACTCGTCCCGAACCCGCTGCTCGAGCGCGGCCACCGCCGCTGCAAGCGAGGAGGCGTCAAAGGGATGTGCGAAGTACACCGGTTGCTCGTAGATCCGAAGGAGATCGGCCGCGGCGAGCCCGAGCGCAGACCAGACGGAGGCAGCGTCGCCGAGCGGCACGACGAACTCCGCGATGCCGAGCCCGGCACAGTAGAGCCCTGCGTGCGCGCCGGCGCCACCACCGTACGCATACAGTGAGAATCCGCGGGGATCGAGCCCGCGTTGAACCGTCATCGAGCGAATGAGATCGGCCATGTGCGCGTCGACGATTCGAACGATCCCGGCGGCACATTCCTCGATAGTGAGGTCGAGCCTCTCTGCCAACGCGCCAATCGCCTCTTCGGCCGCCGCGTAGTCGAGCACGAGTCGGCCACCGAGAAAATGATCCGGGTCGAGAATTCCGAGGATCAGATCGGCGTCGGTCACGGTCGGCTCCAGCCCACCGCGCCCGTAGCAGGCGGGACCGGGATCAGCGCCCGCGCTCCGGGGCCCGACCCGGAGCGCGCCCGAGAGTTCATCCACCCAGGCGATGCTCCCTCCTCCGGCGCCGAGCGACTGGATATCGACCATATTGAGGTGCAGCCGATGCTGCTGGACGACCGTTTCGTCACGGACGAGCGGCCGCCCGTCTTCGATCACGCTCACGTCGAAGGTCGTTCCCCCCATGTCTGTCGTGATCACGCTGTTCCGCACCGAGGCCGCTTCGAGTTCGGCGGCCGCTATCACGCCGGCAACAGGGCCTGACTGCAACGTCTGGATCGGAAGCTCGCGTGCCCGGACTCCGTCGGCAAGCCCGCCATTACATTGCATGAAGAGGACGTCACTCT
>CAYTCZ010000231.1:0-3916 GCA_964436315.1 uncultured Gaiellales bacterium | reverse complement strand
AAATGCAGAACCTGGGTGCAGCGGGGGAAACGGCCAACTGGTCGTGGGTCAGGACTTCTTTGCGGCTTTCTTTTTCTTCTTGTTCTTTTCCTTCAGCACCTTGAAGTTGCTCTTCCCGACGAGATCGCCGTAGTTGGCGTCGATCCGACGACCGTACCCTGGCCACACGTACCAGACCACGCGCCAACCTGGCTTCAGCTTGTAGCGCTCACCGTCGAATGTCCACTTCCTGTTCAGGGTGAAGTTCGCTCGCTTGGGCCAGAACGTCCCGACTTTGATCTGCTCACCATTCGCCTTGCGTCGGTAGAGCTGGATGTTGTAGTAGGACGCTCTCTTCCGTGGAGCCCACCGGAACTTGACTTTCTTGCTCTTGGCCAAGACTCTGATCGTGGCACCAAGCCTGGGCTGGGCTAGGAGTATTGCGCGCGGCGTCACGATTGCCGTGGCAACTGCGGAACGGTTCCCCGCCTTGTCCTCTGCGACGATTTCGTACCGATACTCGACGTTGTTTTTGAGCTTGCGGTCGACGAACCTGGTCTCCTTCCCGCGATAGACGACCCTGCTCACGCCGGTGGCGGCAAGCGTGCTCGGGACTGACCGCGTTACGACGTACTGCTTGAAGTCGGCGGCGCTGACGGGGCTCCAGCTGAGCTTGGCCTTGTGATCACCCGGCCTGACTTTGACGCTCTTGGGCTTCGCGGGTGCCGTGAGATCAATCTTGGTAACGATCGTGCCCGGTTTGACGCCGACCGGTACCCTGCGGACGTCGAGCAGAACCTCCGCCGAGCCCGAGGTGTTTCCAGCGGCATCGGTGGCAGTGAACGTGAGCACGTTCGCGCCCAACGGGTACTGGGAGAGGTCGGGGCTTACGTCGATAGCTACAGCACCGTCGACGATGTCGGTCGCCTTTGGATTGAACAGGGCGCCGAGCGAGCTCTTCCTGATCGCGCTGTCCGTGTCCTCGTAGACGGCGACCTTCTTCGGATAGCTGGGTAGAACGGGCGGGGTCGTATCGACGACGCTGACGGTAAACGTGGCAGTCCCGCTGTTTCCGGCCTGGTCGGTGGCCGAGCACTCGACGGTCGTAACCCCGAGCGGAAACCCCGATCCGGAGGATGGCGAACAGACCGGCTCGATCGGTCCGTCGTGGTCATCGACGGCGCTCGCAGTGAAGGAGACGACCGTCCCGGTGGCGCCGGTCGCCTCGACGAGCCTGTCCTCCGGGACGGTCAGTTGCGGAGGACTCGTGTCCGACGGCGGAGGCGGTGTCGGTGGAGGCGAAGGCGCGGGCGGAGGGGGAGGTGGAGGCGACGGTTCGGGAGGCGGAGGGGGAGGCTGATCACTCGCGAGCACGACCGTGACCGTGAACGACCCGCTCGTGGTGGAGTCACGACGATCGGTCGCTGAGCACTCGACGGTCGTCTCCCCGAGCTGAAAAAGGGAGCCGGAGGGAGGCTCACAGCTGACCGGGATTTCCCTTCCTTGCCAGTCGGTTGCCGTTGCCTGGAAGCTGACGGGTTCACCGTTGGAATTGGCCGTCTGCACGAGAATCGGCTCCGGCAACTCGAGCGTCGGCGGAGCGGGGGAGGCAGCCCAGCCCACGGCAGAGCCAACGAGAAGGAAAAGAGCAACCAGACTCCCCGCCGCAAGGAGAGCGAGAGGGGACATGAACGTCCTTCGCATCGCCTTGAGTTGCAAGCGTACGAGTTACCTCGGACGGGGCCTCCGACAGACCACGAGCCGATTCGATCACGGCCGTGACCGATCCGACGATCCGCGCGCCCGTCTGTGCTCCAGTGACAGCCCTTGGGATGGGATTCCTGTGCCGCCGCAGAACACTGGACCGAAGAGGTGACGAACGTCCTTACAGGATCGAGCGGTACATCGGTTTGCCCGAGCCGAAGACGCGCCGTCAGGTAATTTCCGGATCGCCGGGCACGCGACCGCGTCGTTCGCTTAGCCGACGCCGTAGACGATCAGAACGAGCAGCGAGCCGATCGCACAGAGGGTGACGAGGCCGATCGAGAGATCCACGGTTCTCTCGTTCACGTTCTCCCCGCTGCATTCCTGCCTGGATCGATTTGTCGTGCCGCTTTGCGCGCACCTGGCAGGATTTGACCGCCTGGTTATCGCGAACGAAAGCGGATGACTACCCAACAAGGCGACCGGAGCCTCGCAGCGTACGCCAACAACCCGAATACGGCGACGATCCGAAGGTCTCGTGCAGCAATCCGGCAGTGAGCACCAGGCTTCCATTCCCAGATTGAAGTGTTTCTCAAATCGGGATACCTTCTGGCCAGCGAGGGCAACTCATCGGTTGTGCCCTGGACGTTCGACCCTTGACATCGCCCGCCTGAGAACTACGGTGTGAGCGAATGCGCCTGAAAGCATTCGCCCTACCTGTTCTTCTTGGTCTTTTCCTGCTTGCCGTGAGCGGCGCGGGAGGGAGTGCCTCAAGCGAGCCTCCCGGCCTAACGCAGGCCAGACAGGCCCAGGAGCGCCACACGGACGCTCTCCTCGCACACCCAGGCGTCGTTGGCACGGGGATAACGGAGGACGCGAACGGTCGAGTGCGAGTCGCCATCCTCACCGAGTCGGCGGGGGTGCGCGGTCTCCCGCGTACCCTGGACGGGGTTCCGACGGCCGTCCTGGTCACCGGAGAGGTCTTTGCCCTCCATCACCGCCCAGATCACTGTGGCGGGCCGCCCGGCTCACCGCTCCCCGATGCCTGTGACGGCGGTGGCGAGCCGGATACGCCGGGCATCACCGTCACCCCGACCTCCGGTCTCGAAACGAGCGAAGCCGGAGGTACGGACACCTTCACGGTTGTCCTCGAGACAGCGCCGACGGACGCAGTCACGATCAACCTCTCCACGAGCGATACGACGGAAGGGACGATCGACCAGACGAGCCTCAGCTTCGACGCAACCAATTGGAACAGCGCGCAGACAGTGACGGTGACCGGCGTCGACGATGGCGCTGACGACGGCGATGTCGGCTACACGATCGTCACCAGTGCGGCGGTGAGCGCCGACCCGGGCTACGACGGGATGGGATCTTCGGACGTCTCGGTGACGAATCTCGACGATGACGGAGCCCCGTCACCCGGGACCGACTGCATCGCGACGGGCCAGACCACGGTCAAGTGCGCCGAGGTGATCATCGGCGTCTCCGGCGGACATCCGGACATCACCGCGGGCACGATCGGCGCGTTCGTCAACGGCAGCTACATCCTGACCAACAACCACGTGGCCGCCGACTCAAACGGCGCGAGCCTCGGCGACGACTTCTGGCAGCCCGGCAGCTACGACGGTGGGACGGCCGCCGACGATGTCGGCGATTTGGCGGCCTTCGTGCCGATCGATTTCTCCGGGGGCGATAACGAGGTCGATGCAGCGCTGGTCGCGCTCGACGCAGGCGTTGCCCACCAGAATACGACGCCGTCCGACGGCTACGGCACGCCCTCGAGCACGATCGAGGCGAACGTCGGAATCAACGATCAACTTCTCAAGTACGGTCGCACCACCGGCGAGACGGAGTGCAAGGTGTGGGCAACGAACGTGACGGTGAACGTCAACTACGGTGATCCAGGCGTTGCCACGTTCGTCCATCAGTTGATGATGCGAGGCGGCGGCTGCAGCGCCGGTGGCGACTCGGGCTCCATGTTCGTCACCAAGAACGGACTCAATCCCGTCGGGTTGCTGTTCGCAGGCGGAAGCGGTGCGACCTTCGCCAACCCAATCGCCTCGGTGCTCGCCGAGCTGGAGAGCGAACCCGGCGTGCCCGCTCTTTCGATCGACGGGACGTAGGACTTCGACCGGCTGACGGGCGATCAGCCACGGCTCCGCGCCCTCACGGTAGACGGCACGCCAGATGATCAGGAGCTCAGTTGGCAGGCAGGGCCTATTCGATCGCG
>CAYTCZ010000230.1:0-3940 GCA_964436315.1 uncultured Gaiellales bacterium | reverse complement strand
CCGCGCGCGGAGGAGGGACGCATGGGCGCAGCACTCTGCCTGCGAGAGAGTCACGAATCGTACGGGCGACCGCTTCGAGCGGTGCTCGATCGGGATTCGGCACATGAAGCCTTGGTCGCGATCGCGCGGCGGCGGGCGGCCGACGACGTCGCGCTGCTCGAGCCGCTGCTGATGGCGGCGGAGACTCGTGCCTACGAGCTGCTCGGGCTCGGCTCCATTCAGGAGTACTGCGCTCGGCTCTTCGGCTGGGGTGGTCGGCAGACTCGGGAGCGGCTCCGCGTGGCCAAGGCGATGCGTTCGCTGCCCGAGATGCGCGAGCGCTGGGCGCGGGGCGAGCTGACCTACACGGTGGTGCGGGAGCTGACTCGCGTCGCGACGCCGGCGGTGGAGAACGAGTGGGTCGACTGGGCGACTCAGGATGGGGTCCGCCGGACGGGCCACGAGGTGCAGCAGGTCGTGATGCGCCATCGGCGCGGGGCGCGACCGTCCGATGCACCCGCGCCCTTCGAGGAGCAGCGCGTTCGCGTGGTGCTGGAGATGAGCGGGAGCGAGGCGTCGCGGCTCTTCGCGGTGCGGAGCGTGGCCGCGCAGCGCCTCGGTCACTCGGTCGACGACGTGACGCTCGCGAAGATGCTCTTCGACGCGTTTCTTCGTGGCGCTGGCGACGGCGAGCGGGAGTCGTCGCCGCACCAGGTGAAGCTGACGGTCTGCGATCGCTGCGAAGCCGCCGAGCGGGAGTCGGGCAGGCGGCCGTGCAGGAGATGAGCGTCCAGGCAAGCCAGCCTTCCGGGTCCCCATGGAGGCCGGCACCCGCATCCTCGTCCTCGCACCCGAGGAGGCCGCCCGGGTCCGAGACGCCCCTGGCTGCAAAGGAGGAGTGAAACGCCCTACTTCGTCCCTCTCGGGGCTGGCTGCCTCCCCTCCTACGAAGTCGTCCCCTCCATCCTGCTGACCGCTGGGAGGTGCGCTTTCAGGAGGTCGCTGTATCGGACGAAGGCGACCCATCACAAGGTCGCCGAACTTGACGCCGGCGGTTATCGCTATAACGATACGATTATCGCATAGGCGATATCTGGACAGGCAAGACGCTGGAATCACTAGCCAAAATATCCGAGCACATCGGCGAGATCGTCCGCGAGATTCGCCAACAGCGGGGCTGGGCCCAAGCTGAGCTGGCGGAGCGTCTCGAGCTGTCTCAGCCACGGCTCAGTGAGGTCGAACGGGGTGTCCGCGACCTCTCTGCCGCCCAGTTCCTTCGCTTCCTGGAGATCACCAATACCAGCATCGCGCGCTTCCTCCCGGAGACGCCGTCGGCGGATGCAGCGCTCCAGAACGCGCTGGTCCGCCATGGAGCCACACACTTGAGGCAACTCGACGGCTTCCCCGCCGGACCCGACGGCGGCGGTGCGCTGGTGGTCGCGGTCTTGGAAGGCGCACCCTCGTCCCGTCACGTCGCTGCCCTCGCACCAGTCCTCGTGCGGTCCGTCGATGGCATCTCTCTGCCTGAGGCAGCTCGCAGGTTGCGCCATGAGGGCCGCGCCCACCGTCTCGGATGGCTGGTGGAGAGCGTTCGCAACGCGATTGGTTCCGAGCGTCCGCGGTCAGAGGATCGTCGGACGCTCGAGCGAGCGGACACCTTGCTCGCCAACTTCCAGAGGCATGGAACGATCCAGCCGCCCCCGAAGGACCAGCCAATCGACGTCCTGGACCGAGACATCCGGAGCCTCACCACCGCCGACCGAGTCTTCGAGGAGGCCTCCCCGACCGCGCGCCGATGGCGAATCGCGACCCGCCTTCGCGACGAAGACTTCGTGAACGCCTTGCGAGCCTCCAGTGAACGTCGCTGAGCGGTTGTTCCGCGAGCTCGCAGAGCAGTGGGACGGGCCCCCACTGCCTCCACTTCGGATCATCGGCTCGACAGCGCTCATGCTTCAGACCGACTGGGAGCGCGGCACGAAAGACAGCGACCTACTCGAAACGCTCGACCTGGACGAGGAAACCAAGAGCCGGCTCCTGGAGCTCGCGGGGCCGGACTCCGTGCTCGCCCAACGCTGGAGAATGTACTTGGACGTCGTGAGCAACGGTGTGCCCTTCCTGCCGCAAGTACCGAAGTGGCATGCCATCGATCTGGACGTCGAACTGGATCTCCAAGTGCTCGACGTCGTGGACGTGGTGGTGAGCAAGCTGAAGCGCTTCAGCGCCGCGGATGTCGGCGACATCGACGCGATGGTGCAGAAGGGGCTGGTCCCTCATCGCCTTCTGATTCAACGATTCGAGGATGCGGCAGACTTCTGGTCCACCGATGCCAGAGCCAGAGACCTCGGCCGCTACGTAAGGCATCTGAACACGGTCGAGCGGGACATGCTCTTGGTCGAGCCAACCGTCATCGACCTGCCGAGCTGGGTGTAGCTCGCTCGACGGCTAGGTCCTCCCAGCCTGCTCGCTCGCCAGAGGCTCCGTCGCCGGCGATCTCGAGGAGCTGCCGTAGCGTCTCGCCGAGGTCAGCGAAGTTGGCCTCCTCCTGTCGGAGCTCGTCCAGCTCGCTCCGGCACGGTGACTCCGTCCGAGTCGGCGATGCCCGCACCGAAGTCGTGTTGTGCTCAGCCCCCATTGGCCAGAGCACGTACCTTCGTGGGATCCAACTCGCGGACGACTCGGACGGAAGGGCGAAGCGCCGAGAACACTGGCCGAGCGTTCCACGTCCGCACGATCGTCGGCGGGCCGAGCACCAGGAGTCGCCGACCGTCAGCGACCGGGACCACGTCGGTCGGCACGCCTTCGTTCCAGACGTGGTGCTCGAACGGTACCTCCGCACCCGAAGCCAGGAAGGGCAGCGCAGCCGCCGTGTAGTGGTCGAAGACGCCCTGGACGTAGCCCTGGGCCGAGTGCTGTGCGCGTCCGCCGAGAACGTCGATCACGTCGGGAGGGTTCCGCTCTCCAGGCACACCCTGAGCGAGCACGGCGTCGGCCACCAAGCCCTTCAGAACGAAGTTGGATGCCACCTGATCGACCTCGAGCTCGAAGGCACGGTTGGCATCCGTGCACAGGACCAGCCATGGCTGGGCGAGCTGGGTAGCGAGCAGGAACTCCAGCCACTGCGCGTTGGAGCGGCGGAGCGCCGCGGCGGCCCGCACGAGGCGAGCATCGTCCTGCGCCCGAGCGAGCATCTCGTGGTCGCGGGTCAGGGCCGCGACCGTTGGCAAGACCCACTCCCGGAGGTAGGCGAGCGAGCAACCGCCCCCGCGGTCGTCCGGCAGGTGTCGCCGGAACACCGCGTGCGTGATCGGGAGGTCGTCCACGTCCGTGAACACGTCTTCGTCGGCAACGCCCTCCCACGGGTCGTCGCCCGGCTCCGAGGGCAGGCAGCGGTCCGCGAAAGCGCGCGCCGTCTCCAGAACCTCCGGCAGCCGCTCGAGCAAAGCCTCCGCGAGTGGCCGCGGGGTTGCGCCGTTCTCGATCAGAGTGCCCCCGCTGATCGCGACGTGGGCCACGCCATCGCCATCGCCGATCGTCGACCGCCGGACACGCCGGGCGATGAGGCCCAGGGCGTCGTCGAGCTCCGTGCGAGTGGCGGTTCCACACGACCTCAGCATCTCCTGGAGCAACTCGTTGGCGCGCTCCGCGTTCCAGTCCGCCCCGTCGACCGCCTGGCACAGCAACTCCACCGTCTTCGTGAGACTCATCGGGCAGCAGCCTACGTCGGCGAGCGGGTGTTCACTACGGTCATGTCGTCGTCCTCATCGACAGCGGCGACACGAGGTCCAAGCCCGATCTCGGTCAACCGAGAGTCAGCGCTGTCTCGTGGCCCGCGGAGCCACTCTCGATGTCACACCCGCGCGGTACTCCATCCGTGCGCGCGCGTACACCCACGCGCGCGGGGGAGGACGCATGGGCGCAGCACTCTGCCTGCGAGAGAGTCACGAATCGTACGGGCGACCGC
>CAYTCZ010000229.1:0-3997 GCA_964436315.1 uncultured Gaiellales bacterium | reverse complement strand
GGTCGTCCGCGAGGGCTTCGTAGGCCGGCGACGTGACGAACAGCGGGTACCAGGACGAGAGGACGTCGTGGGTGAACCCGGGGAACAGCTCCTCCGTGCGGATGCAGCCTCCGAGTCGGTCGTTGCGTTCGAGGAGGGTGACGCTCTTGCCGGCTCTTGTCAGAAGCGCGGCGGCGACCAGCGAGTTGATGCCGCTTCCCACGATCACGAAGTCGAAACGCTCTGGCATTCTTTAGCGTTGGTGCGCCCATACCGGCGTGGGGACGCTAGCCAAGAGCGCCGGCGGCAGCACTGAAGAACTCCTCCAGGATCGTGTCCGCCTTCTTCCGGATCGTCGATCCTCCCATCGTCGCGACCGCGCCGAGGACGCTGTAGGTCCCTTCGACCCGGATCGTCGCGCCCTTCTCGGAGGGCTCGAGGATCATGCGAGCTTCGCCGCTGATCGTCGTGCCCACGTGGCGGTCCTGTCCGCTGCCCTTGAAGCCGATGCTCTTCTCTTCCTCGAGGTCGGTGACCTCCACGTCCACGTCGGCGCGCAGCTTGAAGGGGCCGAATTGATCCTGGAGAAGGACCTGATAGGAGTTGAGATGCTCGGTCTCGCGGACCTCACCGACGATGCTCACCCATCCGCCCACCTGCTCGACGTCGGTGAGCACCGACCAGCACTGGCTCGGAGTGCTGCCGACCTCCAGCGTCCTACTAAACCGAGCGCTCGGCATCGAGTAGGACGGCTCGATGAATGGGCGGAGGAGCCGGAGGAGCGCAGGCGACCTCCACTATGCCTCCGACGCGCTCTTTCCTGCCATCACCTCGACTCCGCGCCCCTCTGGTCCGCCGGTGTACGAGAGGAGAGCGAGCACCCCCTCGGGCGGATTATGGGAGTCGGACACGATCGGCATCTTGGGGTCGAGGGCATCCTGGATCGCTGAGCAGATCGTGTGCAGCGGCGCGCCGCCTCCCTCACCCATGCCCTTGGCGCCCGTCCCGCTGAAGGGCGAGGGCGACTCGATCGAGTCGGTCTTGATCGGGGGGATATCCACGGCGGTGGGCGCATGATAGAAGAGGAAGTTGCTGTTGAGCAGCTGCCCGTCCTCGTCGTAGCCCATGATCTCCCTCAGGGCCGCACCGATCCCGTGGGCGGTTGCTCCATGGACCTGTCCCTCGACGAGCATCGGGTTCAGGCGTTTCCCGCAGTCGTCGACTACCGCGTAGTCAAGGATCTCGACTTTGCCAGTCTCCTCGTCGATCTCCACGACGGCCGCGTGCGTCTGCGTTGCGTACGTCAACGTGAGGTTCCCGTACTTCTTCTCGGTGTCGGGCACCTGGAACGGCGCAACGTACACGTGTCGGCACGTGAGCGAGACCTCGTTGGCCAGCTCGTACGGGAGGACGGCGTTGTTCGCGTACACCATGTTGGCTATGCCGATGTACGGGATCGCTCGTTCCGGATCTCCGATGACCCTCGCCGTCTTGTCCGAGAGCTCGATATCTTCCTCGGATGCCTGGAGCGCGAAGGCCGCGACCTTCTTGATCTCGTCGCGAAGCTTCTCGCAGGCGCCAATGATGGCGTTGACGCCGGTCACGGCGAACTGGCTCGCGTACGTCCCCGAAAACCCGATGTACGCGCTGTGCGCCTTGTCAAAGCCGGCCCACACGCGGACGTCCTCCGGGGCCGCGCCCAGGATGTCGGCGGCAACCTGAGCGGCCGTCGTCTCGTGCCCCTGGCCCTGGGGCGTCGTCCCGAGCGTGAGCATGATCTCGCCGTACAGGTCGAGCTTGGCCGTGCATGCCTCGCCGTTTCCCGAGAACGGCAGTTCCGGGTTCAGGATGCGAGACTGACCGAAGTTGTTCGTGCCGGAGTCGAGGGTCGTTCCGATCCCGATCCCGATCCGTTTGCCGGGGCCACTCGCCTCCGCCTGCCGCTTCCTCGCTCCCTCGTAATCGATCATCTCCAGCACCATGTCCAGCGCGCGGGGGAGGTCTCCGGAGTCGTACACGCAGCCGTTGGGGGTCGTGTATGGGTAGTCTTCCGGCTGGATGTAGTTCTTCTTTCGGAGTTCGACCGGATCGAAGCCCAGCTCGTGCGCGACCGTGTCGACGATGCGCTCGGTCGCCCAGAGATGCTGCATCCGCGAGTAGCCGCGATTGGGGACCGCGGGGCACTTGTTGGTGAGGGTCTCCTTGTAATCGACCCTGATGTGCTTGAACTTGTAGCATCCCGGGGCCACCTGCGACCAGATCACCGCCCCGAGCGGCTCGTAATGCAGGTACCCACCGGCGTCGTCGTAGGCCTCCGCCTTGAAGCCGAGGATGGTCCCGTCGGCCATCACGGCGACCTCGATGTTCCGGAAGGTGCGCTCGTTGCCGTGGCCACCGGAAAGGTGGTGCTCGGTCCGGTACTCCGTCCACTTGACCGGCCTCCGGGCTTTTCGGGAAAGGAGCGCCAGTACGCCGATCTGCGCGTAGGAGTTGATCTTGATGCCGAACCCGCCGCCGATGTCCTGCGAGACGAACTCGAACTGGTCGATGCCGACTCCCATGGACGGCCCGATGACGAGGGCACCGAACAGCGGGAACTGGTTGTTGGAGACGACGCGGATGATGTCGGTTCCTGGATCCCAATTCACCAGCATCGCGTTGCACTCGATGGGGGTCGAGGAGTACCGGTGGAAGTGAAGCTGGTCGATCTTGACGACGTGGTCCGCGTTCTCGAGGGCCCAGTCGATGTCGCCCCAGTCGTAGAGGCCCTGCCAGGCGATGTTGTCGCCGAGGCTGTCGTGCAGCACGGGGGCATCGGGGCTCGCCGCTGCCACGCCGTCGACGACCGCCGGGAGCGGTTCGTACGAGACCTCGATCAGATCGGCGGCGTCGCGGGCCACGTCCCTGGTCTCGGCGAGCACCAGGGCCACCGCCTCGCCCTGGTAGCGAACCCGATCCACTCCCAGGAGGTACTCGTTGATCTGCCCGTCTGGCCGAGGGGCGAACTGGAACAGGGGCTCGGTCATCGCTTTGACCTCGTCGCCCGTCAGGGTCGTGATCACCCCTGGCAAGGCCTCTGCCTTGGACACGTCGACGGAGAGGAGCCTGGCGTGCGCGTACGGCGAGCGTACGAAGTGCGCGTAGCCCATTCGGTGCATGCCCTCGTCGTCGACGAAGGAGCCCTCGGCCTTCAGAAGCCGTTGGTCCTCCTTGCGCGGCAGCCTCTGCCCGGTCCAGGTGGGGGCCTCGACCGCGGTGGGGGCCTGGGCCGTCATGCGTCCACCTCCTGCCCGGACGCGGCCCGGATGGCCTTGACGATGTTCACGTAGCCCGTGCACCGGCAGATGTTGCCCCTGATGCCTTCGCGGATCTCCTGCTCGGTGGGGCTGGGGTTTCGGTCGAGCAGGAACTGGGCGCTGACGAGCATGCCGGAGGTGCAGTACCCGCACTGGAGGGCGTGGTGTTCGTGGAAGGACTCCTGCAGGGCGCTCAGCTCGCCGTCGGCCGCCATCGCCTCGACCGTTTCGATCTCGGCCCCGTCCGCCTGGACCGCCAGCATCATGCAACTCTTGATGGTCTTTCCGTTGTAGCGGAGCGTGCATGCGCCGCAGTGGCCCGTGTCGCAGCCGACCTTCGGCCCGCGAAGGCCCAGGTCGTCTCGCAGGAAGTGGACGAGGAGCTGCCGGGCCGCGACGGTGCTGGCGACGGTTTCGCCGTTCAGGGTGAACTGGACCTCTTGGATCGGTCCCTTATCCATCCCGTGCGCCTCCGATCGCGTCGAGGACTGCTCGGCTTGCGACCACCGGCGCCATCCGTCGCCTGTAGTCGCTGCTGGCATCCGGGTCATCAGGGAAGAAATCGATCCCGTCGGCTGCCAGCTCCGTGGCGGAAGCTACGGCTTCTCGTGTCGCCACCGCGCCTCGGAGCGCCTCCTCGACCGCGGGCCGAGTCATAGGCACCGGGAGACAGCCGAGGGCGACGCGCGCTTCGGAGATCGTCCCATCCTCGGTCTTGACCA
>CAYTCZ010000228.1:0-4044 GCA_964436315.1 uncultured Gaiellales bacterium | reverse complement strand
ACTATGGTCAGCCGCGATGGTGAAGAGCTCGGTCGAAGCAGGGCCCTGGCGCATCCAGCTCTGGGAGGAGGCATCCAGCGATGCTCCCAGCCAGGATGCAAGTCTGACCGAGCGCCGTCCCAACGGGCTTCGAATGGCGGTGATCGACGGTGCGACCCCTACGAAAGCAACGCCCGAGACACTTGCTCTTGACGGTGCTGTCTGGGCGGCGACGGTCGTCCGCGCCGCCCTCCGCAGCCGACAAGACATCAGCAGTTGCCTTGAGCGCGCCCACGCGTTTCTGTTCGATCCGTCACTCAATCACCGCGAGCGCCCGCAGGCGATGGTCGCAGCCGTGGACATATCAGATCAGGGAGAGGCCGTGGCCTTCCGCTGTGGCGACTGTGAGGTCTGGGTCAGAGCCGGCAGCAGCTGGGAGCCGGTGTTTTCCCCTGAGACGCTAACGTCCTCGGCACGCTCCAGCTACCAGGCCTGGCTCGACGACCATCCAAGCCCAGCGTTGGAGACGCTGTTCGCGGCCGAGCGGGATCTTCTCGACGAGTACGCCTGGCTCGCTGCCCCACCCGTTGGTCGTTTTGGCAGCTTCCGGATTGACGGTCCCGTGACTCTCAGCTTCGACGAGCTGGTTCTCGCTTCCGACGGCGCCCGCCTCGAGGAGGAACGGCTCGCTGAGCTCGAGGGTTGGCTTGCTCAGCTCCGCGACTATGAACGCCGGGAACGTCAGCACGAGGCCAAGCCGCATGACGACGTCACCGTCCTCCGAATCCTCCGCTCTGGCTCGCGCCCACCGAGTCATCGGGAGTCATAGCGTTCGCACACCCAGGCTTCGACGTATGCCCGGTTCGAAGGCCGGCGAACCAGGGCCAAGCCCTCCGCAAGGGTTCCATCACAGGCGCTCCGCAGAGGTTCCACGTTGGCCGGGCTTGTCAGAACTCCGGGGGGCTACAGTGTTTGAGAACGCACCACAGAGCAAACAGTCATGGCGATCTACTATGTCCAGTACGCCTCGAGTCGGGCGCCCGACCGCTGGTACACGATCGCCCGAGTAGACGAGCGGCGGCTCGCCGACGAGATGGCGCGGCTCGCGGGGACAGCGTTCATGCGCTTGACCCTCACATCGAGCTTCGTCGGTCGGGCAGTTTCTCGTTCCGCGCTCAAGCGCGAGGGTGGCCTGCATCATGCGGAGTGGGAGCTCGGATTCGGGCGCGACCGCGAGTACTGCGAGCGGCTCCGGGAGCGAGCGGAGCGCGAGTTGCGTCGCGCGGAAGACGGCGGTACGTAGCTTCGGGACTCCCACCAACTGAGGCTTGACATCGATGTGCTCACCGCGGCGAGCTCGGCGCGTCCGCGGTTGCCGGCGTAGCGACTACGCGGGGCCGAGCGGTATGGGTCATGCAGCTCCCCGATACAGACGATCGGTCGGCAACACGCTGTCGCACTTTCTGCCTTCTGCGACACTCGCTTTGGCACAAGCGCGGCTAACGTCGCCCAGCGAGACCGCGGTCGGAGAGACGTCGCCATTCGGGCGACCCTCCGGCTAGCCCTACCTCGAAGACACGGGCTAACGGCATAGCAGAAGCGCCCAGGCCGTCCTAGGCTTTCCTGCAGAAGGAACGCCATGTCCTCGAGCGCCCCCACCGAAGGCCGGCTGAGCAGATGCCACGAGAGCTACCCGCCGCGCCTCCCGGGAGCTCGGACGACGAAGGCTCTTCGGGGCCTGTGGCGGTTCGCGACCCGGCCGGTCCGAACCCAGACCTGGCGAGATACGGCCTACCTCCTGCTCGGGGGCATCACGAGCGACGTTGCCTTCGGGGTTCTCCTCGCCGGCGGCATCGGCGGAGGCGTCCTCGCGATCACGCTCCTCGGTCTGCCCGTATTCGTCCTCATGCTGCTCGTCGCGCGAGGCGTTGCCTGGCTCGAGCGTCGGCGGGCCTGGCTCGTCTTCGGCTCGACGATCGCCAGCCACTATCGGCGGGGGGAGAAGGACGGCTGGTCGAAGGTGAAAGCCATCCTGGGCGACGCGCAGACCTCGAAGGACCAGCTCTGGCTTCTGGTGCTCGTGCCGATCGGCTTCTCGTTCGCACTGGCGGTCGCGGTGGCCTGGGGAGTCGTCCTCGGATCGCTGCTTCTCCCGGTCTTCCGGTGGGCAATCCCCGAATCTGAGCGGCTCGATTACGGCTTCGTGATGGTCGATAGCTGGGAGAGTGCCGCACTCGTCGCCTGCATCGCCGCCGGGGCGGCGATCCTCCTTTCCTGGCTCGTCCGGGGCCTTGCCCTCGCCGAAGGGCTGATCGCCCGAGCCCTGCTTGCCCGAAGCCCGAGCGCCGCGCTCGCCGAGCGCGTGTCTGAGCTCGAGGAGAGCCGGGCAGCCGCGGTCGGTGCTCAAGCCGCCGAGCTGCGGCGGATCGAGCGCGACCTCCACGACGGTGCCCAGGCCCGTCTCGTCGCCGTTGCCCTCGACCTCGGGCTGGCACGGGAGAAGTTCGACACCCGACCCGACGAGGCGAAGGAACTCGTCGCCTCGGCCCACGGGGCGGCCAAGATGGCCCTGCGGGATCTCCGCGACCTCGTGCGCGGCATTCACCCGGCCATTCTCGCCGACCGCGGTCTGGGCGCTGCCCTACCGGCGCTCGCCGCCAGCTGTCGGGTGCCGGTCAACCTCCACGTCGATCTCGACCGACGACCCCCCGAGGCTGCCGAGACCGCCGCCTACTTCGTCGTCGCGGAGGCGCTCGCGAACGTCTCCAAACACAGCGACGCGACCGCCTGCACCGTGGTCGTCGAGCGGCGTTCGAGCCGACTGATCGTCGAGGTCGCCGACGACGGCCGGGGGGTGCCAAGCTTGGCAACGGGAGCGGTTTGAGGGGCCTGGCGGGCCGGGTGGGAGCGCTCGACGGGACGCTCGAGCTCGACAGTCCGGCGGGCGGACCAACCATCCTTCGCGCGGAACTGCCGTGCGAATCGTGATCGCCGAGGATCAGGCTCTTCTCCGCGACGGCTTGATCCGACTTCTTGCCGATCGAGGGCACGAGGTGGTCGCCGCCCTCGCGGACGCAGAGCTACTGCTCGAAACCGTGCAGAGCGAGCGGCCCGATGTCGCGATCGTCGACGTCCGGCTTCCTCCCACCTTCCGGGATGAAGGCCTCAGAGCGGCGATCGAGCTCCGAACACACGCATCCGAGCCGGCGATCCTCGTCCTCTCGCAGTACGTGGAGCGGACTTACGCCGTTCAGCTCCTCGCAGATGAGGGAGGCGGAGTGGGCTATCTCCTCAAAGACCGCGTCGCGGACGTCAGCGAGTTCCTGGATGCGGTCGAGCGGGTCGCGGCCGGCGGCATGGTCCTCGACTCAGAGGTGGTCAGCCAGCTCGTCGCCGGCAAGGGGCCGCTCGAATCCCTGACTCCCCGAGAAGGAGAGGTGCTCGCGTTGATGGCTGAGGGTCGATCGAATGCCGCCATCGCGGCGGCACTCGTGATCAGCGAAGGAGCCGTTGAGAAGCACGTGCGTAACATCTTCACGAAGCTCGACCTTCCCCCCTCAGCGACGGATCACCGGCGCGTGTTGGCTGTGCTCGCGTATCTCCAGGAGGATTAGTCGGCAGCGCGAGCGTACGTGTTACGACCGCGCGCCAGTGATGTCGGCCGAAGCGGGCCAGCGGGATCCCTAACGTTCAAAGCCGATGAATCGGGCCGGTAGGACATGGGAGAAGCTGCAGAGGAGGGAACGATGAGCGCAAAGAAGGCCACGCGGAAGTCCGCCAAGAGCACCACCGCGACTGACAAGAAGTCCGAGGGGTTCACGGCGGAGGAACGAGCCGCGATGAAGGAGCGCGCCCGAGAGCTGAAGGCGGAAGCGCGCGCGAGCAAGGACAAGGCGGCGGGGGAACGCGCCGTGCTCGCGAAGATCGCCGAGATGCCGGAATCGGATCGCGTCATGGCCACTCGGCTCCATGCGCTCATCACAGCCAGCGCGCCAGCCCTCTCGCCGAAGACCTGGTACGGGATGCCCGCGTATGCCAAGGACGGCAAGGTCGTCTGCTTCTTCC
>CAYTCZ010000227.1:0-4203 GCA_964436315.1 uncultured Gaiellales bacterium | reverse complement strand
GCGGAGGCTACGAGCCGATGCTGCCTGAGCGTCCACAAAAGCGGGTCAACTCCAATCGTAAGGCCAAAGTCGCAAACCCTTGAGCTTGTCTTCGCCGCTCATGACCCCTCTTCCAGCATAGGGTCATACCCGCCCCGGTCGAGACACGCCTGGTAATCGTCCTGCATATCCATGCAAACCTCTCGGTCCTCGAGGGACTCGCATTTGTACGCGCGACCGGTGAGCGCGACGCAGTTCTGGCACGAGGTCGGCGTTCCCGCGATGGCTCCTGCCACGGTCTGTTGCGACGTGTTCATCGACGCGTCATCGAGCACGAAGTGGGTCCCGCCCTGGTCGTGGGTCTTCTGGCGCGCCTCCGCCAGACACGCGTTGAGGTTCTTCTCATACTGCTGGAAGTTGCCGCCGTTGTGGCAGGTGACCATCGATATGAACGAGCACCTCTCGACCTCGCTCGTATTGGCGACCTTCACCGTTTCGGCTTCGTCGGTGACCACGACCTGGCGCTGGACGCACCCGACAACGACCAGGCTGCACACGGACACCAACGCCCACCTCATCTGCCTCAACCGTTGCATGCGCAGCCTCCCGACTTTGTGCAAGTCTTGTCGGACGCGATGCAGGAGTCCCCGCACGCCTTGCTGGTCTTGCAAATCTTGCAGCAAGACGAGGTTGGTGTGGGACTGGGGGACGGGCTCGGGTCTGGGTCGTCGATGCTTCCGCACGCGATGGCTAGTCCACCGAGCATCAGAAGTAGCGCCACCGCGGCAGACTCCACTGGGGACCGCCCTCGCCCCGGTACGACGGCATTGGATTGCTTGTGCATTGTCTCCCCTCTGTTGACTGATAAGCCAGTGTGGATCGTGAACCCACGAGACGTCACTGGGGAATTTCTCCCCAATTAGGTCGCAGGCTCCACGTCGGCGACGCGCTCGCGGCGCCGCAGGTGACGTTGCAGATCAGTGTCACGGGGGAAGTTGCAGCCTCAGCGTGAGACGAGTTCGTAAGTGCTTCTGTGGTCGGAGGATGACGAAGGGACACCGGCGCTCAGCGTTCGCAGCGCGGAGCCAGGGCCGTGGGCATGCGCGCCAATGGTCGGGGACGGTTATCGTTCCAAGACTTCGTGTGCGTCGTTGTCGCGCAGCGACTCGGAGAGGTCGGTGAGGAGGCGCTCGCGATAGTCGACCCCCCGCGCCGAGGCAGCGACTTCGAGCGCCTCGACGTTGGACCGGGGGAATGGTAGATCGGTGTCGGGCGTCGCGATAAGGGTGCTTGATTTATAGTGAATGTTCGTGTTTGGTGGTGTTCGGGCTACGCAGTTCGGTTCGTTTGGATGACCAAGGTCAGTCACGATCGCTGCACCGCAACTACGCCCGCCCACGACGACCTCAGCCTCATCGATCGACCTTTCCCAGGGCCGTGGGCATGCACGCGCTGTCCCCGTCCCGGGCGAGCCGCGCCTCATGGAACAGGAGCGCGTCCTTTGTCACGCCGGCCAGAATTCCGTCGGTACGGTGTTTCTTTCCAGTGCGCAGGTCCCAGGTGATGCTGTGATCGATGACGGCTGCGTAGGACACGCCGCAACCGGCCTCGCTCCCGCTGGAGCAGATCGCGGAAACGACCTCGTCGTCACGATGGGTGAGGAACACTCTACCGTCGCACTCGACCGCTCCGAGTTTGCGTAGCTGCGGGATCGAATCGTCAATGATGTGGAACTCGGTTTTCTCGGGTTTCGCCAGGGGGAACGAATTCGTCGCGAGATTGGGGCCGGCGAGGTAGAGGGCGCCCGGGTCCCAGTAGAGGTAGCGCTTCAGGTCGAGCCAACGAACGTCTGGAGCTCCCAGGCCCGCACCCTCGCGAAATGCTACGTAGTCTCCGAAAGCACGGTCGGGGCGCCACGGCGCATCGATCACCTCGTAGCGCTTCTCGGGCGTCCACAACCAGACCTTGGTGTGCTCGTACGCGCGCCGCCCTTCGCCGGTACAGGCGATCAGCAGACGTGGCACGCTGATCTCGGAGTCGATGTGCGGGAAGAACGGTTCGCCGCACGTGCCGTCCGTCGGGTCGATCTGTTCGCCGTCATGGATGTTCAACGCGACCGCGCGATCGGTCGCGTTCTCGCCTTCGGCGACGAACCAGTTGCCGAGCATCCAGTTGCTGCGCCCACTGAAGTACTTGTGCGGCAGCGTGAGGCGACACTTGGCGTCGCTTCCGTCCAGCTCGACAGTGCCGAAGCGACACCCATCCCGGCCGGTGAAGGTGATGAGCTCGCGCTCTTCGTCCCACGTGTAGTTGCCCATCGGGATGATGTCCGTCTCGGTCGTTTCGACGGGCGCCGTCGGAATCTCGTCGACGACGGCGATGCCGAGTCTGGGCGGATCACGCTCGGTCGTGCTCACGAGCAGAACCCGCTTTCCGTCAACGAAATGGTACCGGTCGTGCACAATCTCGGACGCCTCGAACTTTCTACCGTCTTTCAACCCGATGATCCGGTTGTAGTGCGGTGGCGTCGTTCCGCCCGGTCCATACGCCGGCTTGCCGTCCTCGATCACCGTCGAGACCCGGATGGCGTCGAACTCGTCGCCGTACTCGATGACACTCGTGAAGCTCGCCAGGGGTTGGGCCGATTCCGTCCCGTATAGCGTCCACCATTTGTCGCGCTGGCTCTTGAAGCAGTCCTCGCGGCTGTCCGCCGTGAAGCGGTTCTCGTCGGCGAATACGTCCTCCAGGCAGAGCTACTCACCCTCGTCAGCTTCGAGGAGGCGCTGAGTCTTCGAATTGACGCTCTTGAACTTCAGCGGCTCTCCGACCGGCATCTCCTTTGTTGCAAGCTCTTCCGGCGGGGTGTCCGGCACCGGCACCGACTCCTTCGACTCCACGGCCTCGCCCGTCGCCGCCGCAGCGGATGCCTCCGGAAGGGTGGAGGCTTTGGACGATTTCGATGAACGATCACAACCGAGTGCGGCGACGAAAACCAACACGCTGATCGGTAACATACGTCTCTGCATGGTCACACTCCGTCTGAGTGGGGTCGATTTTCGTGGATGACCCTAGTGTAGCGGAGCGGGTGCATGAAGTCTGCGCCCCGCAACGTCTTCGGTCCGACACTTGTCTCGCGTTCGTCGCCGACGTCCTCCAAGAGTTCCTCGACTTCGGAGGGACAGAGAGACCGTCTACGGAGACGACACGGCCGTCCCCGAGAGTTGCCGAAGCTCAAAGCGCTTCGGTCGCTCTGCCAGTGTGACGTCAGCGACCGAGCTGGGGATCGGAGGTCGTCGTTCCGTCGTGCGCCACCTCGATTCGGTAGACGCGCTCGGCCGTACCCGCGAAGAGCGCGCGACGCTCCTCACCGGTCCGGCCAGCGACGGTGAGTTGGAAAGCTTCGTAGAGTGTCGACCACGGCAGCGAGATGCGGTCGACGGGGAAATTGGATCCGAACATGCAGCGGTCGGCGCCAAAGCTGTCGACGAGGAAGTCCACGATGGGTTGGATATCCGCGGCCACGCGCTCGGGCGATGGGGACTCGCCCGAATGGTAGTTCCATCCGAGAATCGGCATCGCGAGGCCCGAAATCTTCATCGTGACGTTGGGGAACTCGGCGAGCCTGGCGATCGACGCGCGCCACGCGGCAGCGCTCTCGTCCCGTTCGGCCTGGGACGCTCCGACACCCCCGAACGGCCCGCCGCACGCGATCGGGGTGCCGGCATGGCTCAAGACGACCGGGACCTCGGGGAAGGCCTCTACCAAGGCCACGACATCATCGAGCTGATGCCCGTACACCGTGATTTCGCAGCTCAACCCGTAGGCGGCGAGCCGGCTGTAGCCTTCTCGCCATGCGGCTTCGTTCATCAGGCCATCGGAGTCGGCGGCGTTCAGCACGCCGGGCCGGTCGTGGTGCGTCAGGAGCTGGCGGACCCCGCGAAACCGACTGCTCGCGGCGAGGTGGCTTTCCAGCACGGCGTCCACCTCGGTGCCGAGACGCAGGTCGGCGGCACCGACGATCGCCAGGAGCTGCGGTACGCCGAGACTCTCGAGCCACTTCGTTTCCGACACGGGACCGAGCGGACCTTTGCCCTGCCACCCGGCTTCGACATTCACGAAGCCAGCGACGGGCCAAGCACCGGTCCCGGCGAGGTAGTCGGGGGGGAGGAAGTCCTCGAGCACCACATCGGGACCACCGAAGAAGTCCGCGGCGTCGCGAGGAAA
>CAYTCZ010000226.1:913-4261 GCA_964436315.1 uncultured Gaiellales bacterium | reverse complement strand
CTGCTTGGTCTCATCCGTCCCCGACGACACCGCACCTACCGGGATAGGCTCTTAGGAGCGGGCGGGGCTAGTACCCGCGGCGGCCGAGGACGATCGGGATCGTCCGCAGCAGGATCTTGATGTCCCACCAGAGCGACCAGTTATTCACGTAGAGGTAGTCGAGCTTGACCATCTCGTCGAAGCCGATGTCGTTTCGGCCCGAGACCTGCCACAAACCGGTAATCCCTGGCGTCAGGTCGAGCCTGCGCCGGGCCCAGCCGGCGATCCGCTCGTCCTCGTAGACGACGAACGGCCGCGGTCCTACGAGGCTCATCTCACCCTTCAGAACATTGATGAGCTGTGGCAACTCGTCGAGCGACGTTCGGCGAAGCCAGGCTCCGACGCGCGTGACACGGGGGTCCTCGCGAATCTTGAACAGAGGCCCTGTCGACTCGTTGACATCGAGGAGATCGCTCCGCATCGTTTCTGCCCCGTCGACCATGGTGCGGAACTTGTAGATGTAGAACACATGGTCGTCACGGCCCATTCTGGGCTGGCGGAAGAAAATCGGCCCGCGGGAGTCGATCTTGATCGCCGCTGCGATCGCGAGGAACAGAGGAGCCAGCACGATCATGGCCGGAATCGTGATGGCGAGATCGAATGCTCGCTTCGTAAAGCGTGAGAGCCTCGAGATGCTCGGGGCCGGGACGTCGAGCACGGGAATCCCCTCGACGTCTGCGACCGTGATGTTCGCCGCCATCAGCTCGAAATACCGCGGGACGATCGAAATGTGAACATCCCGGAGTCCGGCCGATCGAATGATCTCGAGCAGCCGCTCGCTCTGGCGATTCGAGAAGGCGAGGATGACGCGGGATACTCGATAGCGGCGGATGGTTTCGATGAGCTGGTCCTCGCTGCCGAGAATCGGGAGGTCGTCGAGATCGGTCCCCAGTGCATGCGGATCGTCGTCCAGGAAGCCGACGATCCGCAAGTTGTACTCGGGGTGCTTCCGAACCTTCCTGGCGATAGCCTGGCCGACGAAGCCGGCACCGACGATCGCGGTGTTCTGCGGCGTATTCAGATGGGGGACGGCGTAGTGCCGGAAGAATCCGCGGGAGAGCGGAAGGAACAGGAGAGAGAGCGCCCAGAAGAGAAGCACGACGCTGACTGGCGAGTAGTTCGCGATGCCCCAGAACTCGAGAGCCTGGCCGAGCGAGAGCTCGAAGAAGGCGATGAGTGTCAGCGCATGCAGGAAGTCTCGAGTCTCATCGAGACTCGAGACCGCAATCTGTTCGCGGTCTCGATCGTAGAGCCCGTAGAAGGTGAAGGCGAGCAGAGCGATGAGGACGGTTCCAGCGGTCCACAGCACCGAGAAGGCGAGGGATGCACTTGGCCTCAGGATTGCCAGTGAGGCCACGGCTGTGAGAATCAGTACCGTGGCGTCGGAGCCAACGAGATAGCGGACGAGCTTGTGCTCGCGGCCGGTCGCCCGCGTGCTCGTCAGAACTTCCTCTAGCGTTCGCTGAGTCTCGAGTGTTGCCACAGCGTTCTTTAGATCGGCGGTGTAGAGTCTTACGCTACTGGCTGTGTTGGCGCCGGCAGCCCTACGTAAGACAGAGCTTCCTCCGCTGGAGGTCTAGTATCCCGTTCGGTCTTCTGCGCGTCCGTCCTGAAGGCAGGCACCAACTCCAAGACTATTTGATCACAGCGCCTGCCTGCGGAGGCTTGGCCGGCTCGACGCTTCGCGTTGTCGCCGCGGGCTCTACGTTCGAGGGCTTCCGGGCTGGCCGATGGTTCGTGGCCGCTGGCTCTCGGGTTGAGGTTTACTGAGAGCATGCGCGGCGACGCTCCGGTGAGGGATCGCTCGCCTCGCCTGGCGGGAATCGAGGGCATGCGAGCAATCGCAGCCACGAGCATTGTCGTCTACCACGTGTGGCTCTACGGCGCCGCCAACGGCGAGAGCGTGGCCATGGGGCCGTTGACGAAGGGGTTCGACAACCTCCGGGCCGGGGTGACGCTCTTTTTCGTGCTCAGCGGCTTCCTGCTGTTCAAACCGTTTGTCGCTGCAGCCTTGCGAACAACGCCTACTCCATCGGTTCGGCAGTACTTCCGCAATCGAGCGTTGCGAATTCTGCCGGCGTACTGGGTCATCTTGCTCCTCATCGCCGTGTTCCTGCACCGAGAGCTCTTCAGCGCTCCCGAGCAACTGGTCGCCAACCTCTTCTTCCTCCAGAACTACGTTCCCGACTACATCTTCGGCGCCGGGATCGTTCCCGCCTGGTCGCTCGTCATCGAGGTCGTTTTCTACCTCACGGTGCCTTTGCTCGGCCTCGGGGCGATCCTCCTGGCCTCCCGCACGGTACTCTCACGCACCACCGCTGCGTTTGTGCCTGTTGCCGTCATGTTGTTCATCGGCATTGCGGCGAAGGCGGCTCTTGCGCTCTTCGAGGGCGACGGTCAGCGGGTCTGGACGCTCAGCTTTCTCACTCACGCCGACTGGTTCGCGGCAGGCATGCTGATCGCGGTCATCCGCGTATTGTGGGAGGACGGCCGTGTGACCCCTCCGCGTTTCTGGCGGCTTGGCGCGGTCGTGACGGCCGCCGTGCTCTTTGCTGTTGCCGCGAAACTGTTCTACAGCGGAACGTTGTCGGCACTCGAGTACCAGACGCCCATCGCTTTCGCCTGTGCACTCATACTCGCGATCGTGGTCATGGCTCCGGCGGACAGCCGGGTCGTCAGGGTGCTCGACTGGCGGCCGATCTTCGCGCTCGGACTCATCTCGTACAGCCTTTTCCTCTGGCATGACCCACTCGTCCGCGGCTTTCGCGAGGGCGGCATGACCCTCGACGGGACCGCTGGGTTTCTCGTGAACCTTGCCCTGATCGGCATCGTCGCCGTCGCTGCCGCCACGATCACCTATCGCTACGTCGAGAAGCCCGCGCTCGCGCGCAAGAAATCCTGGCGCAAAGAGATTGCCGGCGCTCGGCCGAGCACTCCAGTGCTGGAGACCGAACAGCGAGAAGTCAGAGCGGTCGGTGCCTCGACACCGGCCGGCCGCTAGTCAACCTCGCTACAAGACCGACGTATTGATGAGGAGGACGACGGCCGCCGCGCAGAGCGCGGACAGTCCGGCCGCAGCGATCTGCACGCGGTAGGTCGAGAGGACCTCCGAGGCTCGTGGCGTCCGGAGAGCCCACGGCGGGACGGCGGCAATTCCAAGCAAGAGAACCGCGATTCCAAGTGAGGCGAAGATCACCACGAGCAGGAGCGATGAGTCGTCTGATCCTTCCGTCGGCGTGATGGCAACGGTAACCCCCGCCACGTCACCCTCAGGCTCTTCATTCGTAGAGGTCGCGCGTGTCGTCTCCG
>CAYTCZ010000226.1:0-903 GCA_964436315.1 uncultured Gaiellales bacterium | reverse complement strand
GCCGGCTCTGTCGCGAGTGGGAGCGCGTCGCGGATCGCCTGGAGCCGTTCACTGGTCGAGAGCGCCTCCTCTTCGAGGGGCGCGGGCTCGGTGGCCGCGGCCAAACCGCCGCCCGGATCGCCCGGGACCGTGACGACCGGCTGACTCTCTTCCGTTTCCTCCTCATCAGCAGCAGTCGGTTCAGCGGTGTCTGCCGTTTCAGCCGCGTTTGCCTGCTCTTCCTCAGCCGGCTCCTCCTGGGGAGCAGGAGCCGGCTCCGCGGGCGGTGGCGCAGGAGCAGGCGCTGGCGCTGGTGCTGGTGCCGGCGGAGGCGATGCGGGTGGGGGTGGTGCTGGTGCCGGCGGAGGCGGTGCGGGTGGGGGTGATGCCGGTGGAGGCGGTTGGGGGACGGGAGCCGGATCCGGAGTTGGATCGGGCTCTTCGGGAGATTGCGGCGGCGGAGCCGGTTCAGCGGGTGGCGCGGGTTGATCTGGTGGCGGCGTGGGTTCCTCTTGCCCAGAGGCGCCCCCGGCGAGCAGGAAGAAGAGGGCGGTCAGGAGGACGAGAAACCGCCCACGCGGCATGAAATACCTCATTGGCGAAAATGCGCCCGGGGGTGGGGCGACTCTCTCACGAACGTCGAGTCTAGACACCAGACCAGCCCCCCTCACTCCGCGAAAGCTTAGCGCTCCCGGGCGGACTGTCTAGTGGTCTGGTTCTGGGTACCGGTCGCTACTCCCAGCCGGCTCCGCTTCGGCGGCGAGTACCGTCTGCCGCCTTCGACTGGCGCTGCCGCCATTGCCGGTACTTTCCTCGCTTGGTCGCTCGCGCAGCGATCTGAACGGAGCCGTGCACGAGAGGCGTGAACACCCTCGACATAGCCCGTTCGATGAAATCGAGGAATCGGATGAGCCCGTCGATCAC
>CAYTCZ010000225.1:0-4268 GCA_964436315.1 uncultured Gaiellales bacterium | reverse complement strand
GGTTTCCTGCTCTCCTGGTTGCCGGCTGCCGAAACCGAGTCGACCCGTGCCCGCTAGTGGCCATCCTCTTCATCGTCACGCTCGTAGCCACGGCCTGCGCGTCCGAACCGAGACCTCGGCGCCCGACGGATCGGCGGAGCCCCCGCAGCCAGCGAATCCTGTTCGGTCTCGTCGTCAACGATGAAGCCCGCGCATACCCCAGAACCTCATGGAAGTTCACGAGATCGGCGACGTCGACCCATGTTTGCCGGTACAGGAGCAGGTGCTGGGGATCTCACTGCGGAGGGCGACGCGATCGCGTTCCCAGCGGGAGCTGCCCGTACAGCGCAAGTTCCCATCCGGACCTGGCGCTCTGGACTCCACTCGGAAGCCAGAGCAGCGAACTGCGAGTCAGGTCGGTTCGACGCCCTCAACGGCGACCTCGGCGCCAAATCGCTCCTCGGCAAGTCGAAGCAGAATCCGGCGATGACACGCCTTCGCCGGGCCCTCGTAACAAACGAGGAAGATCTCCTCTTCCGAGGCACGCCGGGCAATGCTTTCGAGCTTGGCGAGCGCCGCAGAATCGCTCGTGACTTGCTCTCGGAAACGGCGCTCGTAGTCGCTCTCGACGAATGCGGCGTTGTGCGCTTCCGCGCTCCCCTTGGCGAGACTCTGCTCGAGGTCGCGCTTTAGCGCGTCGAAGTCCTGGTACAGGTCATCGGCGGGCGCGAGCTCGTCGTTGCCTCGGCCTCGGTTCACGAGGACGCGGCGTTCCCTCGGAATGTCACCTCGTTGCAGCTCCGAGATGCTTGCTTCTCTGAGCATCTGACTTCGCTTCTCGAATTCCAATCGAGTCTCTCAGCAAAATAGCGAAGCGAATCGCTGATCAACTGCTTGACAACTAAGTAGTTGTATAGTAGTCTCGCACGATCTCGAGCCTCCGTCCGCATCCGCTTCCTGATCCGCTGGTCGACTTGGTCGCCCAACGGTTTCGAGCCCTGGGCGAGCCCCTACGCATCCGGATCATGGAGAGGCTCATCCGCGACGACGCGACCGTCCAGGAGCTAACCAACGAGCTTGGTTGTTCGCAACAGAACGTCTCCAAGCACCTTCGGGTACTGCAGCAATCAGGAATGGTGACGAGGAGGAAAGAGGGCACGTACTCGCGCTACTCGTTGGCCGATGAATCGGTGCCCGACCTCTGCGATCTGGTGTGCAGCTCAGTCCAGCGTCAACTGTTTGAGCTCAACGAACTTGTGGGGGGACCGCAGTGACCGCGCCGGTTCATGCCGC
Organism: uncultured Gaiellales bacterium; assembly: GCA_964436315.1. Classification (GTDB taxonomy): domain Bacteria; phylum Actinomycetota; class Thermoleophilia; order Gaiellales; family Gaiellaceae; genus CAYTCZ01. The sequence continues at coordinate 2,996 of CAYTCZ010000225.1, read as the reverse complement.
CTCGGTTTCTCCGTTTCCACTCGAGCCGCATGTCTTCGAGCTCGCCGCCGCGTTTCGAGGTGACCTGGTTGGCCCAGATCAACCCGGCTACGAAGGCGCGCTACTCGGTGATTCCCGCATGGCCGACAGCCGGCCGGCGCTGGTCGCGAAGCCGGCCGGTGCCGACGACGTTGTTCGCGCCGTCAAGCTTGCTCGTTCGGCCGACCTCCCCGTGAGCGTGCTTGGGTGTAGCTCACACGAGCCCCACCAGGGGGTTGTCATGGACCTGTCAGAGATGACGGCGATCTCATTGAATCCGCATCTTGGGACGGTCCGCGTCGAGCCAGGTGCGACCTGGGATACCGTCGATCGCACAACTCTGCAGTTCGATCTCGCGGTCCCAGCTGCGAGAAGCTGTCCCGGCTGCCTCCCCTGGCTGACCCTGGGAGGCAATATCGGGCATCTCGTTCGCCCATATGGGCCGACCGCCGACTCACTCATCGGCGCCGCCGTCGTAACGGCCGACGGGCGGCTCGTGGAGGTCGGTGTAGACGACCAAGAGTGGCTCTTCCGGGTTGCCCGAGACGGCGACCTGCAGGGAGTGGCCGTCTCCTATCTCTTCGCAGCGCAGCCCCTCGGCATCGCCGCCTGATCTTCCGATCTCGACTGCTCGGCTATAGGCTGTGCTCCCGCTCGAACGAGGTCTTTACGACCTCGGACGGGAAGCCACAAATCATCGGGAGGTACACGTGTCGAGCCTACGAGACGACGAGATTCTGACCGCACGGAAGGCCCGTGCTACTGCGGCCGCCGACGACACCGACGACACGGACGTCGATGCGGACGACGCGGACGCAGACGCGGACAGTTCCGACGCAGACAGCGACGGCAGCGACGCCTAGAACTCGTTTCACCGCGCTCTCACGGTGCATTGAGCCGATCGCGAGCGAGCAGTTTCTCGCCCAGTTCTGGGAGCGTAAGCCGCTGCCGATTGAGCGGGCCGAGGAAGGTCGTTATGACGACCTGCTTTCGGCACGCGAGGTGGAGCGTCAGGTTTGCTCCGGCGCCCTTCGCTATCCGGCGTTCCGTCTCGTCAGTGCGACGCAATCGCTCGATCCTGGCGACTACACGGAGGACATTCCCTGGCGCCCCGAGCCCTTTTCAGGGTCAGCCGACGTCGGGGAGGTCGTCAACGCATTCGACGACGGAGCGACGATCGTCCTGCAAGGGCTGCACCTGCACTCGCCCCCGCTCTCAGCCTTTTGCCGTGAGCTCGAGATTGAACTCGGCGAGAGCGCCCAGGCAAACGCCTACTACACGCCCCGCGATTCGCAAGGCCTGCCGGTCCACCACGACACGCACGAGGTGTTTGTTCTACAGGTCTCAGGCACCAAGCGGTGGCTCGTGTACGACCCTTTACTCGAACTCCCACTCCCACATCAACGCTACCGCGAGGAACACGGCAGTCCGGGACCTCCGGTGTTCGATATCACGCTCAGCGCCGGCGACACGCTCTACTTACCGCGAGGCTGGCTCCACCGGGCGCTCACCTCGGAGACCGACTCGCTTCACCTCACGATCGGGGTGAAGGTCTACACGTGGCTCGACGCGTTCAAGGCTGCGCTCGGCGAATGTGAACACGACGTCGAGTTTCGGCGATCTGTTTCCGAAAGCGGCGAGGGCGCCGAGGCGAAACTGGAACAGCTCGGGAAGCGCCTAGGCGCGTCGGACGTGGCGCGACGAAAGAGGAAGAAGCTCGTCGGCTCACGTCGCTCGATTCTCGAAGGTCAGCTCACGCAACTGCGGCTCCTCGACGAACTCGAGCTCGGCACTCCGCTCGAGCGCCGCTCGACGGTCATCGCCGACGTCCGAGCCGCAGGCGACTCCGCGGTCATCTCCTTCGAGGGCAAGGAGATCACTCTACCCGCGCGCGTCCACGAGGAAGTGGAGTACGGCCTGACGGCGACGGGCCAGTTCTGTGCGTCAGATCTCCCTGGCAACCTCGACACGGAAGGCCGCCTTGTCCTAATCCGAAGACTGATCCGCGAAGGCTTCCTTCGGATCGTCACCGACTGACCCACCGCGTCGCCCGCTTTTCGGACTCGGACTCGCAGGTCAGGTAACGAGCCTGGTCGTCCAGACGGCGTTCGATGAGAGCGCCCATGATCTCGCCCGATCGCCTCTCGCGAAAGTCGACTTGCCAGCCGTCGCCGTTCGGCGAGACATCGACAAGCTGAAATGCGTTGAGCTCCCGGATTCCGGTCCGCTGCCGAATCTCGTGCTCCGCTGCCTGCACGCGAAACGGGTAACAGCAGCGCCCCCGGTACCGTTCGAGGTGGACGGCGCCCGCAAGGTACTCGTCGACGACCGATGGAACGTTGTCCTTCGTCACGCGCCCGAAGTACAGCCCCTCCGGAAAACACACGAGGTTGCCGGCAAACCTGTCGCCACCGACGTGGCTCGCCTTCCAGACCCAGGACGGATCGACGCGTTCCTCGAGCGCCCGGTAGAGCGGCCGCCCGTATTTCGCGCAGCAGCGGTCACGCTTGCCGTGCGTACAGACGACGAAGAGCGGGTGATCGACCGGTGCGCCGGTCGACTCAAGCGTGAGATCGAGATCGACGAGTTCGTCGTGCGAGCGAACCTCGAGCCCTCTGAAGGGAGCTGGCACCTCGGCAGTCCGGCCCATGAAGACTTTCAGCTCGTCCTGGTTGCGACGCTCGGGCTTTCGGATGAAAAGCAGTCGGGAGCGAGGCAATGCATCGAGCTGAGCACGCAAGTGCTCCTTCACCGCCGGCTTGAGGAGACTTCCTCCGAGAAGATCCCGCTCCCATCGGTGTCGATATTCGACGAGCAGCCAGTGCTCGAGTCGGCTGGCCGTCGCCGCCATCGGCTCGCCTCGATCGCGAGAGATCTCAGCGCAGAAAGCTCTTGAATTCGACATCGCGGCAGCGTACCTCTCGGCTCTGGACTGCCCGCCCGTCCAGCGAGGCCGGAGCCCGGCTTGCTGGAGCGGG
>CAYTCZ010000224.1:0-4290 GCA_964436315.1 uncultured Gaiellales bacterium | reverse complement strand
GCAGGCTGCACGAAGGCGTCCGGCATTGTGCGAGCGAGCTCGTGGACTGCCTTCCAGCCGGTGCAGTGGGCGGGAAGCACGCACTCGACCCCCGCGTCTGCGAACGCGCTCACGGTCGGCCCGATGATCTGCTCGAAGACGCCGCCACCCAGGTGGAAACCGCCTACGAAACCGGCGATCCGCGTCTCGCCAGTCAGTTGCTGTGCGTTTCGAAGGACGTTGACCGCGCCTGCGTGGGAGCAACCCGAGACGATTACCAGACCACGATCGCGGACGCTCACGATCAGGTTCTGGTCGTCGAGGATCAATGGGTCGGGTTCCCATGTCCCGTCGTGGAGTGCGAAATGGATCGGGAAGCCCGTCTCGAAATCGGTCACCCGGTCGACCTGGCCAGACACGAGAATCGCGTCGTCGACGAGAAGCGTCGGTCCGCGCTCTTCGAGGAGATCGACTCCTTCACGGTCCAGATCGTTTCGTGACGGCGGCGGCAGCGACAGTTCGCCGCCCGTCGGAAAGACGACCTTGCGCTCTATCCAGGCTCCCGGGTGAATGATCAGCGGAAGGCCCGCCCGACCGTATCTTTGGAGCAGACCTTCGAGCCCTCCGTGATGATCTGCGTGACCATGGGAGAGCACCAGGGCTCGGAGTTCGCGAACGGGGACCTGGAGGATGTCCAGATTCCTGCCGACCGCACTCGGCGTGAGTCCGGCGTCATACAGAACGGACGTCCTCGCACCGTCGATCTCGACGGTCACGAGAGCTGAGAAGCCGTGTTCAGCAACGAGCGCCGCCGCATCGTCGAGGCTCGGTGCACGAAACCGGTCGACGCTCTCAGACGGTGCGAGAAGCAAGTCGACAAAGTTGTCCACCACGATCGTGACTTCGACCCGGTCGACCTGAGACAGAGCGACGACGTTCTCACCCATGCAATCCACGCTCGATCATTTACCAACCCTCCCAATGAAGAACGCGATCGACCGGATCGCGTCTGGCCGGTCTGAAGTCCGTTCCGCGGGTGTATGCGACCGGAATCAGCCCCGCCTGAGTGACTTCCTCGTAGGGTATCCCGAGCAACGCTGCTGCCTCTCGTTCGTAGGCGAGATGAAACGTCGTGAGGCTCGTTCCCAGGCCGCGCGCACGAGCGGCGAGCATGAAGCTCCACGCCATCGGCATGATCGTCCCCCATTTCGATGCCTGGCGATGAACGGGAGCTCCCTCGAGTCGATCCCGTATGCAGGGAACGACGTGGACGGGAACATCCTGGATGTGGTCGATGAGGTACTTCGCCGACGACCAAATTCGCCGATTCTGGACGAGTTTGGCAGGCGAGCCAAGTCGGACGTTCTTGAGAGCCCGTGGCGACGTCGAGTATTGCGTAGCTCCTTTCTTGTAGAGCTCGCCGAGCGCCGCGCGCGTCTTCTGGTCCGTGACCACGACCAGATGCCAGTCCTGTCGGTTCGAAGCCGTCGGAGCCTGTTGCGCAATACGCGCGCACTCTTCAATGAGCTCACGTCCGACAGGCCTTGCAAGATCGAGCCGTCGACGCACTGATCGTGTCGTCGTCAGCAGCTCATCGGCGCTCAGTTCTAGTGCAGGCGTGCTCGTCACTCTGCCAAGTGATGATGCCGTAGCCAGGCTGCTCTTGGTTCTTGAGTCCGAGTCGAAACGAGCGTTGGGTCCGTTTCGACTCGGAAAAGGGTCTAGACGGCGGGCTCGGCGGGTGGGATCGGGCCCTTCATCGCCCTCATCATGCCCACGACGAGATGGAGGGCGCTTGCCATCTCCGGGCTCCGCATGAGCGATGCTGCTTCGCGAGCTCCCATCGGCTCCGTGCGCGACTTGAAGTGTGGGTAGCCCTCGTTGAGCGCGGCGGGCACCTTCATCGCCATATCGAAGAGCATCTCGTAGTTCAGCTGGCTGACGACACCAAGCAACATCATGAGGTTGGCAAGCATCCGCATGAAGTCGGGTCGGATCGTCGCGCTGATGTTCTCGTCCGCGTCCTCGAGCATGCCGTTCAGCCCGGCAAGAAGTCCGCTACTCGAGAGGCGACTGAGTATCTCGATCGCTTCCTCGATCGCATCCGCGTTTTCCGCAAGCTTCTTGAGCAGCAGTTGCGCGGCGGCGAAGTCCTCGTCCGAAAGTTGTCTGATCGTCTCGGCCATCGTGTCTCCTCATCCTTTTGGTCAACCGCCGAACAGGCTGCCGAACCAGTACTTCTCGAATCCGACTTTCACCGCGCGGAACGCACGCATACCGCCGAGCATCCGGCAGTCGGGAAACTGTGATCGGCCATAGAGCTTGTCGGTGAAGTCGCACCAGACAGCGGCGCCGATGTAGCCCATGTCCATGACGCACACTCCCACCATGTTGTAGAGCTCGCCCAGGTAGGTCCCGTTCGAGCGGTCGATGATTTGCGTCGCTACGTGGTCGGCTTGGAGGTGTGCGAAGACTCCGGCCATTCCAAGGTCGAGCGACGGCGCGACGACGTCTCCGATTCCAAAGATGTTGTCGTAGCGTGGATGGGTCATGCTGGGGAGCTCGACGTCCATGTACCCGTTCGAGCCCGCGAGCGGCGATTCTCTGACTACGGCCGGTGCCTCGTGCTCGGGGATGACGACCGCCAGGTCGTATTCGAGCGACCGCCCATCCTTCGCTCTGAGTACCCGGGTCTCCGCTTCATGGCTTTCGAGCTCGAAGCCTCCCTCGAAGCCGACGCGGTACTGATCCAGAAACATGGAGAAGCCGTCCACCATCACAGGGCCGAAGGTCTGCATCGGCTTCGTCCACGGATGGAAGACGGTGACTTCAGTTTTCCGAGAGACATGACGTTGATCGGCGAGATACCGGAGCATGAATGCAACCTCGAAGGGCGCCGGAGGGCAGCGGTACGGATAGGCGACCGGGCCGACCAGGACCCGGCCGCCCTCGAAGCTCTCGAGCTTCTTACGGATGACCAGAGCCTCGTCCGCCTCCCAGGGAGCCTCGAGCCCGGCGAGTTGCGGATCCTGCTTGAGTGCGGCTCCTGGGGAAACGACGAGGAAGTCGTACTCGTAGGCCCCGTTCGTCGTCGCGACCGTGCGCACTTCCGGGTCAATTGTCGTCGCGGCCGCTTCGACGCTGCGGACACCGAATCGCTCGAGCGCCTTCAGCGGTCTTCGGATTTGATCCACCTTCCGCTTCCCGGTCATCACCCACAGGTAGCTCGGCCGGTACTCGTGCCACGGACTCGGGTCGATCACGACGACTTCGAACTCACCGTGGTCTGAAGCCTTTAACAGCCGACGGGCCGTGACCGCCCCGCCCGTCCCACCGCCGATGATTACGACGCGTTTCATGTGCCTCCCTCGCCTCGCTCGGACGCCAAACCTTCGTCGTCCATGCTCGCGAGAGCAACCGAAGGCCGCATCGGGGCCGGCTCGGAGTGCGCGTCCGGGATTGCCCGCAGCAGTGCGACCCGGCTCACAAAAAAGTCGCAAGTAGCGATAGGCACGTTATTTCAGGTCGGTTGGGGTAGAAAAGAGGCACGCGAAGTCGATAGCCTTGGCTACGTGGCAAAGCGCTCTTCGAGCAGCGATCGACGCTCCGACGACTTCTTCCTCGACGAGGAAGCCGACTGGGACGAGGTAACGACCGAGTCCGAGCAACTCGGCTACGAAGCGGAAGATTCAGCGGGGACCTCCGCACGTCCGGGCCAGCGAACGCTCGGCGGTGATCTCGGCAACCTCGAAAACCGGGTAAAGGCCAGTTGGGCCGGACTCTCCGTTGGCGGCAAGCGTGCAGTCGTTGCCGCCGCGGCGGCACTCATCGCCGTAATCGTCGTCGTGGTCGTCCTCGCCGCGCGGGGAGGCGATGAGACAGCACCCGCCGAGGCGACACCAGCCGAAGCAACTGCGCCGGCGGCAGCCGAAGAAGCCACGGTGCTTCCCGCCGATGAGACCGGCACGGGCGATGCGGCGGCCGGCGACCCGGCCGAGGCCACCGGAGACGGTGGAGGAACCGGGACCGCAACGGGCGGAGCGACGAGCTCGGGCGTGAGTGAGGAAGTCACGCTCCGGCTAGGCGATCAAGGCGAGAATGTCCGCGAGCTCCAGCTTGCGCTGAACGACTTGGGGTACAACGCAGGCGAGGCGGACGGCGTGTTCGGACAGACCACGCAGAACGCCGTGGTCGCATTCCAGTCCGATGCTGGACTGAGCGCCGACGGTGTGGTCGGCCCCCAGACAGCCGCGGCGATCAACAACGCCTTGGCCGAGCTCCCCTGATCGGCTCGCGGCCACCCCGTAGCTA
>CAYTCZ010000223.1:0-4310 GCA_964436315.1 uncultured Gaiellales bacterium | reverse complement strand
GCATGCGCCTCAACCTGAAGGTGTCCCCGTCGTAAGCGTAGCGGGTCATCACGCCATTCCCAAACGCGACGAAGAGACGCTGGCCCCGGGCGTTGTAGGCGATGCGGACGACGCGGCGGGCGGTGCCCTACTAGTAACCCAGCGCCATGCGCGACGTCTGCGCCTGTCAGCGATTCACTCTCAAGCCGGTCAATGCCATCCTGCATGATGCCGGTTGACCCCTGCCCCAGTCTTCGCGAGTCGGCTCACGGCCAAACCACTCGACCGCCGTGAGCGCGCCCGGTCCAAAGAAGCGTCCAGCTTCGATTTGAGAGCCAGCGGGTCGTCGGCGTTGCGACCGTACAGCTCGCTGGATCCGTCGTCCGCGGGGATTGTCCGCAGGTAATCAGCAGCCTTCTCAACCCTGCGGGCGCCCACGATTCCTGCCGCAGGCGACGCGAGCCGGGTCACTCGTGTCGTCAGTCATCGCTCCTCGTCACGCTCGTCCGTCTCTGAAACCGCTTCGTTGAGCTGTTTTGGCAGCTCAGGTGGGGGTGGAACACGATCGAGGAAGTCGATCATACGGGTATTGTCCGCGCCGTGTGTGAAGGTCTCGTTCGAGACCCGAATGCAGACTTCGAATAGGCCGCCGAAGAGTTTGACCTTCACCCAGGTTGCATACGGGATCTCGCTCCGATTCGGCATCATGTCCGTGAACGAGACCTCATGAAAGGCGAGTTCCTGACGCCGTGGTCGAACATCGACTGCTTGCGCTTCCATGTCGCCCGCAAAGAGCCTGATGATCCGCCGTTGCTCGCTAATCCGCTGACACGTAGTGTCTCGCACTTCGTCAACGAGATCTGCCGGCAGGGTCACAAGATTGAGTGCTTTGAGGATTCTTTCCGAGCGCTCATTCCAGAAGAAGACCTCTTGGCCTCCAATCTTCTGGCTTCGAACCCAGTTCTTCTGGTCCGATTCTGCGAGTCGAAGCGCGAGACCACGAGGGACTTCTCCGCTCACCAAATACCCTCGAAGCTCGCGCGCGACCGGGTTTGAGATTCCTTCCTCGCCAAACTCGCTCCAGAGGTGCAACCACGCAATCTTTGCAAAGAAGCGGAGGGTGTCCTCCATTGGGATTTCTGTCTCCTGAGATAGCGGGATCCCTTTGTCCATCAGCCGGGTTTCTGAGCCGGTGTTTGATCTGACGGGTACCGAGGGCGGGGCTTTGCTGTCGATCTCGATGCCATGTTCCCCAAGATAGGCTGCGAACATCTCGTTCTTGGCGGGGTCGGCCCAAACCTCATCGACGTAGCCCTGCAGCTTGCGCTGCGCGCGCGTCAGCTTCCGATTCGTTTCCGTGGGACTCCCCTCGATCTTCGTCGGAAAACCGAACGGCAACTCCATTGTGTAGCGATGATCGCACCCGTTGCGATCTTGGAAGTCGAAGGTCACGCTGGAGGACTCTTCGCGCACTACCGGCGGCATTACGGGCTCATAACTATCGCCGTTCACATAGATATGTACTTCGTCACCACTCTCCGTGACGACCTTCCGGCGGAAGGCGCGGGTGTTTCTAGAAGGCGGGCACATTGTCTCCTTCAGGTCGCGCGTGAAGTCTCCACGATTGAACTTCCCCTCGAAGGAATGAGCCATGAACTGGTTGCACGCCGAGCACACCCCGTCGACGGTGTAGTTGTCATTCCACAGCGCTTCTGGGATCACGTGTTCAATCGTGGGCACGCGAACTTCGTCAAACGGCATCAGGCACAGAAGACAGCCCTCTCGCACATCGGTGTCGCTGGGCGGGTCACGTTCTTCCCCCGGCTCCCGAAGGCCCAAGTACTCCTTGAGCACGTCGCCCGCGACACGACCAATGTAGGATCCTTCGAGTGCGTCCGGGCGCTCATCGGACAAGCGGCGAACCGTCGCCCACACCGACTCCTGCTCTCCGAGAACGCCGGCGAGGTTTGTTCCCTCCTCAAGGTACGGCTGCAGCGCCTCCAGCTCGTCGAGAGCCAGCACCCACCACTTCCCCTCAATTGGTTCGTCTGCAGCTAACTCCAAGTACTTCTTGCCTGCGGGGCCGTTCATAGTGGGGAAACGTTCGAACGTAACGACGAAGCTCGCGCAAGGACGAACGTAGGCTTTCACGGATGTCGGAAGCCGGTCGTCATTCTGGACGATTGCCCGGCGCAGTGTCTCACACTGCGAGCCGCCCTTTATGAGCTTGTCTCTAAGTGTTTGTCGAAACGCTTCTTCATCACTCCGCAGTAGCTGCAGCGTGGGGAAGACACCGGCTTTGCACTCGAAGATCAGGAGCTGGTCGTTCGCGCGGTCGAGGACCAGCCAGTCGGGGTGCTGCTCATCATCACCGTCAGACTTCCAAAACTCGTCAACGTTCCAGACGTTGTCCGAACCGTACGTGGCGCGGAGGAGCATGCCCAGGTAGGCGCTCAGGACATGACCAAAGTAGCTGCAGAACCTTCGACGATTCCGCTGATCGTACTCCTTCAACCACAAGTACGGTGCGTCGCTGATTTGTTTGGCAACGAGGCTCCATATCGGTGCGAGCAATCGGTCTTCGGATTCGTTGCCCTTCCGGTCCGATGATGTCCAGGGACGAAGGAGCGGAAAGCGAAAGAGTGGGGACGGGGTATACATCCGAAACCGTTCATCCCAAGGTCGTCGTCGCTCGTACTCACTCGAATATATCGCCGGGTCGGCCGTGAACTTGCTCAGAATCGCAGTGACCTCAGGGTCGGCCGGGATCTTGTAGCCGTCTGCCCGACGATCACGAAAGGCCCTTCGTGTGAATCCCCTTGCGTGCTGCCGAGCGAGGTCCTGAGCGTGAAGCCCGACAGCGAAATAGTCATCCCAAGAAACCCCGAACAGCAGTGCGAAGCGGCTTCGAATGTCGTATCTCCCAGCCAGATCCGCAGTTGCATCGACCGAGTCTTGCCAGAGGAGTTTGCAGCGCGCGAGAGAGCCCGCCGCTTCTCGCTGTCCGAACCACTGTCGATCCAGCAGTCGAAGCAGTAAAAAGGTGGGATCTGACCCGTGAAACTGCGCCGTGATCTCTGGGTCGCATCCAATCGGGTCTTCGAGTGCATAGTCATGCGACAGCTCTAGTAGCGCGACGAACTGATCCCACGTGGGCTCCTCGCGCCCGGCAACCCCGAACCGCATCGCAAAGTCGATCAGCGGCAGTGTCATGAACGGAACGAGCCCGCCTGGAAACCCCGAGAATGCGTTGTGCGACCGGGTTCCGGGCGTTCGCGCATCGTTAAGAGCTTCTCGAACCAGTAGCAGGACGTGGTCAAGCCCGAACCGGGTCGTCGCTCGCTGCAGCTGTTCTTCTAGGAATTCGAGGCGGTCCTGCGCCATGGCTGACTCCTTGTCGCACCACGCGAAAGCGTAGCTATCGCACCTAACTCACTATGATGTATTAGCATTCCGCCCCGCCACGTTGCGCATGCATTTCTCGTCGGGTCCACAATCCATCTTCGAGAGCGGTGTTGACCGAAGAGACCCGGCCATGGAAGCCTCTCCCCCGTACGAATCCGCTGCGATCTCAGGGCGGTGTCCCGGGGCGGCAGGAGGTTTCATGGGGTTCTCGACTGATTTCGCAAACGCCCCGCCGAAAACGACGAGCCTCAGGGCGAGTCGAATCGTGATGGGTCCGACCGTGATGGGTCTGATCGCGATCCCGATCTAGCTGAGTCCGTCTCGCTGGTACGCGGCGGATTGCGGCAACGGCCGCCATCTCCGCGACGGCCGCAAGGACCTTGCCCTCGGCGAGGTCCATCGTTTCGAGGATGAAATCATCGGGGTGCCTAGCCTCGATGTCATGCACTCCCAGTACGGCGTCTGGGACGTCCTTCACGTTGAAGGTGACGATCACCTGAGCGCCGCGTTCGATCGCGGCAGCGAGAAAGTGAGGCCTGGCACCTCGCATTCAATCGTTCTCCCCTGACTCCCGTTCCAGCCATACGGCATCGCCGAGATCTTTTGGTCGACCAGTGGCGAGCTTGTTCTTCAGGAGGTCGTCCCTGCCGACGACGAAAACCGTCAAACCTTGCAGTTCCACGGCGACTCGATTGTCCCAGGCGTCGGGAAAGTCCAGGCCATCCACGGAGGTGAGAACGTCGATCCGAACAGGAGCCACTCCGATTTGGAAGACCGTGCCTGGGGTGGAGAGGTCTTCAATTGTCAAATCTCCCAGAAACGCACCAAACTTTCGGAGTGCTGCCCACACCCTCAAAGAGTTTTCGCGGGAGGGCCGAACCCACACGTCGATGTCGCCAGTTGCTCGAACGAGGCCGTGAGCTGCC
>CAYTCZ010000222.1:0-4375 GCA_964436315.1 uncultured Gaiellales bacterium | reverse complement strand
CTAGACGAGCGCACGAATCGCGTTCAGGATGATCTCGGCTGCGATCGCCGCGTCTGCCGGGTCGGCATCTTCATCGGGAGAATGGCTGATTCCGTCTTTGCACGGAACGAACAGCATCCCGGTCGGAACGTGATCCGCGACGCACATCGTGTCGTGGGCGGCCCCTGAAGGCATCACCATGTACGGCTCGCCCGTTCCTTTAGCAGCGCTCTCCAACGCAGCGACGATTCGCTCGTCCATCGGCGTTGCCGGTAGGGTCTGTCGCTGGGAGAACTCAGCGGTCGTTCCCCGCGCGGCTGCGGTGCTTTCGGCGAACTCTGCGATGTCTGTGGCGACGCCTCGAAAACTCTGCTCATCGACTCCTCGAATGTCGAGCGAGACGCGTGCCCGCCCGGGCACGACATTGATGATGCTCGGAGGAAACTCTATTTCGCCGACGGTTCCAACCGTTCCTTTCTCCTTCTGGGCACCCGCGAGCCGCTCGAGCTCGAGAACGATCTCCGCAGCTATCGGGCCAGGATCAAGGCGGAAATCCATCGGAGTTGCGCCGGCATGATCCTGGCGCCCCTCGATCCAGATGTCGCCGTGGATGTAGCCCGCGATCGCGGTGACGACTCCGACCCGGTTTTTCGTGTCCTGGAGCACTCGCGCCTGCTCGATATGCGTCTCGATCCAGCCGACTAGGTCGTCGAGCGCGTGGATCGCCTCTTGCCAACGCTCGGGCTCGTAGCCAGCGTCTTTCGCGTGCTCCCAGAAGCTACGACCATCGTCGATTGCCCGGAACTTCTCGCGAAGCTCCTCCTCAGTCACTCGCTGAGCCGTGATGCGACTGCCCAGGAGCATCTGGCCAAACCCAGAGCCCTCCTCTTCGAGAAACGAAATCAGCTGCAGCGGCAAGCCGAGGTCGAGATCTTCGTTCAAGCGACAGACCTCGAGCGCGATCGCGACTCCGAGCGTCCCGTCGTATTTGCCGCCGTTTCGATTGGAATCGCAATGTGAGCCGACGCCGAAGACACTCTCACCTTTCGGGCGATTCCTGGCCACAAGCGTCCCGACTGGATCCTCGTAGACCTCGTACCCGAGTTCGTCGAGCGCTCGGGAGAAGTAGTCGAGGGTGTTTCGATAGACCTCGGTGTATGCGTATCGTTGAATCGCGTCAACCGACTGCGTGTAGTCGCTGCCAGCGAGGGTTTCAACGTCCAGTTCGATCCTGCTCGTGCTCTTCTCGCGATCGATCGCGACGGTATCGGTGGCCATGCACGGTATGGTCGCACGGCGGCGTGTGATCTGCACGCCCAGCCATGACGAGCCAATTGACCGCCAGCTGACACGGTCGCTGAAGCGACGCGAGTCACCGCAGAAACACGCACCCGTCTACGTTGCCCCCAGGTCGTTCACTAGAATGTGAAGGGTGAGCATCGTCGCATTGGTGCTGCTGGTCTGCGCAGTCCTCGTCGTCATCGGGGCTGAGTGGCCACGGCTCTCCGAGAAGCTGGGAACAGAGGCGCTTGAAGAGCGGCGGCGGTCCCGACGCAAGAAGCAGTTCGAGGTACTCGACGGCGGCGCGGAAGAGAGCGCCGACGAAGACTTCGCGGCCAGCGTCGAGCGCGACCTCGCGAACCTGCCGGTAATCGAAGAGCCAGATCGGGATCGCAACTAGACCGACCGCCTCCGTTTTCCGGGCTCGTCGGTCAGCGCTGCGCTTTGGCCCTACGGCACCGTCACGGTGGTCTTCAGAGTCCGCGTGTTCGGGAGAATTCTCGGCACGTTCTCTGTGTTCTTGAGTTCCTGGTAGTCGGCCGCGGTGATCTCGAGTTCGTGGCGCCCAGGCTTCGCGTTTCGGAGCGTGATCGTCGCGATTCCCGTCTCCGGATCGAAGCGCGGCCGTCGCGGGCGGCCTCCGTCAATCGAATACGAGATCGAGGCCGGATCGACGCCTGCACCCGCATCGGTGATCCGTGCACTAAAGACTCGTCCTCGCTTCGCGGGCACTCGAATGCGGGGAGGCGCTACATCGTCCACCCACCATCGAAAGACGAAGCCCCCCGCAGTCTTTCGACTCGCGGAGTCGAAGACGAGCGTGTACTCGCCGGGGCCGGGAAGTAATGCAGCCGAGGTGGGTGAACGCTGGCCGAAGCGCTCGAGGTACGGATTGATTACGAGCGGCAGTGCGGAACGACCGACGAGTCGGTTCTCGTCGTTTCGCTCGACGATTCGCGGCTCGACGGCGACGCCCGATCCTTCAGAAATGACGACAGCGCCGAGGTTGGCAACGGGGTCACTCAGCCGAACGCGGTAGGCGACCTCCGGGCCGCGAAGACTTCTTCGGGTGGCTCCGGTTCCTTGTGGATATCGATAGCGGTGGACGAGCGTCGTCCCACCGGCGGTCGACGCAGCGACCATGCCGGGAGACGAGAGTCGCGCCGCACTGACGTCGGGCAGCCTCGCCTTGGTGACGCGGAACCAGAACGGAACCCGACGGGAATCGCCGTTTCGGCGGAGGACGATCCAACCGGTCCGTTCGCCTTCGCGTGCGTTCGGCTGAACGTCGACTGAGATCGTGATTAGATCAGGCGCCTCGACGGTCGCCGGCGCGGTGACGCGCACACCTCGCCGAAGGGTCGGCCCCACGATCCGCACAGCCCACACGCTCTCAGTTCCGGCCGCGTCACGAACGAGAAGCCGCCTCGACTCTGACTGCGGTCGGTCCAAAACCTCAATGCGACCAAACGCCAGGCCCTGCGGCGAGACGAAGATCTCCGGATCGTCGGCCACCGCCAAGCGAACGAATCCTCCGCCCTGCCGTGTGCTCGGGCTTTGGCGGGCCGGGCGATTTGTCCGATTCACCCTCCTCCCAGTGACCACGAGGGCAGACTTGATCTGTTCAACAGTCCAGCCTGGATGTCGCTCGCGTAGGAGGGCGGCCGCACCGGCGACGTGTGGTGCCGCCATGCTCGTGCCTGAAAGCCGACTGTAGCCGCTCTGTCGCATGGGGTGCGCCGAGAGAACCGACACTCCAGGAGCCGTGACATCAGGCTTGAACACGTTCCCGAGGGGGGTTGGCCCGCCGGATGAGAACGAGGCCTGTCGCGGCTTGGAACCGCCGGACGCGGCCACCGTGACGGCTTGCTCGGCGCTTCCCGGCGAACTGAGGGCGCCGGTACCGAATGTGTCGAAGTCATTACCCGCGGCGACGACCGGCACCACTCCGGCGGTCGCGGCGCTGTCGAGTGCCTTGGCGACAACGTCGCGTCCGGGCGGCACCTCCGGTTGACCGAGCGACAGGTTGATCACGTCCATGCCGTCTTCGACGGCGGCTTCGATGGCCGCGACAATCTCCGGAGAGTTTCCGTTTAGCCCAAGGCCCGGAGCGGTCGGAATGGTAAGCGCCTTGTAGTTGCCGATCTGCGCGAGCGGTGCCACGCCGGAGATCGTCTCGACCGTGCCCCCGCTCGCCGGTGCCCGAGTGCCCTCGTTCCCCGCGGCGATACCCGCCACGTGCGTGCCATGGAAGCTATGAACCGGGTCGAACGGCTTGCCGGCGTGGACCCACCCACCTCGAGGCGGCGGGAACGCCCGCGCCACAATCACCTTCGCCGATGTGAAATCCGCCTCTCCCTTCGGATAGGCGGGTGGAGTAGCAAAGCCGCTCGGGTCGAAGAACGGATGCGACGCGTCGATCCCATCGTCGATGATGCCGATCTTGATTCCCCACCCCCGGTTCTCGCCAAGGCCGGGTCCCCACAGGTCGGTCGCCCCGATCTCGCCAGGGGTGTTGCTGAGGAGCGGCCGGTACGTCACGCTCGGATAGACGGCTGCGACCTCGGGCAGATCCCGCAGGTCGTCGGCGAGTTCCGCCGGGACGGAAACCGAGAAGCCGGCGAGTACGCGGCGATAGCGCCAGCCGATTTCGGCACCGCGGTCGAGTGTGAGGATGCGCGACTCGACACGCCTTTCAACCGCCTCGATAGTGCGCACGGCGTTGCGTCCTGCGAGCCCGCGCTGGCCGTGAACCGGTTCGGCAGCGAGCTCGACGACGACCGTGACGCGAGGGCCGGCCCCAGCGGCGGCCGGCACGGCTAGAGCAAGCGCGACCAAGATCCCGAGAGCCAGGCGAGCGATCGACTGAGCGTAGCCAACGAAGAGGCCGGCGCGGGCGCGAATCGAGCTGGGCGACCACTAGAATCGGTGGGCCGCGCGGATGTGGCGGAATTGGTAGACGCGCACGGTTCAGGTCCGTGTGGGGGCAACCCCGTGGAGGTTCAAGTCCTCTCATCCGCATAGCCAAATCAGTCGGTTACGGTGCCCAATCAGTGCCCAAACAGAATCAAGTAGAGAGAGGCAGTCGCGGAGCGGCTGCACCACGTCGAGCGGC
>CAYTCZ010000221.1:0-4401 GCA_964436315.1 uncultured Gaiellales bacterium | reverse complement strand
GAGGCTCTCCTTGGCCCACTCGGCCGCTCGGGCGGTCGTTTCATCGACGCCGGCCTTGTCCTCGCAGAGCGTGACTGAGAAGGTCTGACCGCCGGCATCGATCAGGTAGTAGCCGACGAATCCCGGCACGGTGCGGACGATCGGAACAAACTCTTCGCGCACTCTGCGCGAGACCGAATCGATGTCGCCCACGTGGCGGTAGGTCCGAACTGCTGCGTACATCGGGCACCTCCCTTCGGTCGGCGATAGTATCGCACTTTGCGCTGATCAGCACAAGACCGTCACAGCTAATCGGCGGCGCGGGTCGCGTGCAAAGCTGGCTTCAGCCGAGCAGTTCGTGCTCGGAAGCGAAAAGCGCCGCGCCCGCACGCGTCGAGAGCCCGGTCTTCGTGTAGATGTTCTCCACGTGACGGCCGACCGTCTTCTGGCTGATGACGAGCTCTGAGGCGATCTGCCGATTCGTCTTGCCGCGCGCGAGGAAACGAAGGACCTCGACTTCCCTATCGGAAAGCCCGGCGGGCCACGCTTCGCGCACCCGCACTGGGCGGGCACCGGCGGCTTCGAGCACAGCATTGGTCGCGCGCTGATCGAGACCCCCGTTCTCGACCCCCGTACGAAGCTCGGCGCGAGCCCGCGATGAGTCGAGTGGTCGCCTGTACGGCCGCTCGTGGGTCAGGGCGTCGTACGCATCGGCCGCGGCAAGCAGACGGGCCTCAACAGAGAGCTGTGAGGCCCCGACCCCGCGGTGGTATCCAGAACCATCAACTCTCTCGTGGTGGCAGGCAGCGTTGACGGCCACCGGGGCGAACACCGCCGTGCGGGCGAGGATCCGCTCTGTGTAGTAGGGATGGAGCCGCACTCGCTCCCGCTCAGGAGACGTAAGCGCCCCCGGCTTTTCCCAGATGCCGTTGGGGACGCCGAGGCGGCCAACATCGTGGAGTAGACCAGCTCGGCGGACAGCACTCGTCTCTTCCGGGCCGAGACCGACGACTCCGGCACCGGCGGCCGCGAGTTCCGCGACAGCCTGCGAGTGGCCCATGAGGAACGGCGCTTTGAGATCGGTGAACTCGGCGAAGCCGCGCGCGACGCCATCCAGCTCAGCCTCTTGGAGAATCCGGCGCGGTTCGGGCTCGGCCTCGAGCACCCGTGCCCAGAGATCGTCGGAGTCGTCCTCGTCGAGGAGCAACGACGAGTCGGAAACCAGGGCATCGCAGACTTCCGGATCGTACGCGGCGCCACGGCGCCGCGCGATCAACTCGAGCGCCGAAGGCGTACCGCTCAAGCGCGAGTGGATGACAGCATCTTGCGCGACACTGACAATCCGCTGAGGAAGCGAGACGGCTTCGCCCGTAAGCCCGCTCGGCGCGCCGGCGCCGTCCCAGCGCTCGTAAAAGTGAAGCAGGCCCTTCTTCACTCCCTCGGCCATCTCGAGGCGATCGGCTAGATGGGCGGCGCCCTCGCACTGAATCGCCACCATCTCCTTGAACCGTCGCTGCCCGGTCGCCATGTTCGTCGCGAACAGTTTCGTCCGTTGGAGCCGCGAGCGTCCCTCCCCGACATGCCTCGCGAAATGGCGCAGGACCTCGCTGTTCGAGGCGTGGGGCAGCGTTATTCCAAGGCGTCGGAAAGCGAGTTCGTCGCCACCGTTCCAGGCCGCTATCTCCGGTGCGGTCGACGTGCAACCCAGATGCTCGACGAGCGCGAGGTAGTAGATATCGGACAGAGTGCCCCCGTCGCACCCGACTCGGCGGCCAAGCTCGAGGGAGACGAGGCAGTAGCGCAGCGCCTGCTCCTGCGGCTGGCCCATCCCTAGATCGGTCGCCAGGGAGAGCGCAGCCATTAACTCGGCCAACCGCACCTCGCGCACCGGGGCGTCCACGAGACGACGATAGCCGATCGGATTAGTTGACGAACATGCAGGAAATGGGGTGTTCACCCGAGGTTGTCGCGGCCGCTGCGTACGACCCTTCGCATCGACAGGCAATCGAGCAAGGGGGAGTCATGACCGCTCAGACGTCGATCGCGACGGATCTCTACCACGAAGCTCGCGGCGGGGGCCCAGCAGTACTGCTTATTCCTGGCGCGAGCGGTGACTCGGGCCACTTCGCCAAGGTCGGGGAGCGCCTTGGAGACGAATTCACCGTCGCGAGCTACGACAGGCGGGGCAACTCGCGAAGTCCCCGGCTGCCCGAGGGTCAGCCGATGTCCATTGCCGACCAGGCCGACGACGCAGCCGACCTGATTGAGGCGTTCGGGATCGCCCCCACGCTTGTGTTCGGGACGAGCGGCGGCGGAAACATACTCTTGGAGCTGATCGCGCGCCGGCCCGAGCTCGTTCGCGCCGCGGTCGTTCACGAGCCCGCGCTGATCGCGGTCTTGGGGAAGCCGGCCACAGAGAACGCCGAGTTGGCCGCAATCCTCGAGCTGGCCTCGCATGATCCGCGCACTGCGATGGAGACGTTCGTCCGATTTCACACCGACGACGAGACCTTCGAGAGCCTCAACGCCGAGATGCGCGAACGGATGCTCGCGAACGGAGCGAACTTGTTCTCCAGCGAGCTCGCGGCCTTCGTCAGCTACGTCCCCGATGTCGAACGCATCCGCTCGACAGGAGTCCGAGTTCGACTTCTCGCAAGCCGCGACGGCCTGGACGAGTTCTCGATCACATGCGCGTGGCTCGGGGAGCAGCTCGGACTACCGACGGACTACGTCTCCGGCCACCACGCCCCCTACCTCCAGCACCCGGAGGTATTCGCCGAGGAACTCCGCCCGATTCTTCGTCAGCTATCGGCGACTACGCCGTCGTAGTCGGGGAGCTCGAGCAGCGGCTACCGAGCGCGAATCCCGCCGAGGTGGAGATGTCTCCGATGCGCCTACCGAGATGTCACCGACCATGAATAACAGGGAGCACCTCATGACGGACTTCGATACTCAGCAGACCGCCCTTGTGACCGGCGCCAACTCTGGCCTTGGCCTGGAGGCCGCCGCCCAGCTCGCCGAGCAGGGCTACGACCGAGTCATCACGGCCCGAACCGAAGACAAGGCTGAGGGAGCGCGGCAACAGCTCCTGTCGCTCTGGAAGCCGGGCACATCACGTCCGACGAAGCTGGCCTCGCCGCGGCGTAACTCGTCTCGCTGGCTGGGCCTCCCCGGCTCCCGCGGAGATCCATCCAAAGCATTCTTTACTCAACTAATACATCGGTTATACTCATAGTATGAGTAAGCGCCTCCAGGTGATCGTCGAAGACTCTGAGCTACGTGCAATTCGACGGGTAGCACAAGCACATGGAATGACGGTCTCGGAGTGGGTTCGCCAGGCGCTGCGCGACGCCCGCCGTGAAGCGGTTGGGGGAGATCCGGACAAGCGACTCGCTACCGTACGCGCAGCAGCCCGCCATTCGTACCCGACGGCAGATATCGGCGAGATGCTCGAACAGATCGAATCTGGCTACATCGGGGCCGGCAGCTGATTCTCGTCGACTCGAACGTTCCGATGTACCTCGTCGGTGCGCCACATCCTCACAAGATCGACGCACAGCGGCTGCTCGAGTCCGCAATCGCGGCCCGGGAGCGAATCGTCACCGACGTCGAGGTGCTCCAGGAGATCCTTCATCGCTACGGTGCAATCGCGCGGCCTGACGCGATCCAGCCTGCCTTCGACGCTGTCCTCGGGGTTATCGAAGCTGTCTATCCCATCGAGTTGGCCGACGCAGAGCGCGCGAAGGAGGTCGTCCTCGGCAACTACGGGCTATCCGCGCGCGAGGCGATTCATGTGGCCGTCATGGAGCACCACGGCGTCGACCAGATCATGTCGTTCGATGCCGCCTTTGATCACTACCCCGGCATCGTGCGGATCGGCTAAACGGCAGCCGTCCAAGCGCGAGAACTGAGTGAGGGGTGGCGGACGGGACTCGAACCCGCGACCACCGGGACCACAACCCGGGGCTCTACCTGCTGAGCTACCGCCACCGCGGCGAGAGACACTGTAGCCGAGTGCTACTCTCGCGACCAAGCGCCTGTAGCTCAGAGGACAGAGCAGCGGACTTCTAATCCGCGGGTCGCAGGTTCGAATCCTGCCAGGCGCGCTTAGGAAGTCCCTGCAAACAGCGATTCCCGCCTTTCGAAAGATGGCTCAATCGCCTCGTGGGGCCACGGATGGGGCCACAGTCGGCGTCAGTTCCCGTCATGGGGTACACACCAAGCGAGTGTGCTACTAACGTGACTCGACCCTCAGCTCCGGGAGCTGTTGTGTCGACGACAGGCCACGGCTCATGCCACTTTCGGCCTAACTGCAAGCGGACCGCAAGCGAATGACGTTGGTTAGCCGAAGCTCGCGCGGGCCCGTGACGCGACCGGGGAGACCCTTGTTTTAGGAGCACCAGGAAGAAAGGCGAACTCCGT
>CAYTCZ010000220.1:0-4481 GCA_964436315.1 uncultured Gaiellales bacterium | reverse complement strand
ACCCCGTGCCGGCGGCCGCAATCTGCTGGCCGTCAATTCTGGGCCGACTGGTACGTGTTCTCAGCGAGGCTCAGTGCGACTCCGTGCAGCAGATCGTTCTCGCTGACCTCGATTCCGTCGAGATCGAAGTAGTCCAGCGTCTGGGCGAGGACGAGCGCTCCGGCCACGATGACCGGTGCTCGGTCCGGGTGGATTCCGCGTCGTACTCGAAGCTCTGAGACCGGAGAACCCGCGAGATCCTCGACTTCCTTCTCGAGCCAACCCTTCGACAGATGATGACCATGGACGAGGTATGGGAGTTCGGAGTCGAGGCCAAGGCTCAGCGTGGCCAGCGTCGTAGCTGTTCCGGCGACACCGAGGGCGGAAGAGATCGCGACTGGTTGCGGGATGTTCGTTGAAAGCGTCGACCG
This sequence comes from uncultured Gaiellales bacterium, assembly GCA_964436315.1. Taxonomy (GTDB): domain Bacteria; phylum Actinomycetota; class Thermoleophilia; order Gaiellales; family Gaiellaceae; genus CAYTCZ01. The sequence goes on along the minus strand of CAYTCZ010000220.1, from coordinate 4,071 downwards.
GACATGGCTTCGGCATTCGGTGATCTCGGGCACCGTCGGGGGATCGTGCTCGAGGAAACGCTCGGTCAATCTGACGCAGCCGAGATCGAGAGATCGGCTACCCGAGATCTCTCCGGACGAACCGAGCACGAACTCCGTCGACCCGCCGCCGATGTCGACGAGGAGGGTCGTACCCTGGTCGGTCCGACCCTGCGTTGCTCCGCGAAAAGTGAGCGCAGCTTCTCGCTGGCCACTCAGCAATTCCGTGTCGATCTTGAACTCTTGTTCCACCGTGTCCAGGAAAGAACGACCATTCCTTGCGTCGCGAACGGCACTGGTGGCGACGGCGACAGAACGCTCGGCGCAGTGAGCTTCGATGAGTGGCACGTATCTCTCGAGCACGGCGCGTACTCGGCTGATTGCGCCCGTCTGAAGTTCGCCTAGAGAGTCGACAAGTTCGCCGAGCCGCGTGATCGTGAGCCGACGATCGAACTCCTCAAGCGTTCCGTCGCCGCTGACGTCGGCGACCAGTAGGCGCGTCGAATTGCTGCCGAGGTCGACGACAGCAACCCGCGTCACTTTCGCGGGATCAGAGCGCGGACGTCCGCGAGTGCTGACCGAGCGTCGGCGAGTGCCCACGTCAGCACGGAGAGTCGTTCGAGTGACAGGCCGAGGTGACCGAGGTGTCGATCGAGCTCCGCCTGGCGCTCGACGAGCTCAGCGAGTCGTTCGTTGAGTTCCTCGCCCTTGACGTTCAGCTCCTGCAGGGCTGCGTTAGTCTCCTCGGAGCCCTTCGAGAAGGCGCGTAGTGCGGGGAGTCCGATGAGCACGAGGACGGCCGAGGCCAACAGAACGATGAGAATGGCAAGGCCAAGAGTCGCGAGCAGTGCGAGGAGGATTGGCTCGGTCACGCTCCGATCGTAACAGCAGCGGTCTGGTATCTTTCGTAGTTGCGTCGCGGGGTGGAGCAGTCAGGTAGCTCGCCGGGCTCATAACCCGGAGGTCGCAGGTTCAAATCCTGCCCCCGCTACTCGAAGAGCCCCGGAGATCGGGGCTTTTCCTCAGAGAGGGCTGTCCGGTTGCACAATCGCAGCTCCTGGTCGAACAGCCCGTTCGGCCAGTACAAGCGCGCCCAGTGCTCCCGCGCGATCTCCGAGTTCAGGCGCCTGGACGAATTCTTCGGATTGGTGTTCAGGCAAGCCGGGATAGTCGGCGAGTAACTGTCCGAGCTTCTTCCGGACGGCGGGGAGGAGGCCCGAGAGTTTCGAGACTCCACCTCCAAGGACGATCCGCTGTGGCGCGAGCGTGTAGACGATGTTTCGAAGACCGGCCGCAAGATAGGAAGCCTCGAGGTCAAGCGCCTGCTCGAGTTCAGCACCCGCCAGTTCCTCTGGCCGCCGGCCCCAGCGCTCTGCCAGGGATGTACCGCTCGCCATTCCCTCGAGGCAGTCACCGTGGAACGGACACACGCCGGGGAAATCGTCACCTCGCTCGCGTGGGACGGTGACGTGTCCCATCTCAGGATGGACAAGACCATGAGCCGGTCGACCTTCGACGATCGCGCCGCCTCCAATTCCGGTGCCAACGGTGAGGTAGACGAACGTATCGAGTTCGCGTGCCGCTCCCCAGCGTCCCTCGCCGAGAGCGGCACCGTTCACGTCTGTATCGAGGCCGACGGGAAGAGAGAGCGCAGCTCGCACCGAGCCGACCACATCGACATTCGACCAGCCGAGCTTTGGGGTCTTCGTAATGAAACCGTAGTTCGGCGCGTCGGTTCGAAGCTCGACGGGTCCGAACGACGCGATTCCCACCCCGAGAAGGTCGATCCCAGCCGCACTTGTTTCGCGGAAGAAGGCGACCGACTGTTCGAGGCTCGCTGCGGGATCCGCGGTCGGGAACTGCGTCTGGGCGACGACGTCGTCGGGACCCGTTCCCACGAGACAGACGAACTTCGTTCCGCCAGCCTCGATTGCTCCGTAGTGTCCGCTCACTGCAACAGTCTGGGAAGATTTAGAACGTGCCTAGACTCGCAAGGGGTCCAGTCGCCCCGGCTCGGGAGGTATCTCGCTCGGAATGTCAGACCCGTTGATCTCAGTTCTCCTCCCGATTCGAAACGAGGAGGTGTTTCTCGTGGAGGCGCTTCGGTCTCTCTCGAGTCAAACCCTGACCGACTTCGAGGTCATCGTTGTCGATGACGGGTCGACGGATTGCTCTCCCGCCATCGCCGAAGAGTACGCACGCTCCGATTCGCGCTTCAAGGTCATTTATCAGTCGCCTCGCGGGATCGCAGCTGCCTTGGAGAATGCCCGGCTTCGAGCGAAGGGCCGGTACCTGGCACGGATGGACGGCGATGACGTTGCCGATCCCCGGCGATTCGAAGCCCAGGTCGAGACGATCGAGTCAGAGCGACTGGCAGCCTGCGGGGGACGTGTGACGTATTTCCCTGAAGGGGCCGTCCGGGCGGGCGCCAGGTGCTACGAGCGCTGGATCAACGGTCTGACGACTGCGGACGCGGCCGCTCGTGACATCTTCGTTGAGTGTCCAATCCCTCATCCAGCGGCGCTGTTCCGGGCGTCGGACGTCGCCGAGGTCGGTGGCTATCGATCGTGCGGATGGCCGGAGGACTACGATCTTTTACTTCGTCTGTGGATCAACGGCAGGCGTTTCCGCAACATCGATCATGACGTACTTCACTGGCGGGAGCACCCCGAACGGGAATCGCGAACCGCAGATTCCTACCGGCAGGAGGCGTTCACCCGCTGCAAGGTGAGCTACCTGCGTCGGTCGCTTCTCCGTAAGCGCGATGGCGTAATCGTTTGGGGCGCAGGACCGGTCGGGAAGAACTTCGCGTCCGAGTTCAGGCGACACGACGTAGACGTCGTCGCTTTCGTCGACGTCAATCCAAGGAGAATCGGGAAGATCATTCTCGAGGCGCCGGTGATCGCGGCCGACCGTGCGATGGAGTTCCGCAGTGCGCTCGCGGTTGGAGCCGTTGCGGGAGTGGAGGCAAGAGCGGAGATCCGTTCGACCGTTGCCGCACAGGGTTGGCAAGACGGTCGGGACTTCGTCGCCGTCGCGTAGGGTTCGCGGCTTGTCCGGCCGCGAAGCGCCAGTTCCCGAGGGTTTTGAGCTCTTCGATCTCCACAATCACACGCATCGCTCATACGACGCGATCAACACAGTTGTCGACTACGAGCGCGCCCATCGTGACGGGCGCTTCGATGTCGTCGCGATCACAGACCACAACCGGATCGACGGTGGGCTCGAGCTCCGCGAGGCTGCGAGCTTTCGCGTAATCGTCGGGCAAGAGATCGACACGGCCGATGGGGAACTCATCGGCCTCTTCCTCGAGGAGGAAATATCGGCGGGTCTACCGGCGGTCGAGACCGCGGATCGAATCCGAGCGGCTGGCGGACTCGTCTATCTTCAGCACCCGTTTTTTCGCTACGTGCGTCACCCGATACGATCGGAGACCCTCGAGAATCTCGCGGCCCGGCAGCTCATCGACGTTGTCGAGGTCGTAAACGGCGGCCCGTTCACCGAGAGAGCCAACAGGCGCGCTCACGAGTGGGCGCGCGACAAGGGTCTCGCGATGGGCGTCGGGAGCGATGCGCACGAGCCGCCTGCGATCGGCTCCGCCGTGATCGCGGTGCCGCCAGGAGCTCTGACTGCAGGGAGCTTGCTCTCGCGCCTCGCCGACGGACAGATCGTCGATCGTCGCCGCAACTCGCTGGCGATCCTGGCCGACAAGGTGCGCCTCAGGTACGGGCCCTGGATCGCTGAGCGGATACGTGGTAAACCCCGGTGCAAGCGACTGCCGGAATCCGCGTGCCGCGCCCAGAAGTAGCGCGTCATCGGGCAAGATCCGCGGTTGACGGATCGGATCGACCGCGATTTTGTGCCGGCTTGCGGGAGAGGCACGAACGTGGTGCGGCGAGACCGAATCGAAAGTCAGCGCGAGCCCCGATGGCGGCTACGCGCCGAGGTGACATCTTTGTAACAGCGTGTCACGAGGCGCGTGCACCCGCCGCGGGAGCGCCTCCTAGCTAGAAGATGACTTCAGTCTGCTGCGGGTCGGGCAGGAACCCCGCC
>CAYTCZ010000219.1:0-4525 GCA_964436315.1 uncultured Gaiellales bacterium | reverse complement strand
CAGCCTCCGCGCGAGATCATCCTGGCCCACCTCGTCGCCGGAGGAGAAGAACTCGCCGAGGCAACGGCGTTCCTTCGCGATCGACGCGCGGAGCTACTCGCCCGTCGCATACCTGCGCGCGTTGCGGCTTTCACGACCGACGAGCCGGGCGAGGACATGGTTCGCCTGGCCTCCCAGCAAGATGTCGACCTTCTTCTGGTTGCTGTGTCGGCGGAGGAAATCGATGAGGGAACTCCAAGGGGAAATCTCGGCTTCGTGCTCGAGGGCGCGCCATGTGACGTTGGCGTCCTCGTTGTTCGTGAGGAGTCGCGCCTCCCGGGACCCGATCTGCCTGTGATCGTCCCATTTGCCGGCTACGACAACGACTGGGCGGCCGTCGAGATCGGCGCCTGGATTGCGAGCACCCAGGGCTCATCACTGCGCGTCCTCGGGACCGCGGGCGAACCGAAGAAGGGGCAGCGCGATGCCAGTCGGCTCCTTGCAAGCGTCTCGCTCATGGTTCAGCAGGTCTCGGGTGTCGTCGCAGACCCGCTACTCGTGTCCCCAGGGAACGAGGCCGTCGTGGAGGCCGCCGGCGACTCGGGGCTCCTCGTCGTCGGGTTGTCCGAGGAATGGCAGAAGACGGGGATCGGCGCCGACCGCGCGATGGTTGCTCAGAACGCGGCTCCCCCCGTTGTACTGGTTCGGGGTGGTCTTCGCCCTGGAGGTCTTGCTCCCGAACAGAGCCTGACCCGCTTCACCTGGACGATGGCCGGCTCGGCGCGCTAGCGCGGCCGCACGGTGACCCAGACGCCGCCCTCGCCGGCTGCGATATCGAGTGGCGTTCCTCCAATCGGGATGGTCTCGACATCGAGTGTCTCAGGGTTGATCCGAAAGACGACCCCATCGCGACTGTTCGTGACCCAAAGCGAGCCGCCCGCGATTGCGAGCTCCTCCGGGTTTCGCAGGGTCAAAACGTCTTCGAGCTGATTTGTGTCCGAATCGATCTTCCGAAGCTTGCCGTCCGTTCGATAAGTGAGCCAGAGCCCGCGTTCATCCGCTGCGATCGCCGTCGGATCTCCGGGGAGTTCGATGCCCTCGCCGACTTCGTTCGTTGCCGGATCCACTCGATAGATGTGGTTGCGTGCGCCTGGATCGAAGTCCTCAGTAGAGAATGTGCTGACCCAGAGATCGCCATTGCTCAATGCGATTTCGTCGACCTGGAATTCGGCTGAAACTGATCCGGTCTCCGGGAACTCGAGCTCCGTGGCTCGCTCCGGCTCTTGCGCAGGAACGCGAACCAGTCGCCCCAAGCTTTCACCCGTTCCCCCAGCGGCGCTCAGCTGCGGAGCCCCCCAGAGGTCCCCGTCGCTTGTTCCGAACAGGAAGATCAGCTCTTTCCCGATCGGCGACTGCGAGAGGGACTCTGTCTCAACGTGATACGCCCAGAGCCATTCATGTACCCGAAGCTCGGTGATGGCAAATGCGTCGTATCCGAACCAGACAGCACCTTCACCCGTAACCATGATGTTTGGAGTGCCAGGGACGGATTCGAGGCTGACCTCACGGGAGACCTCGTTCGTATCGGGGTCGATCGCCGCTAGTGCGCGCTCACTCTTGTCGAGCACCCAGACAAAGCCTTCACCTACTCCCAGTGCATCGCTCGACGCGACCGGAATCGTCGCGGCAAGGCCGCCGGTCTCTGGGTCGATCCGTTGAATCGCGTTCGTTGTGAGGTCCGTCGTGGCGGGCGGAGCTGCCTCGTCCCCCCCGCCCCCTGTGATCAATACGGCCGCGACAACCGCCGCGACGGTGAGCGCGAGGCCGACAACAGTAGCGACGAGTGCCGGCCGCTTGCGCGATTTCTTCCGCTCCAGAGGCGGAATCGGGAGCTCAGCCGTACTGAAACCAAGCGCGGCCCGGGCAGCCTCAGCAAACTCTCCGCAGCTTTCGTAGCGCTTGTCGGCGTCCTTCGCGAGTGCCTTGTCGATGACCTGGTCGAATCCCTTGGTGAGGTCGGCGCGCTTCGAGCTCGCGGACGGCGGGTCGTCTTTCAAGTGGGCGAACAGCACCTGTAGCTTTCGCTGGCGCGTGAACGGCGGCTCTCCCGTGAGGCATTCGTAGAGCACACAGCCGAGGCTGTAGACGTCGGCGCGCCCATCGATGTCGTCTCCCTCGATCTGCTCCGGCGCGACGTAGTCGATCGTCCCGAGCACTTGTCCGGCTTCCGTCAGGCTGCCTTCCTGGACAGTGTCCTTCGTCAGTCCGAAGTCAGTCAGATAGCAGTGCTCCCGCTCACCACGAGAGGCGATCAAGATGTTCTCGGGCTTGACGTCTCGGTGGACGAGACCGCTCTCGTGCGCCGCGTCGAGCGCATCCGCGGCCTGATCGGTGAGCGCGAGCGCTCGCCGCGGAGTGAGTGTGTGCTCCTCATCGAGCAGCTTCCACAGATCGGTTCCGTCGACGTAGCGCATCGCGATGTAGAGGAGGTCTTCGACCCCCCCGGCCTCGTAAATCGGAATCACGTTTGGATGATCGATCGACGCCGCCAGCTCCGATTCGCGCAGGAACCGCTCCCGGAACCGCTCGTCTTTGGCGAGATCCGGCGCGAGCAACTTCAGTGCAACCTTGCGCTTGAGACGGAGATCGGTCGCGAGATAGACGTCGCTCATGCCACCCCGCCCGAGCAGCGCCTCGATCCGGTAGCCGGCGAGCTCGGTGCCGATGCGGGGATCCGTGCCGACGGAGGTCATCCGGCGTCGGTCTCCGTCAAATCGTTCGTCGGGATGACCGTGACCCAGATCGCATCGCCGACTCCCTGGATGTCGATCGGTCGTCCCGGCAGCTCGATCGTCGAGATGACTTGGCTCGACTCCGGATTGATCTGCTTCACGTGCTTGTGCAAGAAGCTCGCCACCCAGACAGAACCTCCGCCCACGACGACGCCCAGTCCCCACGGACCTGCGCGAACGCTACCGTCGTCAACTTGAATCGTCTGCACAACACGATTCGTCGATTCGTCGACACGGGTTAGGGAGCCGATGGCCTCCGAAACGACCCACACGGACTCGTCGTTCGAAGCCGAATTCGAGCCTGGTCCGGATGCGAGCGAACCGAGCAGGTCTCCGGGTGGGTCTTCGAGCTCGATGGTCGCGACGACCTCGTTGCTGGCCGTGTCGACCCGCGTGAGCGTGTTGCGGGGGATCGCATTCCGCAGGTCTTGGAAGGAACGTCCCGTGATCCAGACAGAGTCCTGAGTGGTTGCAATGGCGATCGGTCTCACCTCTAGCGGAGTTGACGCCACCACCTCGTTCGTTTCTGGCTCCACCCGAACGAGTCCGTGGCCTTTGGAGCCAGTCGCGGCAACCCAGATCTCGCGCGGGCCTGTCGCGACGGCCACGGGCCACGAGTACGCCAGGTCGGTCGCCGAGATCACACGTCCGGCCCGGGGACTGACCTTTGCGAGAATCCCTGGGCCCCCAGGAATCGACGAGTCGAGCTGACTTGCGCGATTGGCGCTCGCTACCCAGACCGATCGCTGGCCGAGCGCAACGTCGATCGGATGTCCGGGAACGTCGAGGGTGCGAGTTACCGTCTCAGTCTCGAGGTCGAGGCGTGAGACCGTCCCTTCGGTCGGCGTCGCCAGCCACGCGGCGGATCTCCCGAAGGCGTACGTTTCGAGCCGCCCGCGCGTGGCCGGCTCAATCGTCCGTACGATCTCACCCGACGCGGCGTCGATTTCAACGAGAGCATGGTCCGGCGCACGTGGCTGCTCGACGATTTGACTTCTGTCGACGGCAGCAGTCCCTGAAGCATGGTCGGGCTCGACTCGAGCTGGGTCGGATTCGAGGCCCACCCCAGTCGGAGTGGACACTTCCCCCGCTTGCGCCGGCTCGTCGGGGGAGGTTTCGGTGAACGCGATCGCAGCGACGACGAGAGCAACGAGAGCGGCACCAAGGAGCAGCGCCGTCAGCAGACCTTTCCGTCCGACTCGGCGACGAGTTGTCTGGGGTTTGGGCCGCTGATCCGTCTTGGCCGACTGGATTTTCGAGATCGTCGGAGGCGGTGACGCGGACCGGGCGGTGCCTGGCTTCGGACGGGACGACTCCGAGACTGTGGGATCAGGTGCAGCCGATCGCGGAGTCAGAGCGCGGTGGGCAGCGAGAGCGAGTTCGAGACAGGTCGAATAGCGCTCTTCGGGCCACTTGGCCATGGCCTGCGCGACGACCCGGTCGACTCGGCGTCCCTGTTCCCCGATGCCCATCGTGGGAGGCTCCGCGTGGAGATGGGCCTTGAGCACGCCCACCCCCGAGCTGCCGCCGTATGGTGGCTTGCCTGTAATGCACTCGTAGAAGACGCAGCTGAGGGCATAGACGTCTGTCCGAGGGCTGATCGGTCTACCGTCGACCTGCTCGGGTGCGACGTATTGGATCCCGTCTGGAGCGTGGGACGCGTCGGCTCTCTCCTTGCACGGGATCTCCGTTCGAGTTCCGAAGTCGGTGAGGTACGCGTGGCTCTTTCCGCCATCCGAGCCCGGCGTCGGAAT
>CAYTCZ010000218.1:0-4539 GCA_964436315.1 uncultured Gaiellales bacterium | reverse complement strand
CGGCGAGGAGATCACAACGAGGAGGGAACAGATGTCACAGTACGAACAACCACCACCGGGCTATGAGGTGCCCCCAGCCGCGCCGGAACCTCAGCGAGACTGGCTCCCGATCGTGCTCGCCGCGCTGGCGCTCGTCGTCGCGGCGGGGGCGATCGTCGTCGCGCTGATCGCTGTGACCGAATCAGAAGAGGTGCGCGTCCTTCCCAGCGAGGCGAGCGTCGGAACGGATGAGCTCCAGGACGGCGCGGTGACGGAGGCGAAGCTCGCCGAGGCCTCCGTCGTCGCCACCAAGCTCGCTCTCGGAGCAGTCGGAACCGAGGCGCTCGCCGAGGGTGCTGTGGACACGGACACGCTTGCCGACGAGGCGGTGCGTCGGGCGAAGCTCCGAGATGGCGTGATCGTCGAGTCGAAGCTGGCCGAAGAGGCGGTCACCGAAGCCAAGCTCGCCGAGGAGGCGGTCACCGAGGCCAAGCTCGCCGCCGACGCCGTTACCGGGGCGAAGGTACTCGACGAGTCGCTGACGGGCGATGACATCGACGAGTCGACCCTGGCGATCGTACCCGCGGCAGAGACGGCCGAAACGGCTGAGCGGGCGACGGTCGCGGAGTCGCTCGAGGGCTTCGACCCCTCGATCGGTGCCCTCGAGCTGCAGGTCGTCGAGGCCGCGAGCGAGACGGACGCGGCCGAGAGCAAGGGCCCCGTCCGCGCCAGCTGTCCCGGTGATACGCAGGTCGTCTCGGGGGGTGCCGCGATCGTTACCGAGGACGATGAATTGGTGCCAGTGGCGCTCACCTCCTCCACCCTCAGTCCGGAGGCGAGCTGGAGTGCCACGGCACAGGCCTACACGGAGAACGACGTCGCCTGGCGACTCGAGGTCGTCGCCATCTGCCGCTCGCTGCCAAGCGGTAGCTGACGTTCATCGTGTGCGACCACGGAGACTCAGGCCGTTTGGGCCAGGGCGACGAGCGTCTTCCGAAACTGCCGAAAGCCCGTCGCCGCATCGACGAAGGCCCGGATCTCGACGTTCGAGAAGGGCGTCGCCGGCATCTCCAGCATCATCTCGTGCAGGCTGGCCTCATCTACGACGTCGAGGATGGCAAAGGCGCCCCCGGCTGGGAACATGCCCAGCTCGTGGATGGCCTCGGCCCAGCGCTCATGCCAGGCCTCGACACCGTCGACGATCGCCGGAACTTGATCGGGTGGAATTGGAAACCTCGGGGTGATCAGGACGTGGAATCGCATCAGCCCTCCTCGTGGACGACCTCGACACGGTTACAGATGGAGGCGGGCGCTGTCGATCGGGCAGGCGTTGGCCGTTCACGTGACCGGCGCGGTAAACAAGCCGAATCCTGCCCGGCGCTGGGTTGGCGAGCAGGCCGGGCGCGATGTGTTCACTCGCCCAGAAGACTCTCCTGCTGCTGGACACAGGGCTTCCCCCATCTCACTTCGCCGCTCGCCTCTTCACGAGCTTGAGCATGTAGCCAGCTCGCGGCCCCTTCGTCAGCCGGAGGGCAAGGCTGTGCCAGCCCTGTCGCCTCGCCCGGTAGTTGAGCGACGGCGCGCGTCGACTCCTCGTTTTTTGGGCCGGACGAACCATTTCGATACGACGCTCGCGGGCTGGGCGCCAGAGAGAGAGCGGACCCGTTCGGGGCGGCCAGAGGATGAGCCTCCCCTTCGTCCCCGCCGGAAGCTGCAGCCTGGCGGAGAGACGCTGACCCTTGCGCAGGAAGACACGGTAGACATCGAGCGGATCGTCGTAACGATCGAAGGTCGCCCGAAGCGATCGCCTCTTCCCCCACAGCTTGGGCGCATCACGACCGAGGTCGTCGTTGGGCTCGAGGTGGTCGGCCGCGAACCGCGGCCCCGAAAGCGAGACGAGGGCGGCGGTGACGTCGAGCGCTCCGGCGCCTGTTTCTCTGTCTCGCCCCGCGGGACCGAGATCACGAGCCGAGCGAACGAGCAACTGGCGGAGCTGGTCCGGCCGCAGATTCGGCTGCTCGGAGAGGAGGAGGGCAGCCGCGGCGGAGACAAGCGGCGCCGCGAAGGAGGTGCCCTGCCCGAGCCGCTGGAAGGGATCCGAGGCGCAGAGCGAGTAGCCCGGATCGCCACAGGAAGCGTCCGTGAGCGTGGTCGGGAGGGTGGAGATGATGCCGGTTCCGGGCGCGGCCAGGTCGTTGTAGCGGGAATCACGGTTGGAGAACGAAAGCGCCCGGCCATCCTGTGCGACGGCGCTCACCCCGAGCACGTGGGGCAGGGCCGCCGGGTAGTGAGCGAAGCCGAAAGGACAGATCGCCTGACAGTTTCCCGTCGGGGCGACGACGAGGACGCCGCGGCTGACCGCATATTCGATCGCGGCGTGCTCGAGGCGGGAGTAGGTATCGCGGGCGGGGTTCGCCGGATCGCGGAGTCCGCCGAAGCTGAGGTTGATCACCTCTGCCCCCCGGTCGGTGGCCCAACGGATCGCCCGGGCGATCGCCTCGGTCGAGACGGTGCCGTCTCGACGCGCGACCTTGGCGACCAGGAGCCTGGCCGGAAAGGCCATGCCGGCGATGCCGCGGCCGTTGTCGATCGCTGCAGCGATCTCACCGGCGACCATCGTCCCGTGACCGAGCGGATCCCTCGTCGCCTTGCCCGCGACGAAGCTCCGTGCGGCCTCGATCCGGCCGGCAAACTCGGGGTGGCCTCCGTCGATACCGGAGTCGATCGTGGCGACGAGCACGGGCGCCGTCGGTGGGCGCTCGGCCCAGAAGTCGAAGGCGCGGACGAAGGCGAGATACCACTGGGAGACGGCGAGGGGATCGTCGGGCACGAAGGCAAGCCGTCGGCTCCGGCGAATCGGCTCGACGTAGCTCACTCCCGAGAGCCAGTGCAGGCGGGTGAGTGCCCGCGGGACGTCGGGAACAGTGACAACGAGCACGCCAAGCGCCTCGAGCTGTCGCTCCGGCTGTGTGCCTGTGTGAGCTGCGACTCTCGCTGAGACTCGTTCGATCGAGGCATGAGGGGCGAGTCCGACTGCGATCCGCCCCGGAGCAGCGTGTGTCATCCCCGCAGCGAGGCCCGAGAGGACAAGCGCGAGGAGGAAGACGACGAGGCATGAGACGTGCGGCCCTGCTCTCGGCGCGTCTCGCTCGGTTCGTGCCGACGCGAGCGTGCGGGGAACGATACGAACAGCCTCGGGACTGGGCCGCGCTGCCGCAAGGGTGTGCGGTCAGTCCTAACAGCCTTTTTACACCGTTCGAAGCCCGTCGCTTACAGGCTCTTCACGAGTGCTTGGCAGGCTTTTGGAGAACTGACGGTGCCGTGAGAAACACAGCCCTCTTCGCGCTCGCCCTGGCGCTTGCACTGTTCGCGGGCGGGCCGGCTCGTGCGGGTGTGGCAGCCGGCCCCGAGAAACTCAGCCGATTCCTCACCGCCAGGAGCGAGATGCTCGCGCTCGAGGGGGGCGACGGCGAGTTGGCTCTCTCGGCCCGCGGTGCCCTACTCGGGCAACTGGCGCAGGGCGAGATCACCGTGGTCGGCCTTCCCGGAGAAGACGATCCGGACGTGCGCTTCTCGGGCGCCTCCTGGCAACGTCGGATCAACGCCCGGACGGTTGCCTTCGGCGGCCGCGAGCTGCGGTTTCGGGTCGTCGGCGGGGCGTGGTCTGTCCGGATCACGGGCGTGGGCATCGACCTGAGCAGCGTCGGAGGCGGCTATCTCACGCTCAGGGGCGATGGCCGGATCGGCCACCGGCAAGCTCGCCCGCTCCCCTGGCCCGAGGAGTGGCAGACGTTCGCGTTCGGCGAGTTGACCCGCAGGGAGCGTGCCTGGTGGCAGCGCCGACTCCGGATCGAGGTCCTGCTGCTGCGTCGACAGGGGCTCTCCTGGCGAGAGGTCAAGCGAACCGCCGCCTGGGAACAGTTCTTCGACCTCCGCCGCCGAGAGAAGAGCATCGTGCGGCTTCCCTGAGCGGACTTGCCGCTGACCGCGCGCGGCGGGATGGCGAAAGACGAGACGAGTCTTCCTGACTAGTGTCGCTCCGGGTCGGGCTCCGAGACGATCGTCCAGGCCCCGCCAGCCATGGCCTTCAGCGGCTCAAGCTCGAGTATCGCCCGCAGCTGGGTGATCGCGGCCTCCCGCGAGTCGGGCTCGATCGAGAGACGCGCCGAGACGCGTTGTCTCTCCGGTCCGAAGTAGAGCTCGACATCGGCCATTCCGGCCCCCGAGAGCTAGGCCTCGATCGCCTCCCGAATCTCGTCATCGAGAGCGACGAGTTCAGAGGCCTCGATCTCGAATCTGAAGATCTCAATGGCAGAAGGAGCGCTCCTCTCCTCCATTGGGCCTGGCAGAAGCTTCGCACGCCACACCACGTCGATCGTCGCCATGCGTCTCCCGCCGATCTCGTAGCCGCTCGAGTCGGAGGAACCCGTTGAGGGTCAGCCGCGGCGGTTTACGTCGGGCAGAGGCGGATTCGACACTCTCGCCGTCCGCCCCCGCCGACCAGCCGGGCGGTGTCCCACAGTGAAGAGGGCGCAGGTGTGATGTCTGTGCCGCCCGCTG